>MICJ01000041.1:10795-23345 GCA_001830835.1 Syntrophobacterales bacterium GWC2_56_13 | reverse complement strand
ACCCATCCGGGGACATGGCCGGCAAGAGAAATTGTTCTTGCCCTCATCCTGCTCCTTCTGATCACCAGCCTCGTTTTGGCAAAGAATCGTCATTGTCGCTACATGCTTGTCGGCTGGCTCTGGTATCTGGGAACTCTCGTTCCCGTGATAGGGCTGGTTCAAGTCGGTGCACAAGCGATGGCGGACCGTTATACCTATCTGCCGGTGATTGGTATCTTTATCATGGTTGCATGGGGCTCAGCAGAACTTCTCCAGGATAGCCGCTGCCGCAGGGTGATATGGGGCGCCGTTTCGGGGGCTGTGATGGCCATACTGCTTTTCATGACGCAGATCCAGGTCGGATACTGGAAGAACAGCATTGCCCTGTTCAGCCATGCCCTGCATGTGGCGGGGAAAAATTATCTGGCACACAACAATCTGGCGAGGGCCCTGACCAACGAGAAGAAATATACGGAGGCAGTCGAACATTATCGTACGGCCATCCGGATCAACCCTTTCTATTTGCCTCCCTATCTCAATCTTGGATTGACATGGATGGAACAGGGGAAATTGGAGGAGGCGATGACCTGCTTAACGGAGGCCCTGAAAATTAAGCCGGGCGATGTAGATGTTCTCTTCATTCGAGGGAATCTCCTTTCGAAAAAAGGGTTGTGGGATGAGGCGATAGCGGAATACCGTATAGCTCTGAAAGAGAAGCCCTATGATTCGACTCTTCACAACAACCTTGGTCTGGCACTTACCCGTAAGGGAAGAGTGGATCAGGCGATAGAAGAATACCGCGCGGCAATCCGACTGGCTCCGGAGCATGCCGGTGCACACAACAATCTGGCAATGCTGTTGCTGGGACGGGGACAAATCGATGATGCGGTCGGCCACTTTCGAGAAGCGATCAAGTATCAACCGGACTATGTGAATGTCCATTATCAGTTAGCCCGGCTTCTGAGTAGCAAGGGGCTGGCGGATGAGGCTGCATACCATCTCCGTGAGGCACGACGCATCAATCCGGATATCGAAAATGCACAAGAAGCAACTATCCCAAAGTATGATACACAGCCGGATGACAGAGTGGGCAGATGAGACGGCGAAGGGCATGACCGTTATGATAGGTAAATACCGCAGTATCGTTGTCATCCTTCTTCTGTCGGCAGTCGTTCTGGCCCTCTACTGGCCGGCCGCCGGTTACGATTTCATTGCTCTCGATGATAACCTCTATGTCCTGGAGAACCAGCACGTTCAAAAGGGAATCACCGGTAAGAACCTGCTCTGGGCCATGACCACCTTCGATGCGGCGAACTGGCACCCGCTGACGTGGCTTTCCCTGATCGCCGACTATGAGTTGTACGGGCTGAACGCCGCCGGTTACCACATGACTAACCTTTTCTTGCACATCCTGAACACCATTGTTCTTTTCCTCGGTTTGAGACGGATGACAGGCGAAATTTGGAAATGTTTAGTGGTGGCGGCGCTTTTTGCTGTCCATCCGTTGAACATCGAATCCGTGGCGTGGATTGCTGAGCGGAAGAATCTTCTCAGCACCCTCTTCTGGATTTTGACCATCATTGCCTATATCCGCTATGCGGAGAAGCCGGGATGGAAGCGATACGGGCAGGTCTTCCTGTGTTTTACTCTCGGCCTGATGGCGAAACCGATACTGGTCACGCTGCCCTTCGTACTTTTACTTCTCGATTACTGGCCGCTGCAGCGCTTTTCCGCGCCGGGCACGGATCGGTCAGAAGGAATTCTACATAGTCAAAGCAGGCGGAAACTCCTGATCCGCCTGCTGAAGGAAAAAGTGCCGCTGATCTTCGCCTCGCTTTTGTCCGCATTCGTCACCTTTTATGCTGCCAGAATGGGCGGCGCGGTCAAAGCGATTTCCGTTTTTCCCCTGATCGGCCGTATCGAAAATGCAATCAATTCCTACGCAATGTACCTGGTCCAGATGGTCTGGCCGGTGGATCTGGCCATTTTCTATCCCTATCCGGCCGGCCGGCCTTTCTGGCAGGTCGCCTTATCCATCCTGTTTCTCGCCGCTGTAACCGGTGTCGTACTTTTCAAGGGACGAAAGTTCGGCTATCTCATCACCGGCTGGTTCTGGTATCTGATCACACTTCTTCCGGTCATCGGGATCGTCCAGGTGGGTTTCCAGTCCATGGCCAACCGCTACGCCTACCTATCTCTCGTCGGGATCTTCATCATCATCGCCTGGGGTTTGCCGGATCTTCTGAAAAGATACTCGAGCCGTCGGTATCTTCTGGCGGTGGCAGCGGGGTTGCTGATTCTGGACTTAACTGTCTGCACGCGGATGGAGCTTCCCCACTGGCGAAGCAGCGAGGCGGCATTCACCCAGGCCCTGAGGGTTACGGAAAACAATCATATTGCACAGATGGGTATGGGGAACGTATGGCTCGGCCGGGGAGATCTCAGGAGGGCAAGGTACCATTACCAGGAGTCGTTGCGGATCAAAACGGATTATGCGCAGGCCCACAACAACCTTGCTCTGGTACTGATGCAGGAGGGGAAGGCGAATGAAGCTGCAGCCCATTACCGGGAGGCGCTGAAAGACGATCCGGGCTTTGCGGAGGCTCACAATAATCTGGGCGTGGTTTTCGCCGGTCAGGGCAAATCGCGGGAGGCGGAGAACGGCTTCAGAAGGGCCCTGGAATTGAAACCGGACTACGCGGGGGCGCAAAGCAATCTGGCCAAGCTGCTCTTGGAACAGGGAAAGGTCGAAGAGGCGATCGAGCAATTTCGGGCGGTCTTAGCGATCAATCCCGATAACGCAGGGATGAAAAAGGACCTCGAAGATGCCCTGAAACAGATCCCCGCGCATCAAAACGGTCGTTTGGAAGGACGATGATGATCCATCACTATACATCCCGTTATATTGCCGAGATTGTGGTCTCTCTAATCTTGAGTCTGATGATCCTGGTCTGCTACCAGCCGGTTAGCGATTATGGCTTCATCAATTACGATGATCCGCTCTATGTTACTGATAATGCCCATGTTCAGGCGGGGGTGACGATGGAAGGGTTTATCTGGGCCTTCCGAGAAAAGAAGAGTGCCAACTGGCACCCCCTGACCTGGTTTTCGCATATGCTGGACTGGCAGTTGTTTCGGGCCAATGCCGGCGGTCACCATTGGACAAATGTCATCTTTCATCTCGTCAACACGATCCTGCTCTTTTCCGTACTTCGCCTTATGACGGGAACCCTCTGGCGGAGCGCCTGCGTGGCCGCCCTCTTTGCCGTTCACCCGATGAACGTGGAATCGGTTGCCTGGGTGGCCGAGAGGAAGAATGTTCTGAGCACGTGCCTCGGGCTTTTTACGCTTTTGCTCTATCTGTTCTATATCCGGAAGCCGGGATGGAAACGATATCTGCCCGTTTTGACCGCCTTTGCACTGGGACTGATGGCCAAGCCCATGTTGATCACACTGCCGTTCCTGATGATTCTCCTAGACTTCTGGCCACTTGGACGATTTTCCGGGTATTTGCCGGCATGGGATGCCCGACGACTTACGAAAGGACTTCAACCAACTGCTGCCCGGCCGATTTCATTTTCCGGGTTGCTCCTGGAAAAGATCCCGTTGATCGTTCTTTCTGCGTTATCGGTTGTCGTGACCATTCTGGCGGCGGCAGCGGGCGGTGCCCTGAAATCACTCGATCATTTTTCCATGACCGTCCGCTTGGCCAATAGCCTTCATGCCTATGCCACCTATATCGAGAAGGTCTTCTGGCCTGGGGAGATGGCCCTTTTTTATCCGCATCCGGGGAGTCTGACCTTTTGGGAGTCGATTCCGGCCGGGCTGCTGATCGCTTCCGTCACGACACTGGTTCTGACTCAGAGTCGGTTGCGTCCCTATCTGCCGGTCGGCTGGTTCTGGTTTCTCGGGACCCTTGTGCCGGTGATCGGCTTGGTTCAGGTGGGTTTGCAGGCGATGGCCGATCGGTATGCCTACGTTCCCTTTATCGGCTTGTTTATCATGCTGGTCTGGGGTGTCGCAGATCTTTTCGCTATAGGAGATAAAAGCAGGATCGCGGTTATCATTTCTTTAGTCTTTCTCATCCTGATGGGAGGTCTTGCTACCCGCCATCAGCTTCAGTACTGGCAGAGCAGCCGCAGTCTCTTTGCCCATGCCCTGGAGGTAACGGAGAAAAATGAAATCGCGCATAATAATCTAGCCCATGCGTTTTATCACGAAGGGGATACGGAAAGAGCCATTGACCATTATCGGGAAGCTATCCGGATCAATCCTCGCTATACAGATGCATACAACAATCTGGGAACCGTGCTGGCTCATATGGGCCGCTTCGACGAAGCAATTGGTCAGTACCGAAAGGCATTGTCCCTGACCCCTCGTCATGTCGGGGCCCTTTTAAATATGGGGCTGGCGATGGAATCGCTGGGGAGATTGACCGAGGCCGATGCCTTTTATGAAGCGGTTATCCGGGAAGAACCAGACCATGTTTATGCGCACCGGCAACGGGCGATGGTCGCGATGAAGAAGGGCAGGTACGAGGAGGCGGTTGCCCATTTACAGGCGGCCCTGCACATCCTCCCCGGTGATCAGGGGTTGATAGAGGCCCTGTTCAGGGTCATGGAGCGGAAGAGCCGGCAGCAAAAAATACTTGATCGCTAAACGCATTAGAGATATCAGACACCCATGCATAATAATAAAAAAATCATTGTCGTCATGCCCGCCTACAATGCGGCGAAGACCCTGAAGAAAACCTACGAGGAGGTTATGGAGCAGGGGATTGTGGATCTGGTGATCCTCGTCGATGATGCGAGCCGGGATGAAACATCGGCCATCGCTTCAGGTCTTCCCAAAACACAGGTTTATGTCCATGAACAGAACAGGGGTTACGGGGGGAATCAGAAGACCTGCTACCGGATGGCCCTGGAGGCGGGAGGGGACATCGTCATCATGGTTCACCCCGACTATCAGTATACGCCCAAACTGATACCGGCTATGGCCACGATGATCGGAAACGGCCTTTATCCCTGCGTACTCGGATCGCGGATCCTGGGAGGATACGCCCTGAAGGGGGGCATGCCGGTCTGGAAGTACATCGCCAATCGGTTTCTCACCCTGGCCGAAAATATTCTCATGGGGGCCAAGCTTTCCGAATATCATACCGGATACAGGGCCTTTTCCCGGGAGCTGCTGGAGAGTCTTTCGCTGGAAGATAATTCGGACGATTATGTATTCGACAATCAGATGCTGGCACAGATCATCTGGCAGGGCTATACTATCGCCGAAGTAACCTGTCCCACGAAATATTTTACAGAGGCCTCCTCGATCAATCTCTGGCGCAGCATCCGCTATGGTCTCGGATGTCTGGTGACGGCGCTGATCTTCCGCTTGGCCAGAATGAAGATCATCCGTTCAACCCTATTCCCGGTACGCAAATGAAACTTGACCGCAGCAACCGTTTTGAGGATTTCTTTGCGGATGACGCCTATGTGGTACTGAAGAACTTCCTCTACAATTACCTGCTGAGAAAACGGGCAGTCAAAAAATGCATGCAGAGACAGGAGAAGGGCCTGATCCTGGAGGTCGGAAGCGGGCTGTCGCCGATGGTGACTGATTCCGATGGCGTTGTTTATTCTGAGTTGTCCTTTACGGCCCTCAAATCCCTGCAAAAAATCCAGGCAAGAGGTTTCTTCGTGGCGGCTGATGCCGCACACCTCCCATTCAAGACCGGGTCCTTTACGCAGGTCGTCTGTTCGGAGGTCCTGGAGCACCTCCCGGAAGATCGTCCGGCACTGCGGGAGATGGCAGAGGTTCTGAAAAAAGGAGGGAGTATGATCCTCACCTTTCCCCATCGTCAGGACTACTTTGCTTGCGATGACCGCTTCGTGGGTCACTTCCGCCGTTATGAACTCCGGGAAATGGAGGAGCGCCTGAAAGAGGTCGAACTGAACCTCGCGGAGATACGGAAGGTGCTCGGACCTCTGGAAAAATTGACCATGGTGTTCGTTGTTTCGGCCGTATCCTTTCTCCAGCGCCTGAGAGGGGGAAAAAGTGATTCCAGGGAGAAGGCCGCAACTTGGAGAATCATCGCGCCTCTGTTTAAATGGTGCAATCATCTTTACGGTGTGCCGGTCTGGCTGGATGCCCGGCTGTTTCCCCGTTCTCTGGCGGCCGTTCTCCTCATTCGAGCGGTGAAACTGTGATGACCGAGGGTATCATCTGACGCGGACGGGAGGATCACCCCTTTAGATCCTCTCAAGGGATATCGCGCCCTGCGGACGGGGATGATTGCGGGGCAGGAATGAGAGAGGTGCAATCCCTCCCGACTGTTTAACAGGCCGCTCTTTGTTTGGCGTGATACATTTCCGCTATGGCAAGGGATGAAAGTCAGGGAAAAATGGGGTTCTGGTCGGAGGTGGTGAGAATCATCCTGCGGCATCGGTTATTTTGCCTTGCTCTGCTCATTTCTCTCATAGCGTTTTTACTTCTGACGGTCGGAATGGGTCGTCTCGGGAAAGACCCCCGCATACACCTGCTCGTTTCCGAAGGTGGCGCGGAGTGGATCCGTTTCCCTGAGACTTTCCGGTTGTCCATCCGCCAGCAGGAAAGGAAAACGACACATTTTCGGTACCGCCTGGATATCCCTGCGGTCCCGGCAACTGCCGTTTTGACGCTGCGGGCGATGAAACACTCTACGATATATCTGGACGGCCGCCTCCTGTACCGGTCACCGGACGATCTGCAAAAATGGAAGGAGCCGCACTACCTGGATCTGACCGCGTGGCTCACGCAAGGCAGCCACGAACTGCGTGTTGAAGTGCTCAATGAAAACGGTCATCCGGCGCTTCTCGTCTACTGCAACGCCCTGGGCATCCGAAGCGATGACCGATGGGAGGCGAGTGACGACGGCAGGCGTTGGATGCCGGCACTCCCCGTGGAAGAGACGCCGCCTTTTGCCATATCCCGATCATTTCCCCGTTCTGATCAGGCCCTGAGAGACCTCCTCCCATTATTCACGCCCCTTTTTGCGCTCTTTTTTTTCTGGAGCCTCCGTTCGGATGATCGCTTGCGACCGGTCTGGGTCGAGAAGACGCATCTCTCCGCGGCGGCTGCGCGGTGGCTGCTCCTGGGCGCATGGGTGGTGATCGCCGTCAATAATTTCTGGAAAATTCCTCTCTCGGTGGGGATGGATTACGAAGGGCATACGAAATATATCTATTACGTGGCTTACAACTGGCGTATTCCTGTTGCCACGGAGGGGTGGCAGATGTTCCAGCCGCCCTTGTTTCACTTTCTGGCGGCAGCCATATTTCGATCAATTGATGCTTTCTTCAGTCCGGGAACCGTTGTCCGCATCCTGAAACTTCTGCCGCTTCTGTGTGGCGCTGCCCAGGTGGAGCTCTCTTATCGCATGTCGAGGTATGCTTATCCTCGGAGAGAATCGCTGCAGGTGATCGGGACCCTGATCGGAGGGCTTTTTCCGATGAATCTCTACATGTCTCAATCGCTGGGGAATGAACCACTCGCGGGACTTCTGACGGCCCTGATCATTCTGCTTGCCTGTCGGATCATTTCCGGCGACTCTCTTCCGCCTACGAAAATCCCACTGCTTATGGGTTTTCTCCTGGGCCTGGCCATGCTCTCGAAAACCACGGCGCTTCTAATCGTTCCACCCCTCCTGTTCTTTGTTTCCGCTTCGCTGTTACGGAAGAGCCGAGTGCCGGGCGAGGGTATCCGGTCTGCCGTGTACTTTGTCATCCTCTTTCTCGGTGTTGCCTTTATCGTATCGGGATGGTATTACCTGCGCAATTATATCGAGATAGGACGTTTTTTCGTCGGCGGTTGGGACCCCTTTAGGAAGATCGTCTGGTGGCAGGACCCCGGCTACAGAACTCCTCTGCAATGCTTCATCTTCGGGGAAGCCCTCTTCTACCCTGTTTTCTCTTCAATCTACGGTTTCTGGGATGCGATCTATTCCTCGTTGTGGATGGACGGATTCCTGAGCGCAAATTACGACACACCCTGGAACTTTCCCTTCATGCTGAGCGGCGCCTGGTTGTCGCTTCTGCCGACAGCTGCCATTTTCATCGGCGCCGTCGCTGCCTTACGAAATAAAGATGGCCCCTTCCGGCAGATGCTGCGTTTTTCGGTGAGCGGTGTGATCGTTTATCTTATAGCCATCTTTTATCTCTTCCTGACGGTTCCGATTCTGAGTTCCGCAAAGGCGACCTATGCCCTGGGATTGACCCCCTGCTTTGCCCTGCTCGCATCCGCGGGATTTGAGGTCCTGACCCGCTGGCGATTCCTTCGAGCGGCAGTATATGGTCTTATCGCCTGCTGGGCCGTCGCTGCCTACGCGGCCTATTTCGTGATATAGAAACCCGTAGCGGCAATAATGGCCGGTCCGGATATATGAGATAATAACTCACCAAGATAATACAGGTAACCGATCACTGGGTATCCAAATTCAGTGTTCGGTGATAAGGGTGTCAACGGTCTTTTTTAAGCGGACGATAGGGTCATTCCTTTTAGATCCTCCTGCAGAATATCCCCCGACCTGCGGAGAGGGATGATCGCGGGGCAGGAATGCGAGTGGGCAATTCTCCTTGGTTGTTTAACGTGCCTCCCCTTGGGCGGCGTGACACATTTCTGCCATGGTACGGGATGAAAGTCAGGATAAAATGGAGCCCTGAGCGGAGACAATGAAAATCATCCTGAAATACCGAGGCTGGTGTATCGGTCTGACCATTTTCGGAATATTGCTTATTTTTCTGGGAGTTGGAACCCGTCATGTCTGGACGGATCCGGATATTATCCTGCTGGTTCCTGAAGGCGGAGCTCAGTGGGTCCGTTACCGCGAGCCGTCCAAATTGTATGCTTATTTACCGGAAAGGTTATCCACGACCTTCCGCTATCTCTTCCCAATTGATCATGTCCCTGAAAAGGCCATACTGACACTGCGGGCGATGAAGCAGGTTACCGTCTATCTTGATGGCCGCCTTTTGTTCCGGGCACCTGATGACCTGCAAAGATGGAAGGAGCCGCACCGTCTGGATCTGACCTCGTGGCTCACGAAAGGCAGCCACGAGCTGCGTATTGTGGTCGTCAATGAAAACGGCCATCCGGTCGTCCTTGCCTATTGCAGTTCTCTGGGCATCAGGAGCGGTGATCAGTGGGAGGCAAGCTACGACGGCCGGCGGTGGCTTCCGGCTCTTCCCGTCGATGAAATGACGCCAATCCCCGTTTCAAGGGAATTTCCGCGTACCGATCAAGCCCTGCGGTCTTTGCTCCCTATCTTCGCACCGCTGTTCGCCTTTGTATTTTTCCTGAGCATCCGGTCGAATGAACGTCCGCGATGGATGGAAAGGGCACATATTTCTCCAGGCGCTGTCCGTTGGCTGCTCACGGGTGGCTGGCTGGCCATGGCCGTCAATAATTTTTGGAAAATCCCCATCCCCTTCGGTATGGATTTTCCGGGACATACGCAATACATCAGTTATGTGGCCTCATACTGGCGCGTTCCTCTGGCAACGGAGGGGTGGCAGATGTTTCAGCCTCCCCTATTTTACTATCTGGAAGCCGTCATTTTTCGATTATTTCTTCAATTATTCGAACCTGATACCGTCATCCGTCTCCTGAAGCTTCTGCCGCTTGTCTGCGGTGCGGCCCAGGTCGAGATCTCTTATCGGACACTCAGGTATGCCTATCCGGGGAGGAAATCGCTGCAGGTGATCGGAACCCTGATAGGCGGTCTTCTTCCTATGAATCTCTACATATCGCAATCCATTGGAAATGAGCCCCTCGCGGGGTGCCTGACAGCTTTGACAATTCTTTACGCCTGCCGTGCTCTTTCAGGCGATTTTCAATCGAACAGGGAACTTGGCCTGATCATGGGTTTCACGCTGGGTCTCGCAATGTTGACCAAACCCACGGCCATTCTGATTGTTCCGCCGTTATTATTTTTTGTTTCCGTCGCGATGTTTCGCAAGGGCCGATCCAAACAAGAAGGGATCTGCTTCGTCATGCGGTTTGTCGCCTTTTTCCTTGGGGCCGCCTTCATCGTATCGGGTTGGTATTATGTGCGCAACTATATCGATATGGGACGTTTTTTTATAGGAGGCTGGGATTCATCCCGTGAGATCGTGTGGTGGATGAATCCGGGATATAGAACTCCAAGGCAATTCTATGTCTTCGGAGAATCTCTCCTCTATCCCGTTTATTCTTCGATTTACGGTTTCTGGGATTCGATCTACTCCTCCTTATGGCTGGATGGTTTCCTGAGCTCCCTAATTTCCACTGATTACCTTCCGTGGAACCAGGCCTTCATGATCAGCAGCGCCTGGCTCTCGCTTCTCCCGACGGCGGCGATTATCATCGGCGTAGTCGTTGCCTTCCGAAAAAAAGAAGGACCCCTCCGTCAGATGCTCTTTTTTTCGATGACCTGTCTGATTGTCTATCTTGCAGCCATCTTTTATCTCTTCTTGACTGTTCCCATCCTGAGTTCCGCAAAAGCGACCTATGCCTTGGGATTGACCCCCTGTTTTGCCCTGCTCGTTGCTGCGGGATTTGAGGTTCTGACCCGTTGGCGATTCCTTCGAGCGGCAGTATACGGCCTTATTGCCTGTTGGGCCGTCGGCGCCTATGCTTCCTACTTCGTGATTTGAGATACAGCCGCGGGAAAGATGTACTGTCCGGTAATCGGAGATCACGGATCACCATCATCCTATTGCCCTTTCTTATTGTGTTGCGACCACCTGAAATATTTTTCCAATAATCCCTATTTCCCCTTGACAGCAGAATAATATTGCGATAGGAAATTCTACAGTGACCATCGGTCATATACTGACCATGGTTCATAAACTGAGCGCAGGACTGTATCCATAGACGAATCGCAGGCGATGATCCTTGTAAGGCGCGATATCCAGTTTGTTTTTTAAAGAAGGAGTCAAATCTTGGGACTTGAAGAAAGAAGAAAGCGGGAGCGCGAAAACAGAAAAAATGCCATCCTGAAAGCGGCGCGTAAACTTTTTTTCGAGAAGGGCTTTCGGCAGGTCACTGTCGAGAACATCGCCAGGAAGGCCGAGTTTAGCAAGGGATCAATCTATCTCTACTTTAACAGCAAGGAGGAAATTTACAGCCAGATACTTCTGAACGACATCGATAAGTTTCATGACCGCGTCGCAGACATCCTCCAGGGTCCATCCAGTGCATCCGAGGCGCTAATCAGAGTTGCTGAAATATACGTCGATTTCTTTCTGAATGATCGAGAGTTATTCCGGATACTGATGAATTTCATGCTCCATAACAACGACATGAATCTGCCGGAGGATATTAATAATCATATCATTAAAACAACGAACAGGACCATCAGCATCATTGAACAGGTATTCAAGTACGGGATCGAAAAAGGGGAATTCCCCCCGGATATTAACCTTCGCATGAATAGAAATGCAATCTGGGGATTGCTCAACGGGATCATCTCGCTGCATCTCTTTACCGGAAAGGAATCCGGACGGACAGAGGTGATTCACAGCACCATAAAGTCCGGTCTGGAAATCTACATCCGGGGTATGGAAAATTCCAGAAAAAAGGAAAGGGGGGTTTTTGTATGAGTAACTTGCTGGTGAATGCGAGAGATCAGGTGTTCCTTCTTTTCGAGCAACTGGGTATCGAAAAGTTGTTCCAGACGGAAATATTCAAGGATTTTTCCAAGGATGACGCTTTGATGATGATGAATGAAGCGGAGAAGATGGCCCTCAATGTGATCCTTCCCACTTATGCCGCGGGCGATAAGGAAGGGTGCACATTCAAGGACGGAAAGGTAACCGTCCCGAAGTGTTATCACGAAGCTTTCAAGAAGTACGTTGAGGGAGGCTGGCTCTGCCCGGTACAGCCTGCCGAGGTCGGCGGCCAGGGGATGCCGGTCATCATGGCCACGGCCAACCTGGAACCCTGTTATGCCGCCAATTTCGCCTTCCTGATGTATCCGGGTCTGACCCACGGGGCGGCCGGTCTGATCCAGCATTTCGGGACGGAAGAGCTGAAGAACAGATATATGTACAAAATGTACGCCGGTCAGTGGACGGGGACGATGTGTCTGACCGAACCCGGCGCGGGAACTGATGTCGGGGCATTGAAGACGTCGGCGAAGAGACTTCCCGACGGCACCTTCAGCATCACCGGATCGAAATGTTTCATCTCCTGCGGGGACCACGATCTTGCTGAAAACATCATCCATACGGTTCTGGCCCGAATCGAAGGGGATCCTCCCGGCACGGGCGGCATCTCCATCTTCATCGTTCCCAAATACCGCGTGAACGCGGACGGCCGCCTGGGAGAATTTAACGATGTCAATACCGGCAATATCGAGCACAAGATGGGAATAAAGGGATCTTCGACCTGCACGCTCAATTTCGGCGACAAGGGCAAATGCATCGGCGAACTTCTCGGCAAGGAAAGGGAGGGGATGAGGATCATGTTCCACATGATGAACGATGCCCGTCTCGAGGTCGGCATGCAGGCTCTTGGCCATGCCTCCGCCGCGCTCGAGCACTCCATTGCCTACGCGAAGGAG
>MICJ01000041.1:0-10779 GCA_001830835.1 Syntrophobacterales bacterium GWC2_56_13 | reverse complement strand
CGGTCTGGGAAATGAAGAATCCCGACGCCAGGGCCGTCCCCATCATTCAGCATCCCGATGTCCGGAGAGACCTCCTCTGGATGAAGGCGCACGTCGAGGGGATCAGGGCCATGAACTACTTTGTGGCCTACTGCATGGACATGGCGAAATCGACACCCGCTGAAAGTGAGAGGTGGCAAGGACTGGTGGAACTGCTCACCCCGGTCTGCAAGGCCTACTCCTCCGACAAGGCTCTGGAAGTCTGCTCCAAGGCGATCGATGTCTATGGCGGTTACGGTTACTGCCAGGAATACCCGGTTGAACAGTACATGCGGGATTGCAAGATCGCCTGCATCTATGAGGGGACAAACGGAGTCCAGGCGCTCGACCTGGTCGCACGGAAGCTGGCCCAGAAAAAAGGAATGAACGTCATGAACATGTTCGGCGAGATCGGGGCAACCATCGCCAAAGCCAAGGGGATCGACGAACTCAAGGTCTACGCGGCCCGACTCGATGAGGCCTACAATGCCCTCGTCGATTTGACCATGACCCTGGCCCAGTTAGGCAAGAGTTCCGGTTTCCTCATCCCTATCCTGAATGCATCGCCTTACCTCGACATCTTCGGGGATATCCTCGTCGGCCATTTCCTGCTTCAGTCGGCGGCCCTCTCCACTGATAAATTGAAAGCGATCTATGCGGAAAAGGGGGTCGAAGGCTCCAGGGGGAAACAGCGGGCGCTGGTTCATAAAAATGCCGATGTCTCCTTCTACACGGGCAAGATCGCGGCGGCGAAGTTTTTTGCCGTTGAGGTTCTCTGCACGGTGAAGGCGCGGTGCGAGGCGATCAAATCGGAGGAGAAGATTCCCATCGAGATGGCGGATGAATCCTTCACCTGTTGACCATAAGGGTGACTGCGGTAAAAGGCATCGAGGCATGGCGGGCGCCGATTGGATCTGCGGACATAAATCGGCAGCGCGTTCACAGACCGGAAAGAGGGGACGGATTATGGCATACGAAATCAAAAAAGCGGCAGTTCTGGGTGCAGGGGTCATGGGCGCCACCATTGCCGCCCATCTTACCAATGCGGGGATCGAGTGCGTCCTTCTGGACATCGTTCCTTTTGAACTGACCGAAGCCGACAAGGCGCAGGGTCTGACGGAAAAGAGCCCGTCCTGGCGGAACCGGTTCGCGGAAAACGGCCTTGCCGGTGTACTGACATCAAAACCGGCTGGTTTTTTCACCAAGAAAAACGCCTCGATGATCAGAACAGGCAATTTCGAGGACAACTTCGGCTGGCTTGCCGATGTCGATTGGGTCATCGAAGTCGTCATCGAGAATCTGAAGATCAAACAGGAACTCTTCGCTAAAGTCGAGAAGGTCGTCAGACCGGATTGCATCGTCACGACGAACACCTCCGGAATCCCCATCAAGGACATCTCCGTTAAATTCGAGCCCAAACTGAAGGAACATTTTCTTGGAACCCACTTCTTCAATCCTCCCCGTTATATGAGGCTGCTCGAGATAATTCCGGGAGCGGAAACCAGACCTGAAGTCGTGGCTTACATGACCCGCTTCTGTGAGGAGACACTTGGAAAGGGAGTCGTCATCTGCAAGGACGTGCCCAATTTCATCGGCAACCGCATCGGCGTGTTCGACATCTCCAACGCCATCCGCCTCACGCTCGAAAAGAACCTGAAAATCGACGAGGCGGACGCCATTATCGGGAAGGCGCTGGGTCGACCGGGCATGGCCGTCTTTGGAACGCTGGATCTGGTCGGCCTCGATACCTACCACCACGTCATGACTAACCTCTATGCGGCGGTTCCGGATGATGAAATGCGGGAGATGTTTGTTCCGGTCGAGTTAGTGACCAAGATGATGGAGCTCAAATGGCTTGGCAACAAGGCCAAGCAAGGTTTCTACAAGAGGACGCAGGAGGCCGATGGCAAGAAGGCCAAACTGGTCTTAGACTACAACACGATGGAATATCTTCCGGCCGGCAACCCCAAGTTCGCCTCAGTCTCCGATGCCATGAAGAAAGCTGATGACGGCGTCGCAGCCACGCTCAAGGTCATGTTCAACGGGACCGACGTGGCCGCCGACCTGACCCGGGAGTATCTCTGCAACAACTTTATCTATGCCGCCAACCGCGTCCCGGAGATCTGCGAGAACATCGCCGGCATCGACAATGCCGTGAAGTGGGGTTTCAACCACCAGCTCGGTCCCTTCGAGACCTGGGACGCCATCGGTGTCCGCGAAACCGTCGAGGTCATGAAAAAGCTCAAGAAGAAGATCCCCAAGAAGATCGAAGAAATGCTGAAGAAGGGCTGCGAATCCTTCTATCTGAAGAAAGAGGACGGCACTTACATCTATGACTTCGAGAAGAAGGATTATGTGAAACTGGAGGAGAATCTCCGGATCATCCTCCTGCCCGATCTGAAAGAGCGTAACAAGGTGGTCAAGAAGAACGCCAGCGCAACGCTCGTGGACATCGGCGACGGAGTGGCCTGTCTGGAATTCCACACCAAGATGAACGCCGTGGACAACGGGATGATCGAGATGATCTTCGAAAGCTGCAACATCGTGGAGAAAGATTTCATGGGGATGGTCGTCGGAAACCATGAGACGAACTTCTCGGCCGGGGCGAATATCTTCATGGTGCTCCTGGCGATCCAGAAGGGAGACTGGGACATCCTCGAACAACTCGTCGCGTCGTTCCAGAATGCCAATATGAGGATGAAGTACCTCTCCAAACCGGTGGTTACGGCGCCGGCTGGTCTCGCCCTCGGCGGCGGCTGCGAGATGGCCATGCACGGGGCGAAATGCCAGCCCTACGGTGAGACCTATATCGGCCTCGTGGAGGTCGGTGTGGGTGTCATCCCGGCAGGCGGCGGCTGCAAGGAACTGATGGTTCGAATGACGGAAGGCCTGCCCGACGGCGTCATCGATGCCGGTATGAATCTCCAGCAGGTCTATGCCAAGGCCTTTGAAAACATCGCCATGGCCAAAGTGGCGATGAGCGCCGTCGAGGGGATGGAACTCGGGTACATCCGGAAGACGGAAAACATCAGCCTGAGCAGGAATCAGCAGCTCTGGGACGCCAAGCAGGCGGTCCTCGGGCTCGCTAAATTCTACAGGAAACCCAGACCGGTCATGATCCCCGTCATGGGTGAAAACTTCCGCGGCATGGTCGAGGCGATACTCTACAACATGCGTCAGGGTAATTACGCCTCCGATTACGATGTCCACGTCTCCCGGAAGGTGGCCTATATCCTTTCCGGCGGCGACTGCGCCGAGGGGACGCTGGTGACGGAAGAGGAGATTCTCGCGCTCGAAAGGGAAGCCTTCCTGAGCCTCTGCGGGGAAAAGAAAACGCAGGACAGGATCATGCACATGCTCAATACCGGCACGCCGTTGCGCAACTAAACAGGGTGAGGCCTGGAAGACCGGTTTACGACTAAAAGCGTCAGCCGGCTTCTCCTGCCTGAAGGCCATTGAAAAGGAGAAATACCATGAGCGATGCTGTAATTGTTGAAGCGGTTAGAAGTCCTGGCGGACGTTATAGGCGAGGAGGCCTTGCCGCCACGAGGGGGGACGAGATCGGGATCCAGGTGATGAAGGGGCTACTGGGCCGTGTTCCCGAGCTCAAGCCCGAGGATGTGGATGACGTGATCGTCGGCTGTGCTTTTCCGGAGGCCGAACAGGGGACGAACCTCGGCCGGATCATCGCGATGGGGGCCGGCCTGCCGATTACGACCTCGGGGATGACAATCAACCGGTTCTGTTCTTCCGGCCTGCAGTCAATCGCCGACGCAACCGCCAAGATCAGGGCCGGATGGTCCGATGTCATTATCGCCGGCGGCTGCGAAACGATGTCCCACATCCCGATGGGGGGAAACATTCCCCGTCCCAACCCGGACTGGGCCTTCGACGGCAGTATGCCGAACGTCTACGTCTCCATGGGAGTGACGGCCGAGAATGTGGCCGCCAACTACAATATCTCCCGGGAGGACATGGACAAATTCGGCCTGGAGAGCAACCGCCGGGCCTATGAGGCGATCAAGGCGGGGAAATTCAAGAAGGAGATCATCCCGATCACGGCGTACAAATACAAGGTCCTCAAGAACGGAAAGCGCGTCCGGGAAAAGTTCGTTTTTGATGCGGATGACGGCGTCAGATGGCCATCCAAGTTAGAGGACATGGCAAAATTGCAGTCCCCCTTCAAGCAGGGCGGTGGCGTAACCGCCGCCAACTCCTCCCAGATGACGGATGGCGCCGCCTTCTGCCTGTTGATGACCGTGGAAAAGGCGAAGGTCATTGGTGTAAAGCCGCTCGCGCGACTTGCCTATTTTGCGGTGGCCGGCTGCAAGGCGGAAGAAATGGGCTTCGGTCCTGCCTATGCGATACCCAAGGTCCTGAAGATGGCAGGGCTGACAACCAAGGATATCGATGTGTTCGAAATCAATGAGGCCTTTGCCTCGCAGGCCCTCTACTCCATCCGCGCTATCGGAATCGAGGACCGGCTGGCGGCCGGAGATATCAATCCCAATGGCGGCGCGATCGCCCTCGGCCACCCGCTGGGATGCACCGGCGCCAAGCTGACCGCCCAGCTTCTCCATGAACTGAAACGGCGCAAAGCGAAAAGAGGGATCGTTTCGATGTGTATCGGTGGTGGAATGGGTGCAGCGGGAATCTATGAGATGCTGTAGAAATGTGCTGAATCTGCTCTCCTGCGGAAGCGGAACCTGAACCTCTCTTTCTCGTGCTCGTGTTGTGTTGTCCTGATATCTCTCCTCAATGCTGTAAGCCCGACCGGAAAAGCCATGGTCCGATAGATCATGGCTTTTCCAAATCCTCCGGGACAGACGGACCGAATATTACGGAGAGCTCATCAAGCCTCGTTCGCGGTGATATTTTTCTTGAAAACAGGATGCCTTTAGGATATAGGTATCGGCACTTGGGCGGTTAACTCAGCGGGAGAGTGCTACCTTCACACGGTAGAAGTCACTGGTTCAATCCCAGTACCGCCTACCATGAAAATCAGGGGATTAGCCATTTACGGTTAGCCCCTTTTCTTCTTTTGTGACCAAAATGTGACCGGTTCCCTCAAAAATGGATTTTTCCAACCTGCAGGCCGCTTCCTGATTTTCCCCTTTCATAAGGTGTGCATAAACATTCAGCGTCACCGTGGGGGATGAATGGCCCATTTGCGTCTGGATATATTTGACGTTCTCCCCCTGTGCCAAAAGAAGGCTTGCGTATGTGTGCCGCAAGTCGTGAAATCTGATCTGAGGGATTCCGGCGTCTTTCAGCGCTTTTCTGTAATACCGTTGAACCATGTTGCTATAATTCATCGGCTCCCCGGCCTCATTCGGAAACACAAGGTCGTCATCCTTTCCGCCGTTTGCTAATTTCCATTCAGCCAAAGCCTTTACCGCCATAGGTGCAAGGTCGATCTGCCTTGCAGACCCTTTTGTTTTCGGGGTAAAGAAACGGCCCATGTTGAAAGTCCGATTGATGCTGATCTGTTTTTTTGAAAAATCCACGTCAGACCATTTCAGCCCCAGGATTTCACCTTGACGCGCGCCGGTCATGATTGCCGTGAGAAACAGGGCTTTGTATTTATGATCCGTAACCGCTTCAAGAAAATTCCTGATCTGTTCGGGTGTCAATATGGAAATCGCCTTTTCCTGACCCTCTTTCCCCTGGTTCCGTGGCCTTTCGGCATCCCTGACCGGATTGTAATCAATAAGCCGGTGCCGTACTGCATAGGCCATGACCTGGTTCAAAATAACGATGATTTTTCGCGCCGTCATCAATCTGATTTTCTTCTCCGTTCCCGTGGGAATGTATCCCGCCTCTCTGGTCGTCGCGGTTGATTTTGATTTGTCCTGCAATTTTGAGATAAAATTCTCAACGATCGCCGTGTTGATTCGATTGATTTTCAGGTCGTCAAGATCATTGAGGTGTATCCGGCAATTGGTTTCATAGGTTTCATGCGTCGTTGGACTGCACCCCTGCGGTTAGACAGCGGCAGTTAGGGCATTCGGGCAGAGGTTTTGGGTCTTCATAAACAGGTCTTCAAATTCTACAGGCGGCCGGTATCCGAGAGAGGAATGCAGCCGTTTGCGATTATAGACTTCTTCGATGAAATAGGGAAGCCGGTTTTGGACATCCTCCAGAGTCCGATATTCCCAAAGATAGACCTCTTCGGTTTTCAGGGTTTTGATGAAGCTCTCGGCGGTCGCATTGTCGTAGGGATTTCCCTTTCGAGCCATGCTGATCCGGAAGCCGTGCTTCAGCAACATCTCCACGTAGTCATGGGAGGCATACTGGACACCCCGGTCGGAGTGGTGGATGATCCCCTTCGGCGGATTACGATGTGCAATGGCCATCCGGAGAGCTTCCAGGCAAAGCGTGGTATCGATGTCCGAGGAGACGGCATTTCCTACGGCCCGGCGGGCGAAGAGGGCCAGGATGACCGCCAGATACACGAAGCCGCACTGGATGCCGATGTAGGTAATGTCACCCGCCCAGACCTGGTTTGGACCCGTGACGGCCAGGTTCTTCACCAAATTGGGATAAATCCGATGGGGGTGGTTGCTGTTTGTCGTGCGAATCCATCGGCGCTTGGGCTTCCGGATCAGTCCTCGCTCACGCATGATGCGCAACACCTTCTTTGAGTTGCTCGGATCTCCCCGGCGGTGAAGCTCCCTGGTCACCCGGCGATAGCCGTAGCCAGGAAATTCCTCAATGATCGCTTCGATGCGATCGATGAGTTTCTGGTCATCATCGGCCTCGTTCTTCGGCTTGTGGTAATATGTGCTGCGAGGCAGGTTCATGAGCCGGCACCCCCTTTCGGTGTTTTGGAGGAGGTGACGATGCTCAGCAATGAACCGCCGCTTTTCTTCGGCACTGACAAGAGGCCCCTCTGAACGGCTTTTTTTAAAAACTCGTTCTCCAGGGTGAGCCTGCCGACCAATTGCTCCAGTTGCCGGACGCGGTCCTCAAGGGCTGCTTCCTTGCTGGGCTGGTTGTCAAAACGCCCCCTGGCGTACTGCTCTTTCCAGTGGTAGAGAAGACCAGAGGAAATCTCATGGCGTCGTATGAGCTGGGCCGGGGTGCTCATCCCGCTCAGCAGTTCTTCAACAACCTGACGTTTTAGCTCGATGCTGAATCTTCTTCGGTGCTTCATGGCAAGATCCTTTCTCCCGTTATCCGGGATGTTCGATCCTGCCGACTACTCTAACATATTTTGTCCAACTTCAGGGGTGCAGATCAATTTAAATATATGCAATATAAGAACCTTGACAGTACATTTGACATCATTGCAGATAAAATAGACCAAGGTCTTCCGATCATGGCCGGGTGGACAACAGTAGATTTAGGTGTCCATTGTGCGCTTGTCGTTGGCTATCGAAAAGAGAGTCGAAATTGGCTAACCCTGAATGATCCCAGTGGCGGAAATGAAGTATGCTGGGAGGTGTTAAAGAGTATAAACAAGTCTCGTCTTGACCTTGTAAGTGTAAACCAGCATGATGGACCAAGACCTGATCGTTTGACAGTAGTCTTCAATTCTAAGAATTCAAACTTGAAACCAAGACAGATTGATCGTTGGTGGCCATACAAAGGTGAGGTATGCTATCGTCCGATTGACGAACTTTACAACATTGCAAAGAGCAACTCGCTGGAAGCTATGCAAGAGCCTTGATAAAAACGAAGGTTGATAGCAAATACAAGTCTACAGAACAAATATCCGGAGCAACTTGTTGAATACGGGATTGAACTCTACTATAAAAGTATATCAGCTTTGCTCACTGACTACAATAAATAATCGATAAAATTCCAACATCATTTAGATTAAAGTGTGTTAGAGATCCCTGCCGGATTGGGTTCGGAATCACCGGTTTTGAATCGCTATTGAATTATCCAAAGGAGTGGTTGAAGTTACCTATATTTGCGGTTGTGAAAAGCCGGCGAGTCTGTTATTTTCCAGCGCATGAAACATATCGTGATGGGGACGGCGGGTCATGTGGACCACGGCAAGACGGCACTGATCAAACGCCTCACCGGCGTGGACACCGACCGCCTCAAGGAGGAGAAAGAGCGGGGGATCACCATCGAGCTCGGTTTTGCGTCCCTGACCCTTCCCGACGACCGGATCCTCGGGGTTGTCGATGTCCCCGGCCACGAGCGATTTGTCAGGCACATGGTGGCCGGGGCCGCCGGTATCGATTTAGTCGTTCTGGTCATTGCCGCCGACGAGGGGGTCATGCCGCAGACGCGGGAGCACCTCCAAATCTGCACCCTCCTTGGGATCCGGAAGGGGTTCGTCGCCCTCACCAAGATTGACATGGTGGATGATGAGTGGTTGACGCTGATCCGTGAGGATGTCCGCGAGTTTCTCCGCGGGACATTCCTGGAGGAGGCCCCGGTCGTTCCTGTCTCTTCGCTGACCGGAGACGGTTTTCCAGAGTTGTTGCAGACGATTGAGCAGGCGGCCGGCGAGGTGGAAGAGTCGGCCGATGTCGGTCTTTTCCGCCTGCCGGTCGACCGGGTCTTTACGATGAAGGGGTTCGGCACCGTCGTCACGGGGACGCTGATCTCCGGAAAGGTGACTACCGGCCAGGAAGTGGAGGTCTCTCCGGTCGGGCTCCGGGCCAGGGTGCGGGGGATTCAGGTCCACAACCGGTCTGTGGAGACCGCCGAGGCCGGTCAGAGAACGGCCATCAATCTACAGGGGATCGAAAGGGCGGCTGTCGAGCGGGGACATCTCCTTGCCGGGCCCGACACCCTGGTCCCATCGCAACGTCTCGACGTCGTATACCGTCATCTCGCCGGCGCCGGCAGGAAGATGAAGAACCGGACCCTCGTCCGGTTCCATACCGGGACCAGCGAGGTCATGGCGCGGCTGATCCTCTTCGACCGGGACGAACTGGAACCGGGAGGGGAGGGCTATGCCCAACTCGTTCTGGAGAGCCCCCTGGCCGCCGTGGCCGGGGACCGGTTCGTCGTCCGGAGCTATTCCCCCATAACGACGATCGGGGGGGGTGTAATCGTCGATCCCCTGCCCGCGAAGCATAAAAGGTCAGCGGAAGGGGTCCTGCAGGAATTCCGGCGACTGGTCGGCGGCACGGAGGCGGAAAGGGTGGCCACCGTCCTGGCGAGGGCCGGGATGGGGGGGATCACCGAATCCCACCTCATTGTCAGAACCGGCACTCGTGGGAAGGAACTGCGGCGAATACTGGAGGGAATGTTCAGCGCGAAAGAGGCTGTCCTCGTCGATCGGGACGAGATGAGGGTCCTTTCCCATCTGGTTTATGGAGACCTCCAGGCAAACATCATTCAGGAGCTTCAGACTTACCATGAACGGTTTCCGCTGAAGGAGGGACTTTCCCGGGAGGAGTTGCGGACGATGCTCGGGCTGGGCGAAGGGGTGGGGCAGAAGATCTTCGGGATGGCGCTCAGGGACCTGGAAAAGCGGGGCGAGCTCGTCGCCGAGAAGGAAAATATCCGCCTGACGGGACACCAGGTCCAACTCAAGGAGGAGATGGGAAATCTTCGCGAAGCACTCTCCGCCGTCTACCGCGAAGGGGGGCTGGCGCCGCCCACGGCGCGGGAGGTGCTGGAGCGGTTTCCCGACCGGAAAAAAGAGATCGCGAGTCTCATCCAGGTGATGACCCGCGAGGGCGACCTGGTCCGGATCAGCGAAGATCTCCACTTCCACCGGGATGCCCTGGCGCGACTTCGGGAGGATTACCGGCAGCTTCTCCTCCGGGAAGTGCAAGCGACGCCGGCCAGCTTCAAGGAGCTCACCGGGCTTTCGCGAAAGTTCATCATTCCGCTGATGGAGTATTTTGACATGACCAAGCTGACCATGCGGGCGGGCGATCACCGGGTCCTCCGGGAGAGGCAGGAAAAATGAAGATCAATTCTGATGAAGGGCGGTAAGGATTTGAAATCAAAATCGGTTTTCGTAAAAGATCTCAAGACCGGCGACAGGGTGAGCGAGGTTTTTCTCGCGGCGGAGAAGAATCTTGCCTACTCCCAGAAGGGATCCCCCTATCTGAATCTCCGTCTGAAGGATCGGACAGGGGATGTGGAGGGGAAGATCTGGGAAAATGCCCTGGCTTGGGACAAGGCGTTCAAAAAGGGCGATCTGATCCGCGTCCAGGCCAGGGCGCTCAGTTTTAAAAATGCCATCCAGCTCTCGATAAGCGAACTGAGGAAGGTCGAGGATGGGGAGGTCGAACTGTCCGACTATTTCCCGGTGGCGAGGGGGGATCTCGACGACATGTTCGCCGGGATTCTCGCCTATGTCGAGCAGGTCAAGACCCCTTGTCTAACTGCACTTTTGCATGCATTCTTCGAGGACGAGAAGATTGCCGCGCTCTTCATGAGGGCGCCGGCGGCCAAGGGGTTTCACCATGTCTACATCGGCGGTCTTCTGGAACACACCCTTTCGGTGGTTCGGCTGCTCGACCTGGCGGCCGGTCATTATCCGGGGGGCAACAGGGATCTCCTGATCGCAGGCGGCATCCTCCATGACATCGGGAAGATCTATGAATTTTCCTATGAGCGGATCGTGGAATACAGCGATCCGGGACGGCTGGTCGGTCACATCGTCATCGGCGTGGAGATGGTCGATGCGAAAATCGCGGCCATTCCCGATTTTCCGGAACAGATCGCCATGGAACTCCGGCATCTGATCCTCAGCCATCACGGCGTTCTCGAATACGGCTCGCCCAAGAGGCCCAAGACAGTGGAGGCCTTGATCGTCCACTACATGGACGATCTCGA
>MICJ01000040.1:293-6124 GCA_001830835.1 Syntrophobacterales bacterium GWC2_56_13 | reverse complement strand
TTGGGGATGGGCGGTTTCACCGGACAATCCATCATCCCCCAGGTCAACCCGCTGACGGGGGCGGTGACCATGCCCAGCGGCCTTTCCCTGGGCGTCATCGGTGCGGGGATCAAGATCGGCGATCTTTTCTTTCCCAACATCGGGGCGGTCCTCCAGGCCTATCAGAAGGATTCGGACGTCTCGATCCTCTCCACGCCCCAGCTTCTGACGATCAACAACGAGGAGGCGGAGATCAACGTGGGGAAGAACGTCCCCTACATCACCCGTTCGGACACCTCGGCCACCGTCCCCGGCCAGACCTTCGGCAGCAGCTATGAATACAAGGACGTGGGCATCATCCTCAAAATCACGCCCAACATCAATGAGGAGCAGTTCGTCCGTCTCAAGATCGACCAGCAGGTGACCAAACTTGCCGATGTGCAGACTTCCACGACGCCGACGACCCTCAAGCGGTCAGCCAAGACGACCGTCGTCATCAAGGACAATGAAACAGTCGTCATCGGCGGGATGATCGATGATTCGACCAGCATCGAAACCGCCCAGGTTCCCTGCCTCGGCGATATCCCCATCCTGGGATGGTTATTCAAAACCATGGGGCGTGGACGGGAGAAGACGAACCTCTTCGTCTTCATCACCCCCCACATCATCCGGAACCAGGCGGAGGCCGCGGCCATCTACCAGAAGAAAATAGACGAGGTCGGCAACATCGAGGAGGGGATCATCAAGATGAACGAGAAAAGGTCCCTGAAAAAGCCCGAGAACGGCCGGAAGGAGTGAGTGACGTCATGCCGGAGCAGAAACGAGATCAGAAACGGTCCGGGGAGGCAGGCGTTTTGCCGGCTGATCCCGGGGCGATCGCCGCGCCGCCTGATATCACGGCGGCTGCAGAACAGCGCGGCTACTCCGGAACCGGCCTTGCCGCCCGCCTGATTGCCCTGGGCGTGCCGGCGGATGTCCTCGCCGAGGCGCAGGCGCTTGCCCGGGTGAACGGCGCCGGGATGGTCGACATCCTGATCCAGAAGAAGGCCGTTTCGGAAGAAGCGCTGCTTGCAGCCATGAGCGCCGAGTGCGGCATCCCCTTCTGGATACAGCTCCCCACGGACCACATGAACACCGATTTCACCGCTTTATTCTCCATCCAGTACCTGAAAAAACAGAAGATCATTCCCCTGGAGACGCCGCAGGGGTTCGTCGTGGCAATTCACGACCCGTCGAATTTCCAGGCGGTGGACGACCTCTGCCGCCTCCTCGGCCGGGAGGAGCGGCCGGTGGTCCTTGCCACCCAGGAGGAGATCCAGGCGGCCATCAACCTGGCCTACGACCTCAGCCGGAGCACGGCTAAGGAGTTCTTCCAGGAGATGAACGAGGAGTCGACGGACAGCCTCATCTCCGAGATCGAGGAGACCGGGGACCTCCTGGACGAAACGAGCGACGCTCCGATCATCAAGCTCGTCAACCTCCTCCTCTCCGGGGCGATCAAGGATCGGGCAAGCGATATCCACATCGAACCTTACCAGAGCACCGTTAAGGTCCGCTACCGGATCGACGGCATCCTCTACGACATCCTCAGTCTGCCGCGGAAGATCCATTCGCCGCTCGTGTCGCGCGTGAAGATCATGGCGAAGCTCAACATCGCCGAGAAGCGCCTCCCCCAGGACGGCCGGATCGAGATCAAGGTCGCCGACCGGAGCGTCGACATCCGCGTCTCCACCATCCCGACGGCCTTCGGAGAGCGGGTGGTCCTCCGGCTCCTGGACAAGACGGCGTCGATCCTGATGCTGTCCGACCTCGGGATGGACGACCGGAAGATCGGCATCTTCAACCGCCTGATCAAATCGCCCTACGGGATCGTCCTCGTCACGGGGCCCACGGGGAGCGGCAAGACGACGACCCTCTATGCGGCGCTCACGAGCATCAACCACCCCGAGGTGAACATCATCACCATCGAAGACCCCATCGAGTACCAGATCGACGGGATCGGCCAGATCCAGGTGAACCCGAAGATCGAACTGACCTTCGCCCATGGGCTCCGCTCCATCGTCCGCCAGGACCCGGACATCATCCTCGTCGGGGAGATCCGCGACCGGGAGACGGCGGAGATCGCCATCCAGTCGTCGCTCACCGGCCACCTCGTTTTCTCCACCCTCCACACGAACGACGCGGCGAGCGCCGTGACACGCCTCATCGACATGGGGATCGAGCCCTTTCTCGTCACCTCGTCGGTGATCGCGATCATCGCCCAGCGCCTCGTCCGGGTCCTCTGCCCGAAGTGCAAGGAGGCCTCCACCCCCGACGACGAATCGCTCGCCAACCTGGGGGTGGACAAGAAGCAACTGGAAAATCATGTCCTCTACCGGAAGCAGGGCTGCGCGGCCTGCATGAACACCGGCTACCGAGGCCGGACGGCGATCTTCGAGATCCTCATCCTGGACGACCCGCTCAAGCGGCTGATATTAAAAACCTCGGATTCGAATCAGATCCAGGACGAGGCGATGCGGCGCGGGATGACGAACCTCCTCCAGGACGGGGCGCAGAAGGTCTTGGCCGGCGTCACGACGATCGAGGAGGTCTTCCGCGTCACCCGGATCCTCAAGCGGGAGAACGACCTGGAGGTGTGAGCGGAAAAACTCCTTGCATTTTGCCAAATCAATTGATAGGAAATAACCGGCAGGAAATCTCTTTGACATCAATAATTCACTTCCTGTCTCGAAATATTCGCCTTAATCAACCAACCTTTGGAGTTTTAAAAAAAAGGAAAGTTTCGTAATGTATTTCAGCAAAATCAGAAAATCATTGCCGGCGGCGGCGATCCTTGCGGTCCTCCTCCTGGGCGGGGCGGCGACCGATGCGGCGGCCTTTTCGGTGGAAGTCGATTCCCTTTACTACAATGACGCTTCCAGCCCCATCGGCCATAACCTCGAGTATTTCTCCGAGACCGGGTATGTGGTGGATAACGTTGTGAAAAATGGGGTTTCCCCTAATTCCTTTACTGCTTTAATTACCTACGACTGGGGTGTCCCCCCCCTCTCTTCGGGAGACCTCGCCCTGCTTCTGGACAAGAGTTTTCAAATCAAGAATTTTCCCTTCGTCCGGCTGTCCACGGCTTTGAGAGGACGCGCAGTCCTAAGCTGGTCCGAGTCCGAAGCTCCCGGGCAAGCCCCTGCCGTCAATTTGGATAACCATATTCAGCTTTATACGGTCAAACTCGCCAATTTCGCGGATCTGAGTCAGGGGGGGGACTCCACAATCATCATCGGCCTCGGCCGGGACGATGTACCCTCCTCCTACCAGGCGGCCGTCCGGATCACCTGGCAGAACGGCGAGGTTGCAGGCACCTACGACCTGACCCTCCAAGCCGTCGTGAAGAACGATCAGGGAACCTTCTGGTCTTCTGACCCGATCACCCACCCGGGGCTGGTTCTTTCCGATCCCGCGGCGACACCCGCTGAGACGACGATGACAGTCACCCTCTCCGTGGACAGCCCTAACAATTTCACCGCTGCCGTCTGGACCTACTCGCCCCGTTTCAGCAGCAGTGCCGACCAGTTTGACACTTTTCTTTGCCCCGCACCCGTCCCGGAACAGATCTACCGATCCCCGGACTTCCTCTCGTTCGTCGATCTGGAGACGGCCAACGCAGGAACGATTCAGTTGAGTGCGTCAAGTTATTCGGTCAGCGAGAATTATGGATCACTGACGATCACGGCGACCCGCAGGGGAGGCAGCAAAGGGCCGGTAGAGGTAAGCTATGCCACAAGCGATGGGACCGCGATAGCCGGCTCGGATTACACAGCGGCGAGCGGTACGTTAAGCTGGGCGGACGGAGACACGGCAAGCAAGACGTTCACGGTGCCGATAGCGAACGACGGCGATGTGTCGGCCGAGACTTTCACGGTGACATTGAGCAATCCCATGGGAGGGGCGCTTGGTATACCTGCAAGTGCGGCGGTGACGATCATTACGCCGACGGTACAGTTCCAGAGCGGGTCATCGAGCGGCAACGAGGCAACGACGCCGGCTGTATTTACCGTGATATTGCCGGCTCCATCCGCACAGGAAGTGAGGGTGGACTATGCTACCGCGGACGGGACGGCGAAGGACGGCGTGGGTGAGAGCGGCGCCGGCATTCCTGACTACACCGCAACAAGCGGGACATTGACCTTCCTCCCCGGTGAGACGAGCAAGACGATCTCTGTGCCTATCATAAACGACCCGGCAATGGAGGGGTCCGAGACCTTCACCGTGACATTGTCGAATCCATCAAATGCGACACTGGGGACTCCGACGATTCATACCTATACGATCACTGAGCCGACAGTACAGTTCCAGAGCGGGCCATCGGCCGGCCCTGAGTATGAAACGCCGGCTGTCTTTATTGTTACCTTGTCGGCTCCATCCCTACAGACAGTGACGGTGAACTATGCGACTGCGGACGGGACAGCAACGGCAGGTGTAGATTACACTGCGAAAAGCGGGACATTGACCTTCGCCCCCAGTGACACGTTCAAGCAAATCGAAGTGCTTATCAAAGACGACACCATATATACGGGGAACAGGGATTTCACGGTGACATTGAGCTCTCCCACTGGAGGGGTGACGCTTGGCACGCCTGCAATTAAGACGGTAACGATCATTGATGATGAGACGAAGCCGCCGACGGTGCAGTTCCAGAGCGGGTCATCGAGCGGCAACGAAGCAACGACGCCGGCCGTATTTACTGTGACATTGTCAGCTATACCCACGCTGACGGTGACGGTGAGCTACGCTACTGCGGACGGAACAGCAACAGCGGGTTCCGATTACACTTCGACAAGCGGGGTATTGACCTTCATCCCCGGCTTTCCCAATCAGACGAGCCAGACGATCGCTGTGCCCATCATATACAACGCGGCAGTGGAGGGGTCCGAGACATTCACCGTGACGTTGTTGGCTGCATCAAATGCGACGCTGGGGACTCCGACGACTCATACCTATACGATAGTGGAGCAGGGTTATCCCAAAGGCGATGTCAACAACGACGGCAAAATCGATGCCGGCGATGCTATCTTGGTGTTGCGGTATTCGGTCGGACTTGTCACGCTGACCGCGGTGCAGAAGGAAGCTGGTAACGTAACTAGTAAAGCCAGCAACAATAATATTGATTCAGGAGATGCAATCAAGATCTTAAGATACTCCGTCGGTCTAATCAAAACACTGTAATAGGAATTCAACTTTATAGGAGGGAATATCATGAATAAGACAAGAAAGTTTTCTTCCCTGGCATCACTACTGATCCTGGCGATCTTCCTCTTGCCGACGTATGCGATCATCAGCACGCTTGTAGCGGCCCCTCCGACGTCGGTCACGTTCGGCAGCGCCAGCGGCGCTCCTGGCAATACAATCAATGTCACGATCAATGTGGATAGCTTGCTAGGTATAGCCGGCTATAATATCGATTTTACCTATGACGCCACAGTCTTGACGGCGACGAATGCCGTAATTGGCGATGTACCGGGACTTTTCGCACCAAACACCAGTATTCCGGGCCAGGTTAGTCTTGGCTTGGTGGGCTTTACAGGAAGCACAAGCACTTCATCCGGCGTGTTGGCAACGGTGACCTTTTCTATTCTCAATACGGCAAGCCAGAACAGCGCACTGACATTCACCGCAGTCAGTTTGAAAGATGCAAATGGCGCCACGATCCCGGGCGTGTCATCGACAAACGGAACCTTCACGCTGTCGGGCCTTCCCACGGGAGCGATCACACTGGTACCGAATCCGCTCTCCATCGTTGCCGACGGCACGGCCACGACGACGATCACCAGCGCAGCGATCAAGGACGCCGCGGCGGC
>MICJ01000040.1:0-279 GCA_001830835.1 Syntrophobacterales bacterium GWC2_56_13 | reverse complement strand
CCGATGCCGACCAGGTTACCCCCGGGATACAGGTTCTCACAACGGGCGGGATCATCACTTTTACTCTACAGTCGAATCTCACTGTCGGCAATGCCACGGTCACCGCTACCTCGGTCTCCGGCGATGCGACGGGCACGGTCCTGGTTCCCTTTACAGGCGTTCCGGCAACACGCCTCGTCGTAACCGGAGTTGCAAGTCTGATTGCGGCTGGCACGCCCAGCGATGTTCAGGTGAAGGCCGTCAACGCTGCGGATGTGACGGCGACAGGCTATACCGGCA
>MICJ01000039.1 GCA_001830835.1 Syntrophobacterales bacterium GWC2_56_13 | reverse complement strand
CATCTCCTTTATACGATAAACTTTTCCGATTGCTGCCGTCGCCTATCCAGAGAAAACGCACTCTACCCAGCGTACGCATCAGATGGCCCACGTTCCCGGGATCTCCCTCCCCGTAAAGCGTAGCCAGCCACAGAATAGTAAGCGCCATCCCTGCCTCCCGGGCAATTTCGATGGCTCGCAGCTCTGCATTGTATTTAGACAGGGCGTATGCCCCAACAGGGTTACAAGGGGTATTTTCAGCATAAATTCCCTGTGTATATGGGCCGTAGAGGGTATGTCTACGCTCGTCAGAATCCGGGTGAGGGAGAGGCTTGCCGGTAACGCCTCAATATAGAATTACAAAGGGAAAAAGTGGAGGGAGGGAAGAAAATAATCGGAAGCTGTCCCCCTATTCGAATGATCATTTTGCTTTTCCCCGATCGGGATGGCCGGGTTCAGTGTATTGAAGAAGACACACCACCGATAGTCTTTTGACAATCCTTGATCAGCAGCATGAGTTGCAATGAATGAATAGGAGACGGTTCGAAGCCAAAGCGCTCATAGAAACCGCGCGCCCGTTCGTCCTTGGCATTGACAAAGATCGCGCGGATACCGGCGATGTCGGCGGCCTGAAGCGTACGCAGGATGGCATCTCTCAGCAAACACCGGCCTATCTTTTTCCCTTGATAATGAAGATCGACGGCCAGCCGGGCCAGAACCATCACCGGAATGGGATGCCTCGCCAACCCCTTCCGGACGCGCGCGGTCGCGTCGCCGTGATCCACAGCCCCCACGGCCAGGCTGTAATAGCCGATGACCTGGCGCCCCTGACAAACAACAAAGGTCTTCGCTGCATTGGCCCGTTGATTCTGCAATGCATAGCGCCGCAGCCAATCGTTGAGCAGGGCATGTCCGCAATCGAAATCGCCACAATCATGCTCTTTCGTAAGCAGAACAGGGACCGCATAGGACGCCATTGACATTCTATTTTTCCCAGATCGCAGGTTCCGCAACGAGCGCCTGCAGACCCGTTTTCACCTGAGCCGGTCTTTCCAGGACGTCCTGAAATTCCATCCAGGTATTTTCGTCCACCATAAAAAGTCGTTGGTCCAAAAGGGTTTGTTCCGCCTTTTCGCAAACGCTGGACAGGACAAATTCGGTGATGCTCCTCCGCGACACCTCGGCTGCGCGCTGGATAAGGGCGGCTTGGACCGGCGTCGTTCGCAGCCCTAGTCTACCGGAGCGCACTGCGGACGTCCGTTTGTGAGAAGAGGATGCCTTTGCCATGACTTTGGATGTTGCCATAATGACCTCCTTGTGCGTTATATCATTGTGTGAACAATGTACATACATGACGCCCTGATGTCAAGGAAAATAAATCGGGAGTTGTACCGGCTTTTCCGAGCCACAGGACGGAAGGAAATTAATAGGGGCCCCACCCGATCCGACCAGTACAGCGCAGGCCCCTTAGAAGTCAGCCTGACCAAAACCGTAATCACCAGGATGGGAAACAACAAGACCGGAACCAAACAGAGAGAAAGGAATAAATCGTTTAATAAGAAATCAATCGGGCGCTGTCATCCCTTTTTGCCCACTTAGTATGATCTCCATTACCGCTTCCAAGGAAGTTTCAGAAGATTGTTCTAAATTTTCTCTACCGCCGACGTGTTTATGATCGGGGAAGTTAGCCAAACGAGTATGATGGGGGGCATTATCCCAACCTATCTTCAGTGCGTTCGCAGAAGTAAGCCAATAGTAATTGTAGCGCTTGAGCGTTTTTTCACTCCATTGTTCGGTGACCCGCAAGTTCGTGCCATCTTTCAAATATAGGATAAGCCGCAGAGACTCACCATCAAGTTCAAGCGGTACCAAACCTTGTATTTTCTCGCCAAATGCCTCCTCGATCTCCAGTATCCGCTCAATGGCCAGCATAGGAAAGTTCTCTCCAAAAGAGCCCTTGCTGTGCTATCTTATCCAGAGAAGCAATATCCTTCTTAACTTTGTCTGAAACATCGGCCCAATGATGCCACATGATATAATCCTCGTGCATCTCGCAGTCGGCATTGTCGGGAAGTCCTTCTGCATCCATTTGGACTATGGTGACCTTGTACTTCTCCTCATAGTGCCTCACTTTGCTCTCAGCAAGAAAAAGCTGCTTCTTCAGGTTGGACAACCTGATGGCCGTTCCGTGACTGATGATGGTTTCTCTCTCTTCACGAGGAAGTGATAAAAAAACCTTTTCCCTCTGCGTTTTACTGTCCTTTTTCATTTCTCTCTACCTCCTGCAGTAAGCTAAAAGCTTACAAGTACGTCAATATCGCTGTCCGGACGGAAGTCTTCCCGCAGCACGGAGCCGAAAAGGGAAAACTCTTTGATCTTCCATTTGCGACAAAAGTCCTTTATCTTATCCATGGGGACTTCGATTTGCGGATATATCATGATCTCCCACTCCTATGTTGTTTTGAGGTCGAGTAGCCGCGCACCTTTCGATGCGCAGCCTTCACAGATCCGGACGTGCCCAATTAAGGCATCCGGCTCCTCGTATCACGGTTTCACTGCGTTACGGTAGATCGAGTGTATAGCAATCGGGGCCGGCAGTGGATACCGCATCAATAACCGGTTGAAGGTTTCCCAATTCATCCGTGCTTTCTGCGATCTCCGGCTCAGCCACTTACGCCAGAGCATAACCACCTCATATCGGAACTTCGCAATCTGCCACGAGTTCCCGGTAATACCAAAGTACCCGTAGTGCCCTCGCAATTTCTGAGCGAGAGCTTGCTGCTGTTCTCCGATGGGTCGATGCCGATTCGCCTTGCACCACTCCTTGACTCTGGAAAGAGCCACTCTCAGGCGACTTTTGGCCGTCCGCTGCTTCACCACCCAGTTCCCCTTCCGGGACTTAGCCCAGAAGAAGGTGAATCCCAGCAGGTCAAAGCTCCCAGGTCTCCCTTTACCCGTATCTTCGGGTTCTTGGGGTTTCCGAAAGTCAACCAGCCTGGTTTTGTCAGGATGGAGGGTGAGTCCGTATTTCCCGAATCGCTTGGGCAATACGTCCAACACCCGGTGCGCATCACTCTCCAATTTGAAGCCCATGATCAGATCATCCGCGTAGCGGATGAGAAAAGAAGCACCTCTCATCCGCGGCTTTACTTCCCGCTCAAACCAGACATCCAGAACTTCATGCAGATAGATGTTCGCCAGCAGCGGCGATATGACGCCGCCCTGCGGGGTTCCAGCTTCAGGTCGTATATGGCTTCCCGACTCCATCACACCCGCTTTCAGCCACTTCCCTATCAATCGGCGTATCACGCCGTCCCGCACCCGGCGATCCAGTATATCCCGTAAATGGCGGTGGTCCAGGGTATCAAAAAACTTCCTGATGTCCACCTCCATCACCCAGCCGCCTCCCATATCCATCAACCGCTTCCATCCGGTCTCCAGCGCCTGATGCGCCGATCGTCCAGGACGGAACCCATATGAACAGTCCAGAAAGTCCTGCTCGTACACCGGCTCCATCGCCATGACCACCGCCCGTTGAAGGACCTTGTCCTCACACGTCGGTATCCCCAAAGGTCTGGTGCTGCCGTCTCCTTTCGGAATATAAACGCGCCGCACAGGCGGGGTTTTATAGCGCTCTCCGGATTTGGCCCGGTCTAAAAGCGACTGAAGGTTTGCCTCCAGTTCCCTTTCATACTCCTTGGCCGTCTGTCCGTCCACGCCCGGTGCTCCATCCTTCCGGGTCCTACGGTAGGCTTCATATAGCCAGTTCAGGTCAATGTGGTGGGACAGCGAAGTGAGGGCTACAGGGACCTGTCTCGCTATTTCCGCTATCCGCTGTTGTTTTGTTGAGACGTCCGACAGGCTCGGTCTCCCCATCGTCTTTCCCTCCAGCAGTCCCGTGATCCGGCGTCCCCTTCGCTCCACAGGGTCCTTCAGGTCTGTTCCCCCGCTTCCACGCTACTATTGGACGCTCCGACTTCCCATCTCCCGTCTCCCGCAGCTCCGTTGCCTTCGCCCCGAGATACCACCCATGCGCCTGTTGTTCGCTCCCCGCAGGATCGACGCCCCTCGCCGCAGGGCCGGGGTTATTTCTTTCTGTGGCTTCCCCAACCACACCTCTGTCAGTGGAAAAGATGGGACCTCCCAAGTTCCTGGGGACCCCCAATGCCCGCATGCCCCGCTCTTCGACCCCGGTGGAACCCTGAAGTCAGGCCATTCCGACTCCCGGATACTGCCTTCCGCTAATTAGACGGCGTCGGCTTCCACATTTGTCTTATTTCGAGGCTCTATCACGCGGCCTGCGTGCTCCCTGTCTACGTTTCGCAGCCGGGGTTACTCCCGCACCACGCAAGACTCGGTTCCGGCTGCCGGCCAGCTTTGCCGGGGGAGACTGGTTACTCCCTGGGCTCCTACGCAAGGTTTCAGCTTAGATACCTCACCTCCTCCTCGCCCAAGCTTCGCTTGGCGCACCCAATTTAAGAGTTTGTCTGACCCATAGTCCATAAACAAATCGACCGTCAAGGAAAAAATCCTTACAGCGCCCCTTGGGCAGGTCTCGCCACGGCAACCTCCCCCCCCCGCCCTTACCCACCCCCGCCAGGGGGGGTGGGGATTTATTGGTACTTTTGCAATTACCTCGTAAAACTATTTTTCCCCTGCATTTCTCTAATCGTTTCTTCCCAACCGGCCTTTAAATCATACTGGGGTATAAAACCGAGCTCTTTTTGAATGAGGCTGCCATCAACGGCAATATCTTCGGTGTATTTGTCAATGATAGCCTTAGTGACCGGGGGTTTTATACCAATGGCGTTGCTTCCCTATTTCGATTAAACCTATCAATGTACGTGTTGGTCCGACAGGCAATGACAATCGGGGCGGTTTACGGCCAAGGGCAGAGCAAATGGATTCAATAATTTCATTCAAGGTATGAAACTCACCATCCGTTACGTTGAAGACCCGGCCTGCCGCAGCGGGATGAGAAACAGCCAGCGCAGCCGCACGACCAACGTCCTTATCATAAACCAGCGTCCGTCGATTGAGACCATTTCCAACAGGGATAAAGGGTAATCTGGGGAAATGACCCGAATTCCCTGGAATTCGGGATCGTGTCCCCAAATTACCTGTCCCCAGATTTCCTGCCAAGGCTCGCGTCAGCCGTTCGTAGTTTCCCTTGATGCGGGAGCCATAAACCGCACCCAGACGCAACACGGTTCCCAATGGTTGACCGTCGGCGCCCCTTGCATTCAAGACAATCTGTTCGGCAGCACATTTGTTCTGAGCATAAAAAGTGTCAGGATGAGTTGGCGACATCTCATTGAACACGCAACCATCTGAAGGCCCATACACCGCAATCGTACTGAACAAGACAACGCGCTTCACACCCTCCTTAATTGCAGCTTCAACTACCGTCGCTGTACCGCCGACATTTACGCGCTCGTATTTTTCACGTAATTCAGGCGGCGGATTGACAATGTGCAGGAGAGCCGCCAGATGAACGATTGCATCCACGCCTCGCATTGCAGATTGGACCGCCTCTCAAACCTAAATTGCCCTCGTCATATGGCCAGCGAAAGTAAACAGATAGACGGAGAAAATAATGAGGGACTGAGCCTATTTCTACCTTGTCGAAACCCATTTTTCGCGATTTGTCGAAAGGATTACAAGATGATTTTGAATTTGAATTGGTGAAATACGTTGCAGGAAAGGGGTGAGTATCTTCAGAATATTATCTGAAGTTGTGCGGTTCGCTTTCACTCGGATAACGCCGAAGTGCTCGCTCAACGGGAGGACTGCCCAATCACCGAAATGCTCATCCAACGTAATGAGTATTCTTCGTTGGTCAATGGCTATGCGGAATATCTCTTGATCATCGGCGCGGGATTGACCCGTTTCTGAAGCTCGCAACACATCATATCCCGCCTGCCTTAATACTTGGGCGACCCTGGTCTGTAGCATTTGATCGAGATACAACCTGAGGGATTCAGGCATATGCCGGCCTCATGTCGGAATGTTCGATAAAA
>MICJ01000038.1:10353-12282 GCA_001830835.1 Syntrophobacterales bacterium GWC2_56_13 | reverse complement strand
TCTACCTCCCCGTGATGTTCCTGTCGGCGGGCATCTCGCTCATGCTGGCCAGAAAAGAATACGAAAATCCCCTCGTTCTGGAGATTCTCTGCGGGCTCACCATCGCCGTGAATCTCGGGACAACGACTTCCTATATCCTGGCTTTTCTCTGACATGGGTTGTCAAGGCATAAACGGAAATGGTTCAAGATCTTCTAAAACGCCGGATAAAGCCCTTCTTCCGGCCGCCCTCCCTCCTGCTGAGACAGCTCGGAAGCGTCCTTTTGATGGCCTGGCTCAACGGCTGGCGCGAGTTTCCCCGCTGGCTTCTCCGTGATGCCCTTCCATCGATTCCCGTCGCCAACGGCGCCCGCGGGATGGGGTGCATCGGATATCCGGGTCACCCCGTCTGGGAGGTCACCGCCGGCTGCAATCTCGGCTGCATCCACTGCCATGCGGCCAGCGGTAAACCGGATCCGCATGAACTCTCCACCGAAGAGGGCAAGCGGCTGATCGAGCAGATCGCCAAGATAGACGCCTTCCGCACCCCGATCTATACCGGCGGCGAACCGCTGGTGAGGCCGGATATCTTCGCGCTCCTCCGGCACTCGCAGGAGATCGGTTTCGCCAATATCATCGCCACCAACGGCATCCTGATCGATGACAGCATGGCCCTCAAGCTCAAGGAACACGGGGTGGTCTGCAATGCGATCAGCCTCGACGCCGCCGATCCGGAGATCCACAACCGGGTCCGAAACTCCCCGCGCGCCTTCGATCTCGCGATGCGGGGCATCGAGGCCACAAAAAAGGCCGGGCTGTTCCTTCAGATCAACACGACGGCCATGGAATACAACATGCACGCCCTCGACGCCCTGATCGATTTTGTCGACCGGCAGGGGGCGGGCATCATGCTCATGTACCAGCTCGTCGCCGTCGGGCGCGGGGAAAAGATCAAAAATGCGACACTGAAGAAAGCGGCCAACCGGGATTTGAGCCATCTCATCGCTGCAAAACAGAAACGGACAAAGACGATCATCGAACCCGTCGCCGGTCCGCAGTACTGGCCCTATCTCCTGGAAAAGGACGGGCGTCCGGGAAAGATAATGCACTGGCTGGCGAAACAGGTGTTCCATGGCTGCGCCGCGGGGCGGGGTTTCGTCTACATCAAGGCCAACGGCGATGTCTGGCCCTGCCCCTTTGTCGAGGTGAAGGCGGGAAACGTCCGGGAGAATTCTTTCCGGGAGATCTATGAGGAATCACCCGTCTTCCTGAACCTCCGCAACCGGGAGAAGACCCTGAAGGGAATCTGCGGGGAGTGCGAATACCGGACGATCTGCGGCGGCTGCCGGGGAAGGGCCTTCGCCTACAGCGGCGACTACCTGGCGGAGGATCCCCGCTGCTTCGTCCGGGAAAGCCGGAAAGGCGAAATCTAACGAACTCGTAAAAAAGTCGCAAATGCCTTGAATTTGGGACGGCTTCGTAAAAAGCTCCGCAGGCAAGGCGCGCGAACCCTGAGGAATGAGGCGTCGGGGAGGGGGCTTGTTCCGGAAGCCCAAAGGGATCGGAACGTGTCCCCGGAACACGCCGCAATGACGAAGGGTGAAGCGCAACGCAGCATCCGGACTTTTTTACGAAGCTCTCAAGGTCTGACGGCGGTGGCAGGCTGCCGGCCGTCCGGCCTCTTCTTCACGAGGAAATAGAGTTCCCCTTTCTCCTTCAGGCTTCCCGCGAGCATCTCCGCCTCGCCGCCACTCCCGCAGAAGAGATCGACGCGTCCCGCCCCCTTGATCAGACCGCCCACGTCCTGGCTGACGACGAAACGGGAAAAGGGGATCCAGGACTCGACGTTTCCTTCCTTGTCCAGGATCGGTTTCCGCGCCCGCATGAACGCGAGAGCCCCCTTTGGAAAGACATCGGGATCGGTGGCGATCGAGCGTCCCGGCGTCAGGAT
>MICJ01000038.1:0-10278 GCA_001830835.1 Syntrophobacterales bacterium GWC2_56_13 | reverse complement strand
CGACAGCTCCTCCGGGTGCTCTTTGAGGTATCTCTTGATCTCCTTATAGGAATTTTCCTGGGGAGTGATTTTCCCCATCTTCAGGAGATAAGGACTGACGCTCTGAAAAGGACGGCCGTTCTTTAACGCATAGCCGATCTGGAGGAGCTTGCCGTCCGTCAGTTCGATCTTGCCGGAACCCTGGGTGTGGAGGAAGAAGAGGTCGACCCGATCATCCACCCAGGCGAGTTCAAGGTCCCGCCGGGCCAGTGAACCGTGTTCCTCGATCTCGCCCCTGGTGTAGTAGGGGATGAGTTCGCCGTTCTTCAGCCGGCCGATCAATTGTTCATTCTTGTACTTTTCCCCGAATCTGCCCAGATTGACCGCTATCGCGTCGGCCGGGGCACGGTAAACAGGATATTTGAATCTCTCCGTCCTCTTGCGGGACCCCTTCATGATCGACTCGAAATAACCTGTAAACAGAACGGTATTTCCCCCGTCCGAACCGGTCGACTGGTAGACGTCGAAGGTCTCCCGGATCCGCGTCTGCTTGACCTCGGCCGTCTCACCGCACCGGAGGATCTCCCGGAGGGCGATCAGGGAATCCTGCAGATCCTTGATGCTGACCCACGTGTCGTCCATCCGCACAGGACCTTTGCCGCCGGCCCTTTTGTAGTATTGAAGGCTCTTCTCGACGGCCGTCTCGAGCGACTCCAGGTCCATATCGTCGGTAAACGGGGGAAGCTGAAGTGCGGGAACGCGGACGAGCGGAGGCGCCGGCTTAGGTATGACGGGCGGCAAAACGGGAGGTTTGGGGATCTCCGGGGGAACCGTTGTTCTGGGAGGGGGCGCAGGAACTGGCGGCGCCGGTTTCTCGATACGACCGACACAGCCCGACAGAAAAAAGAGGACCAGGATGAAGACGGAAATTCTCCTCAACATGATTTCACAACTCCAGAATCAGGGCGACTTCATCGCAGAAATCGGGATATTTGGAACACCGGAAGCAATCGGACCAGATTTTCTCGGGGAGCGTGGAGCGCTCGACCTCCCGGAAACCAAGCTTTCCGAAGAACTCCTGCTTGTAGGTCAACGTGAAGATCCTGTACAGCTCCAGCGTGATTGCCTCGGAAAGGCAGGACTCCACCAGTTTCCGCCCGATTCCCTCCTTTCTGCGTTCCTCATCCACATAGAGGGAACGGATCTCCGCCAAGTTTTCCCAGATGATGCTCATGGCGCAGATGCCGAGGATCTCATCCCGCCCTTCATCCTGATAAATGAAGAAATCCCGAAGGCTGCCGTAGATATCCATCAGCGAGCGGGGAAGCATCTCCCCCTTCCCCGAAGAGATGTTGATCAGTCTGTGAATGGTCCTGACATCGCCAATACGGGCTTTTCTCAGCATCGATCACTCCTGCACCGTTTGTATCAACCTCAGCCGCGTGCAGCGGCCAACATCTCCTGCGCGTGCTCACGGGTTTTTTCCGTCAGATCAACCCCGCCCAGCATGCGGGCAATCTCCTCCCGACGCTCTTCGTCGGACAGAAGGGCAACGGAGGCGTTCGTCCTTTCCCCGGAGACCCGCTTCACCACCCGGTAATGCCGGTCGCCGCAGCAGGCGATCTGCGGCAGATGGGTGATGCAGAGAATCTGGTGGTGCCGGGAAACCTCCCTGAGCTTCTGCCCCACGATCTCCGCTGTGGCGCCGCCGATGCCGCTGTCCACCTCGTCAAAGACGATCGTTCCCACCGAACCCGTCCGGGCCAGAACCTTCTTCAGGGCGAGCATTATGCGGGAAAGCTCGCCGCCGGAGGCAATCCCCTTGAGCTGCTTCAGCTCCTCCCCGACATTGGCCGAAAGATAGAATTCCAGGTCATCCGAACCCTTCTCGTTCAACGGTGTTTCCCCCTTCCCGTCGCGACAGTCGCGGAAAACGACCTCGAATTGAGCGTTCTCCATTCTCAGCGTCCGGATCTCCGCCTTGACGGCCGCTTTCAGGGCGGCGGCCGCTTTGCGTCTTTCAGCGGAAAGATCCCCTGCCGCTTTCGCCACCCGCTCCTTTTCTTGAGCGATGGTCTTCGCGAGGCTCTCCATTTCCTCTTCCAGGGAAGAGATGTTCGCGAGCTCCTCCTCCGCTTCGGCCTGTTTTCTCAGAACGGCATCGAGCGTCCCGCCGTATTTCCGCTTCAGACGTCCGAGAAGCTCCAGCCGCTCTTCGACGGCCTCCAGACGGGCCGGATCGAAAGAGAGGCGCTTTGCGTAATCGCGGAGGGTGAAGGCGGCATCCTCGATCCGGTAGTACAGTTCGTCCAGCTCCTCCCCCGTGAGCTTCAGCCCAGCATCGATCTTTCGGATCTCCTTGACGGCCGAAACCGCGCCGCGCAATTCCGTGAGCACCGAGCCGCTTTTCCCATAGAGGCTCTCATAGGCGGCCGTGGCGAAATCGATCAGCTTCTGGACATTCACGAGGATCTTTTTCTCTTCCGCAAGCGCAGCGTCTTCCCCCGCGCCGATGCCCGTCCCGGAAATTTCTCCGACCTGGAAGCGGAGCAGATCCTCCCGCTCCTCCCTTTTTCTCCGGAACTCCTGAAGCGCACGGAGTCTCTCGTTCAACGAACGGTACCGGTCGTATGATTCCCGGTATGCGGACCTAAACGTCAGCAGGCCGCCGAACTCGTCGAGGATATCCGTATGACTTTCGGGGTTCAGGATCATCTGATGCTCATGCTGACCGCAGATGTTGATCAGCGATTCGCCTATCGCCGCCAGCGATGAGAGGGGCGCCATGGTCCCGTTGATATAGACCCTGTTCTTTCCCGAACGGGAGACCACCCGCCGGACGACGAGCTCCTCCCCATCGCCGAATCCCATCTCGCAAACCTTCCGCCGCAGCTCCTCCTGCCCGCGGATGTCAAAGAGCGCCTCCACCTGCGCTGCATCCTCGAAGGAACGAATCATGTCGGCGGTTGCGCGGTCTCCCAGGAGAAGCCCCACGGCGCCGATGATGATCGATTTGCCGGCGCCGGTCTCCCCGGAGATGACGTTGAGGCCTCCGGCGAAGGCCACCCGCATTTCATCGATGATGGCAAAATTACGGATATTCAGTTCCGTGAGCATCCTGCCTCTCCCAGGCGGCTCCTGTCTGGGAACCGCCCCACCCTAATTTTGTCCTCAAAATCTCCAGATAGCCCCGGTGGGGGGAGGAGACCAGTGTGATGACATGCCGCGATTTCCGGATCGTGACGGTATCCCCCGACTTCACGGTGTATGAAACCTGTCCGTCGAGGGTCACGTTCGCCCCCTTTTCCATGGTCCGCAGCGTGACCTTTATCTCTGCGCTTTCCGGCAGGATGATCGGCCGGTTGGTCAGGGTGTGGGGACAGATGGGATTGATGATGATCGAATAGAGCTCGGGGAAAACGATGGGACCTCCCGCAGAGAGCGAATAGGCCGTCGATCCCGTCGGCGTCGAAATGATGAGACCGTCGGCCTTGAAGGTCGTCATATAGCGGTCATCCACGGTCGTCTCGAGCTCTATGATTCGAGAGAGATTGCCCCTGTTGATGACGACGTCGTTGAGGACGCTCCCCTCCAGGAGGGTTTCCTCTCCCCCGTTGATCTCCACATCGAGCATCATCCTCTTTTCGACCTGGAATTCCCCCGCGAGAATCACCTCCAGGGCGCTGTACATCTCGTCGAGGTTCACCTCGGTCAGATATCCGAATACACCGAGATTGATCCCTACGATCGGGACATCCCGGTCCCGGACCAGACGGGCCGTTCTGAGGATTGTTCCGTCCCCGCCGAAAACGACGATCAGATCCACGATGGACCAGAGCTCCCTCCTCTCTACGCCGGGGAGGCCGCCGATCTTCGCGGCGATCCCCTCCTCCAGATAGACCTCAAGCCCCCGTCCGATCATCCACTGCCGCAAAGCGGCGGTATATTCGGACGATTTTTCCTTGGCGATATTGGCGATGATTCCTACTTTTTTTATAAGCATCTAAGCGCCTTAGATCAGATTTTCGCCCCTTCACTACCACAAAAATATCGGGGTGTCCATGCGGATAATGCAAATAGCCCGGGGGGTTTTATGAAAACGATCGGGATTACGGATCATCCGGTTGTGCAGTGCTTCATGAAAGCGGCAGCATGAAAACGCGGACAAATACAGTGGATTTCAAAGGAGAATTCTTACAGTTATGAGATATAACGGTAGCACGAGTCCTATTTTCGCGAGTTGGCTTTTTTCATCACGATCGGTGATGGCTCGGTTATGGTTTCGTCATAGGAATGCGTGCTTCTTTGGTACAGTTTTTTCAGGCGCTTAACGTATTCACGCGTTTCCGGATACGGGGGTATGCCGAAGTAACGATTTAACCTCCTTGATTTCGTTCGCCTGTAAAACGCTTCGCTTCTTCCTGTTATCCGCACACCGTCGCAATCACGAAATATTCATGCTTTCGAATGGAATGTTTGTTGACCCCATTATTTCATTGACACACAAGATCGCTCTTTGTACACTCACGCCGTGAAAAAACAATGCCTTATCAATCCCATAGGATTACTTATAAGGCTTTAGAAGAACGCGTCAATCGCCTGGCCAATGGACTCCTGGCCAAAGGGTACAAGCCCGGAGAGCATGTGGCGATCCTCGCTTACAACTGTGTCGAGTATTATGAGATCCTATTCGCCCTGGCCAAGGCGGGCATGATAGCTACGCCGGTTAACTTCCGGTTCGCCGGGGAAGAAATCGCCCATATCGTCAACCATTCCGATTCCAGGCTCCTCTTTTATGAAGCCCCATTCCGTGGAGCGATCCGCGGAATTCAGTCCAGCTTGGAGAAGGTCGGCCCGAGGGACTATATCGTCTTCGGCGGAGAAGGGGACTCGGGGGACATGAAATACGAGGAACTCCTGGCCGCCTCCAGTCCGGACCATCCCGAAATAAAGGTGGATGAGGCCACGACCTGGTACATCGGCTACACCTCGGGCACCACCGGCCGCTCCAAAGGGGCCATGCGCTCTCACCGGGCCAACATCCTCCTGGCTTCCAACATTCGGTACCTGGGTGAAGATGACATCTGCCTGTTAATCATGCCCATCTTCCATTCGAATTCGATCTGGTTCGGCCTGACGCACGTCTTCATGGGGGCGACCACGGTCATCTACCCATCCGGCGGCTTCAACCCCCGGGAAATCCTGGAGATCATCGAGCGCGAGAAGGTTACTTTCAGCTCCATGGTTCCAACCATGTATACCCTAATCCTTCAGGTGCCAGATAAAGATAAGTTCGACACCCGTTCCCTCAAAACACTCCTCTGTTCCTCGGCCCCACTCATGACCACGACCAAAAAACAAATCCTGTCCTTTTTCTCCTATGCCGGACTCTATGAAGGGTACGGCGCTACTGAGACCGGCAGCGTGACCACCCTCCAACCCAAAGACCAATGGCGCAAGACCCGCTGCTGCGGTCAGGCCAAACCGTATGTTCAGATCAAGATCCTTGACGAGAAAGGCCGAGAGTGTCCACCCGGCCAGGTTGGAGAGCTCTTCGCCATCACCCCCGGCATGTTCGAGGGCTACTACAAACAGCCTGAGAAGAACGCGGAGGCCTTCCGGGGTGAGTATGCCTCAGTCGGGGACATGGGGCAGATGGATGAAGAGGGCTATTACTATATCGTCGATCGCAAGAACGACATGATTATTTCCGGTGGCGAGAACATCTACCCCACCGAGATCGACGACCTTCTGTCCAAGCACCCCAAGATTTTGCAGGTCGCAGTCATTGGTATACCGGACGAGAAGTGGGGCGAGGCGGTGAAGGCCGTGGTGGTCAAGCAACCGGGTTCTGAGCTGACCGAGGGTGAGGTCATCGCCTACTGCAAACAGCACCTGGCCGGATACAAGTGCCCAAAGTCAGTTGATTTCTGGGAGGCATTGCCCTTGAACCCAATGGGGAAAATTTTGAAGCGGGCCATCCGGGAAAAATACTGAGAGGGACGAGCGGTAAAGATTTGAAGTAGATATTAACCCTCACCTTTTTGCCGGTTCCGTTTTCCCTTTCCTTATCCTTTTTGTTTCTATTTGCCGCTGCCTATCGCCCCCGTAATCCCGCAGTTATCCGATTATTACCGCTGCATAGAGGTGAGCCGATTTATCAATAAATAAAACAGTCGATGCGATACTTCACTCGCACAATGATCGGTAACGCACCCCATATTTTGTTACCAATATTTCATTGACACAAAAGACAGCGTTTCTTATACTCCCACCGTGAAAAACAATGCCTTATCAATTATCAATCTACCTTATCACCGGTCTGTTCTATGCGACTGAACCGAGACTCCCCATCCAGCTCCTTCACAAGGTCAGTGGCCTTTGTATGCGATGGGCGGCCCAGGCACAGGGGTTGGAAAAGACCGGCATTACCTCTGAGGCGATTCGATGCACAGGAAGCGTTTCTGGGGAAGCGAGATCGCCGCTGACTTCTCAATGCATGCGGGCAAGGCCCTTGCCGCCGCCAAAATCCAGGATCATCAGTATGCCAAGGAGAGCCTTCGATGTGCAGGACGAGTTCAATTACAAGAGCCCTTTAATGGGGGGACTTTGGCAACCCAGAATGCCTTGTTCCCGGCAAGGATGGGCAACCCTTTTCGAGAAAGGGCATGGCGGTTGAGTGCAGGGAACCTCAAGGCCCCCCTTTCTTAAACTGGGGAAGGGGTTTTCACTTAAACGAACGCGGGAGTAGAAAGGAGAAAGACATGGCGAGCCTTATGAAGGAATTCGATAAGTATGATGCCCTGGGTCTCGCGGCACTCGTCCGCCGTAAAGAAATCAAACCCATTGAGCTCGTGGAGACCGCTATCGAACGTATTGAGCGAATGAATCCGGTCTTGAACTGCGTCAACATCAAGACATACGACCTTGCAAGAAGACTTGCCCAAGGTCCTCTGCCTGATGGGCCCTTCACGGGCGTTCCCTTTTTACTCAAAGACCTCGGGCTGATGTACGCGGGTGTGAAAACCACGAGCGGGTGCAGCTTTTACAAGGACTTCGTTGCCAGGGACGACAGTGTCGTGGTGCAGCGCATCAAGCAGGCAGGACTCATCCCGGTGGGCAAGACCAATACGCCCGAGCTCGGTTTGGCCCCATCAACGGAACCACGATTGTATGGGCCCACTCGAAATCCCTGGAACCTGGAGCATACGGCCGGAGGCTCAAGTGGGGGCTCCGGAGCGGCTGTGGCTGCCCGCATCCTCCCTGTTGCCGATGGAAGCGATGGGGGCGGCTCAATCAGGACCCCGGCCTCCAACAACGGCGTCGTTGGCCTGAAGCCCTGCAGGGGGCGCGTTCCCGTCGCTCCCCATCAAGGGGATATGTGGTATGGACAGGCCTGCATGAACTGCCTTTCTTTGACCGTGCGAGATACTGCGGCTTACCTGGACGTGGTCTCAGGCCCCGTGCCAGGTGATCCCTATCAACCGGCAAAACCTGTGCGGCCGTTCCTCGAAGAGGTCTCGATCGAACCGGACAGGCTCAAGATCGGCGTTGTGACCAGGAGCATTACAGGCGATCCAGTAGACCCTGAATGTGTCAGGGCCGTAGAAGAGACGGCCAGGCTGTGCGCCGATTTAAGGCACGAGGTCATGGAAACGAAATTCACCTTTGACTTTGACCTGGCGGTCAAGAGTTTCAACAGGGCGGCAAGGGTACTGGCTCTGATGGCTCTGGAGGATGGGGAAAGAATGGTGGGGCGTAAGGCAACGGCGGAGGACTTTGAGACGGTCTCCTGGCTCACGTTTGAGCTCGGCAAGATGGTGAGCGGCGTGCAACATGCCAGGGATATCGAGGCATTGCGTCAGTGCAGCCGGCAGATTGCAAGGGATTGTGAACCCTTTGACATTGTCCTTAGTCCCACGATGGCGGTTCGGCCTCAAAGACTCGGTCTTTACGACATGAACGGGCCTCCGGAAAGCGCAAGGACATTCGGAAGTCTGATCAAGTCACACCTTGCCTTTACGATGCCCTTCAACATCAGTGGTCAACCGGCCATGTCCCTCCCCTTGCACTGGTCCAAGGACGGTCTTCCGATCGGCGTACAGATCGTTGCCCGCTATGCCGATGAAGCCACCATTTTCCGGCTTGCAGGGCAGCTGGAAAAGGTGCGGCCCTGGATCGATCGCAAACCGCCAGTCCATGCGTGATGGGTCTAAAAGACGGGGTTAACATGGAAATGGAATACCTTCGCGCAGGCCGGATCCTCAAAGTTTTGGCGATGGCGGTTAATGCGGGGTTGGGAACATTATCGGGACACTGATACACACCCCTCTGTGCCAGCCTTCGCCACCCGGCATGCGTGACCACACCAGGAGGTGCTTTCGGTCAACACGACTTCCTGAAAGAAATGAGTCGATATCTTTCTTGAGCTTGTAGATTTCAAACGACTATATCGTGATGGTGAAATACAGCATATATACGGCAGTTGAATATGTTCCATTCCGTATAGGCGAGCCCGCTGTACCACTACGCGGATGTGCCTCCGTACTCAACTCTAAGAGAGGCGGCGCTTTCCATGACAGCGCACACCGCAGCAACCGACGCAGGTCGGATACTTGAGCCGCTGTTCGCCACGGCTGAGCCTGACGACCTATCGAGCCATGTTCATCGGCAGTTCATCGGGGGCTTGGGTCTGGTACTGCCTGTTATTCTCTGGCTCATCGCCGGCTCGAGGCCCAGCGAAGGGTTACCGCGATGGGAGCTACTCGGGTCGGTCAGCGCCTATTACTATACTGGAGCCGTAGCAGCTTTCGTAGGGATCCTGGTCGCGCTCGGGGTATTTTTCTTTACGTACCGAGGCTATAACAATGAGTATCGCAGACGTGATCGTGTTGCGGCTATTGTAGCCGGCTCCGCCGCTGTTCTGGTGGCCTTCTTTCCTGCAGGTGCCCCGAATTGTTTGTCGGTACCTTCCTGGTGGACTCCACGAACGGGAACGATCCACTATATCTCGGCCGTGGTCCTGTTCTGCGCGTTCAGCTTTTTCTCTCTGTTCCTTTTTCCGAAGTCGGCCGCAGGCAAGCGGACCTTATACTACGGACGTCATCCGGGGCAGTTGGTCAGCGAAGTATGGGGTGCCATTCGCAGTTAGCGGCGCACGAAGTGCATCCTAACGAGTGGCTGCAGATTAGCCACAGGGCGTTAGCCTAACACATCAAAATTTTGACGCTTTGATTACTTTTTCCCATGTATATCATGCCTTGACAGGGCCCCGCCATGTGGGTTAGTCTCGCCCGCGAAAAGGAGACATACATGGGCTTACTGAAGGGATCCCTCACGTTTTCCAGGTACCGCATCATCGGCGGCCTGCCCGATCATTCCCCCGACTTCTTCAACGAACGGATCAGGCGCTACGCTTTTCAGACCGTCTGGCGCACCACGGACGAAAAGGCGGCGGGGCTGATGGACCGGCTGTTCCAGTTGTTCCTGGGCCTCCGGCTCTCGGAGAAATGGGGAGCGGAGCAAGCCCGGATGCAGAGGTGGATCTCGCCCGGATCTCCCGGCTGAACCGCCCGCGGGGGGAGAGTCCCCTCAATTTTTCGCTTGACAATAGAACGGCGGTTCTATATACGGCAGCCATGAAAGAAAAGCGCTCGACACAATCGGTCCGGAAAATCCTTGCCGCCTTCTTCCGGAAAAATCGGCGCATGCCCTCCTATGCAGAAATGACCGATCTTTTGGGGGTCAGATCGAAAAGCGTCGTCAATTTCTGGATCAACAAGCTCATCGAAGCCGGACTTCTCGAGAAAGACGGAAAAGGCCACCTGACCCTGACGAACCGTTCCTTCGCCATCCCCATCGTCGGGTCTGTGCAGGCGGGCTTCCCCTCACCCGAGGAGGAGGCTCTCTGCGACATCATGTCCATGGATGAATATCTGATCACAAGGCCGGAAGCGTCCTATCTGCTGCGGGTCAGCGGCGATTCGATGATCGGCGAGGGGATCGTGGAGGGGGACCTCGTCGTGGTCGAAAAAGGACGGGAGCCCAAAAGCGGCGACATCGTGATTGCCGAAGTCGACGGGGAATGGACGATAAAATATTTCCGGAAACAGGGGAAACAGGTGGTCCTGGAAGCGGCGAATCCTAAATACCCCCTGATGAGGCCGAAGAGTGAACTCAAGCTCGGAGGAGTCGTCACCGCAGTGATCAGGAAGTACCATCGCTGAGGGCCGGTCAGCTTCGTTCCATCAACACCGATTTTCGCGGAGCTATAACCGTCATTTTGGGATAAGATTTTGA
>MICJ01000037.1:111-35953 GCA_001830835.1 Syntrophobacterales bacterium GWC2_56_13 | reverse complement strand
TGCGGCTGGCTCGCCGCGGCGCCCAGTCGCGCCTTCCGGTCCGCCTCGTATTCGGAGTAGTTCCCCTCAAACCAGACGGTTGAACTCTCCCCCTCGAAGGCCAGGATGTGCGTGGAGATCCGGTCCAGGAACCAGCGGTCGTGGCTTATGACGACCGCGCAGCCGGCGAAGTTCTCCAGCGCCTCCTCGAGGGCGCGCATTGTGTTCACGTCGAGGTCGTTGGTCGGCTCGTCGAGGAGCAGGACGTTTGCCCCCTCCTTGAGCATCCGGGCGAGATGGACGCGGTTCCGCTCACCTCCGGAGATCTGGCTTACCTTCTTCTGCTGGTCGGTTCCCGAAAAGTTGAAGCGGGAGACATACGCCCGGGAGTTCATCTCGCGGTTTCCGAGCAGGACGATATCCCGTCCCTCGGATATCACCTCCCATATCGACTTCTCCGGGTTCAGGACGTCGCGGCTCTGGTCCACATACGCCAGCTTGACCGTATCGGCAATCCGGATCGTACCTGAGTCGGGCTTTTCCTGGCCGGTGATCATCCGAAAAAGGGTCGTCTTCCCGGCGCCGTTCGGGCCGATGATCCCGACGATCCCACCGGGCGGCAGGGAGAAAGACATCTTGTCGACCAGGAGGCGGTCGCCGTAGGCCTTGCTTACCCCTTCCACCTCAATGACGAACTTCCCCAGGCGGGGTCCGGGCGGGATGTAGATTTCAAGCTCTTTCGTACGGGCGTCCGTCTCCTGGGAAAGAAGGTTTTCGTAGGAGCTGATCCGGGCCTTGGATTTGGCGTGGCGCCCCTTGGGAGACATCCGGATCCACTCCAGTTCCCGCTGGAGGGTTTTCTGCCGCTCGCTTTCCGATTTTTCCTCCTGCCGGAGGCGGTTCCGCTTCTGCTCGAGCCAGGAGGAATAGTTTCCCTTCCAGGGGATCCCCTGGCCGCGATCCAGCTCGAGGATCCAACCGGCGACATTGTCGAGGAAGTAACGGTCGTGGGTCACGGCGATAACGGTACCCGCGTAGGACTGGAGGTGGTGCTCCATCCAGGCAACCGACTCGGCGTCGAGGTGGTTCGTTGGTTCGTCAAGAAGAAGGATGTCGGGATTCTGGAGGAGGAGCCGGCAGAGGGCGACCCGCCGCTTCTCGCCTCCGGAGAGTACCTTCACCGGGGTCTCGCCCGGTGGGCAACGGAGCGCATCCATCGCCATTTCCAGCCGGGAATCGAGGTCCCAGGCGTTCACGGCCTCCAATTTCTCCTGGACATTCGCCTGGCGGTCGAGAAGCTTGTTCATTACCGCGTCGTCCATCGGTTCGGCGAATTTCTCGTTTATTTCATTGAATTCGTTGAGGAGGTTGACGGTTTCCTGTACCCCCTGTTCGACGATCTCGCGGACCGTTTTCGTGTCGTCCAGCTTTGGTTCCTGTTCCAGAAAACCGACGGTATGGCCCGGGGAAAGGATCGTCTTGCCGATAAAATCCGCGTCGACGCCCGCCAGGATCCGCAGCAGGGAGCTCTTGCCCGAGCCGTTGAGGCCCAGGACGCCGATCTTCGCCCCGTAGAAATAGGAAAGGTAGATCTCCTTCAGGACCGGTTTCTTGTCATAGACCTTGCTCACCCCGATCATGGAGTAGATCACCTTGTTTGCAGGCTCGTTCGCCATAGCGTTCCTCCTCGTGCAGGAATGGGAAGATATTATCAGCAAATTCGCCCGGAGGGAAGTGTTTCCATGCAAGAGATTCGGGCTGGATATTATGGCGAAAAAAGGATATGAACCCTGCATGTTTACGATACAAGACATCATCCTTTTCTGCGTCGTCTTCGCCTCGTTCGTGGCGGGGATCCTGCTCCCCCGCTTCGGGACGCTGTTTCAGCCGTTTATCCTCATCTTTCTGATGGCCATCCTTTTCCTCAGTTTCCTGACGATCCGGCAGGAGGACATCCGGCGTCTCTTCCGGGATCAAGGAAGAGCCGTCCTGTGGCTCTCCTTTCTGAAGCTGATCGCCTTTCCCATCGGCGTCTATCTTCTCTTCCGGACCTTTCTTCCCTCCTATGCGCCGGCCGCTCTGCTGCTCGCGGGCGTTTCAACGGGCGTCATCGCCCCTTTCATCTCCACGCTGGTTTCCGCAAACGCGCCGCTGGTTCTTGTCATCGTCGTCATCACCTCTATCCTCCTGCCGTTTACCCTTCCCTTGCTCGTGAAGCTCCTTCTCGGACAGACCTTGGAGATTTCACTGCTGGTCATGATTCGGATGCTGGCCTTGGTCATTTTCATTCCCGTCGCGGCGGTTCTGGCGGTGCAGCGTTTCATCCCGGAGGCGGTCCGCCCGATCCTGAAGGCGCGTTACGTCATTTCCCTGATGATTTTCGCGGGAACTAACATGGGGGTGTTTTCGCAATACTCCGATTTTTTCTACCGGAATCCAGGGACAATCCTTGAGGCGACCGGGGTTTCCATCCTGCTGGGGGGTATCTTTCTTGTCCCGGGGTTTTTCGCTCTGGGGAAGGCTTCCGTGGAGGATCGTCTCGCGGCGGCCATTTCGATGGCGAATATCAACAATGTACTCGTTCTGGTCTTTGCCGCCCGGTTTTTCGGTCCGCTTGAATCGACGGTGGCGGCGATGTACCTTATCCCCTTCTACGGCCTGATCGTCCCGATGCGGATATTCCAGTACCGCCGCCGGAATCGGGGGGCGCCGGTTCTTTAGAAATAGCTGGGGAGGCTGTCGAGAGTGTTCATCCCTCGCGCAGAGTGGCCGACGTTAAACATCTCAACCTTTCCCCAGCAGAAGCGGAAACGGCGGGAGGGTAAGGGGCGCCAGGCGATCCCCCTCATAGAGTACCTGGGCCAGGAAGAGACCTGAGGGGGGCGCAGTGCACTGTGCGGGGAGCGTCGAGGCGTGCGCCAGCAGCCGCTCGATATCGGCCGTCAGCCTGTATTTATGAGGATTGGGAGCCATTGTTTGCCCTCTGCTTGCCCGACGGAAACGTCTTGGGATCAGGTGAATGCCCTCGCAAAGCCGGTCAAACGCTACCTACGGGGCGGGTTCGACTCGCCGTTCTCCGGCGGCTCACCCAGGAGGACCATCCCCTCGAGACTGGAGAGGAGATCGTCCCGGGTGGTATCAGGGATGGAGAGATCGCGGCCGGGGTGCAGCGTTGTGATCGCCGTGCGCCCCACGAGGATCCTGCCCCGTTTTCCCTGAGCATCCCGCGTCTTGATGCTCCAGAAATTGTGGAAGATCAGTGGCTTCCCCTGATGGACCCCGATGTAGAGCGTGATGTGACCCGGCGTCCAGAGGAGGGTCCGCCAAGGCACCCCCCGACCGATGATCAGCGTCTCCTTCTCCGCCGGAGAGAGGTCCCGGAAACTGGTGAATTTTCCGAAGATCGCCTGTTCGGCGGAATTGCGGGGCAGCCACAGGCCGAAGGGTGCGAAAAGATCCCGTATCGTCGAAGAGCAGTCCCGTTTCCCATCCATCCCGCCCCAGCCGTAAGGTTCGCCGACGAGCTCTCCGGCGAGTTGCGCCGCACGACGGGGAGTCATTGACAGAGGCTTTTCCGCGGCCGCGGCCTTCGGCGCTGATGCCTTCCGGAGGATCGCCATTCCCTTAGAGTCGCGCACCGCCGTCCAGATCCAGGCGCGCTTCGCATCCTCCCCGACCTTCGGGAAGAGCGATCCTAAGGGCGCCCGGAAAAGGAGAGAGTCCTTTTCGTCACGGACCGGAGCCTTGTCCCTGACGATCGCTGCATAGCGGCCGTTCTCCCAGCTCTTAACGAATTCCGGACTCACTGCCGCCACCGCTTCCGGCGGCACCCAGCCGAGGACGTAACTCGTCTCCACTAAGAGCCACTTCCGGTCACGGCTGACATGGATCACAAAAACGGGGGCGCCTTCCGGCACGGAAGATTCCTGGAGGTTGTCAAACGAATACCCCTTGCCCTGGTTCTTCGGGTAGCGGGAATGGGGTTCCCGGGTGGGGAGGAGACGGAAATCGGTCCGGGTCACGGTTATAGCGGGGAAACCTCCCTGTGGATAATCGTCGAGGTGGGCGTTGGCCGCCATTTTCCGGATCCAATCCGGCGGATGCCTGCGACCGCCCCTGCCGTAGCCGGGGTTGCCGGCGTATTTACGGAAACCCCAGGTGACCTGGTCGGGGCGGTGGCGGGGGGCTTCCTGATGCCAGGGTGCAAAGTGCAGGGCGTCGTATTCGGCGTTCAGACGGGCCTGTTCCCCGGCCGGCAAGAGGGGGAGATCAGCCGTACCCCGGTCGACATAGGAGAGGGGTTTCTGGCTGAGCTCGTCAAGATCCCGGATCACCGCCCCCCGGGCATTGCCCCCGCCTAGGGCGAGGAGCAGAAAGGGCATCAGGAGCAGACAGTATTTCTTTGTTCTCAAGAATCCATCCCCCGCATTCTTTTCGTGACGATAGAGGAAACGAGTTTCCGTCGGGACAGGGAATAAACAGGGAGCTGTCCCTTTGCTTTCCGTTGCGATTGTTCTGAGTGTAGAGATTTTTCGGGATTTCTGCAATCTTTTTCAGGGTGATCATGCCGGACAGAGGGGAAATTTTTTATGGCATTTACCCGTAAATCTTGGTATATCTCTCGCGAACATTTGCCGCATGCAGGGCGTAAAAAATTAAGAGGGAGGGAGAACAATGGAGATTTTTCAGGCGGTCACAACGAGAAGGAGCATTCGCAAGTTCAGGCCGGATCCCGTTCCAGAGGGGCTCATCCGGGAGATCATAGAAGCGGCCCGCTGGTCGCCCTCCTGGGCGAATACCCAGCCTTGGGAGATCTGGGTGGTTGTCGGCGAACCCCTGGAACGCTTCAAAAAAGCCAACCGGCAGCGGTTCCTGGACGGCGCCATTGCCGCACCGGACACCCCGATGCCCGAAGTCTGGCCGGAGACCCTGAAGAGGCGATACACGGAGATAGGGAAAAGGCTCTTGACCGCCATGGAGATCCCCCGCGAGGATAAGGAGGGGCGTCTCCGCTATGCGGGAGATACGTTCGCCCTCTTCGACGCTCCCTGTCTCCTCCTCTTCTGCGTGGATAGAAGTCTCGCCCGGGAATATGCGATGCTGGACATCGGTGCGATCCAGCAGACGGTTTGCCTGCTGGCCCACGCCCGCGGCCTGGGGAGCTGCATTCTGGCCGTATCGGCCAGATATCCGGAGCTGATCCGGGAGACCATCCCGATCCCGGAGGAGAAGGCCGTCATCATTGGCGTCACGCTGGGCTATCCCGACTCTGAGGCGCCGATCAACAATTTTACAAGGGAACGGGCAATCCCGGACGAATTTACCACCTGGGTCAGGTGAACGGTGACGCATTCGAAACCTTGGAAAGGGTGCAGCAAAGGTGAAGGCTACGAACGGCAACCATCCGCAAATCTGCAGGCAGAATATCGGGGATGCGGAGATCTCTTATCTCCTCTATGAGGGAGAGGGTCCACCCCTGATTTTCCTCCACGCCACAGGCTTCCAGCCCTGGCTCTGGCATCCCCTTGCGCGGGAACTCGCCGGCGCTTACCGTATCGTTGCCCCCTCCTTCGGCGATCACCGCGAGTCAGATCCGGAAAACGGGGGGCTCAGCTGGGCGACCCTGGCGGAGGATACCATACGCCTCTGCGACGCCCTGCAGTTAACAAGGCCTTTTCTGGTAGGCCATTCCATGGGGGCGACAGTGCACATGATCGCCAATGCCTTCTATGGACTCCCGGCGGCGGGCATGGTCCTCATCGAGCCCATTCTCCTCCCCCGGGAATTCTACCTGGGCCATATGCGTGTTGACGAGCACCCTATCGCTGCCAGGGCGATCAAGCGGATCGACTTCTGGCGCGACCGGGACGAGGCCATGACCTATCTCCACTCCCGCGCACTGTTTCAGAGATGGGACGAGGAGATGCTGGAGCTCTACATCAACCATGGCATGACCGGCGGGGAAAATGGGGGGCTCCGGCTCGTCTGCAGTCCCCGGCGGGAGGCTGCTCTCTTCATGGGGGGGAGGCAGTTCGACCCCTGGCCCCTTCTCCCAAAAGTTTCCTGCCCAGTTCTCATCGTCGAAGGGGAAAAGAGCGAAAACAGGGGCTTCATCGATCTCGACCGTATCCAATCCCTTATCCCGAACTGCGAACGCCGCCTGGTGAAAGACGCCGGCCACCTGATCCCCATGGAACGTCCCCGGGAGGTTACCCTCCTCATCCGGGAATTCTTTAGCGCCCCGCGGCTGGAGGAAAAGGGGCCGGTCGGTAGGTCGATCTGCCAGCAGCATTCGCAGGATGAATCACACGATTTTGCAGCCAGGGAAGCCCGGGCAGGCCGGGGTTCCGGCAGAGCGGGATCTAATCTTTAGCGAAAAGGAGGAAGCAGACATGGCAAAGGCAAAGAAGGGCGATTCTCTGAGTTGTGAGGTGTGCGGTCTGGTGGTGGTCGTCGACGAGGGCTGCGGGTGCGCTGTGACGGAGCTCCTCTGCTGCAAAAAGCCCATGGCCAGAGTGAAGGCGGCGGCGGGCCCGGTCAAAAAACAGGCCGCTGCAAAGAAGCCCGTGAAGAAACCGGCAAAGGCCTCGGCAAAAGCAGCCGCCAAGGCAGCGCCGGCGAAAGCCACGGCAAAGGCCCCGGCCAAGGCGGCCGCAAAGGCTAAACCGGCAGGGAAAAAGCCGGCGCGGGCGAAGAAGTGATCCTGCTCCCGATCATGGTAAAACCGTTCACCGGGGGCCTGTCTGGATGGATCAGGCTCCCGGCGAAGGGAACGACTATTTCATCGTCCGGCCGCTGAGCCGGTAATTGAATTCATAATTGAGGGCGCCGCTCCAATCCCGCGCGAAAACCCCCTTGTAGCGGGTGCCATGCACGGGGCCTACCGGCTTGCCGTAGGTATAAAACCAGTTGACGACGGGACTCCCTGAGAATCCGAGGGCGATCCAGTAGGCGCCCGGCATGAGGATGGGGTTCTCCCGGCTGAAATCGAAATCGACCCACCGATAACCCGGTCGCGTGGAGATCTCCTCGATATTTACGAGGACGCTCGCCCCGATCAGGGGGCCTGGTTTTCCGTCCCGGTCCGCAAAGAGATCCACCCAGAGCCACCCGCCACCCCCGAAGTTGTGGAGGGCAAGTCCTACCTTATCCAGCCGGAGAGGTTTTTGCAATATGACCACCTGGGCGTACTGGGTCAGGTTGGTGGTCACATATTCGGCGGTTTCCACGAGGAAATTGCGGCGCATCTCGAAGGCGTCGCCGCCGGCCGAGAGGGTTACCCGAGGAAAGGCAAAATCGACATCCTCGGGAAACTCCAGATTGCCGTAGACAAAGGGCAACTCGTAGAGGAAGGCGCGCTTCTCGGCCTCGGTAAATACGGGCGGGGGCGGGAGGGGTTTGATCGCCAGCGGCTGGAATGACGCCCGGACGGACGGGCAGAGGAGGAGGTTCCGGGGTCCGTAGGCTTCCCGGTTGCCCCGGAGGCTGATCTGATCCTTCAGGAAGTCAGCGCTGAGGGTCTCCTGGAGCCTGGGTTTCAGGACGGCGTTCCGGGTCTGGGTCCAGCGGAGCAGGCCGTCGTTTTTTGTCTCGTTGTTGTCGACGCCCACCTCGATGCGGATAAAACGGCTGGAAACGAAGAGTTCGGAGTTCTGGGGATCGAAAGGCACCCACCCGAGATCGGGGAACCAGACCTCGATCCAGGAGTGACGCCCCTGGCCCATCTTGAAGGTCATCATCCCCTGCTGCCAGGGCACGTCGAAGGGCCGGTTAAGGGTCATGCCGTTGACGATCCGGACGGGGATGCCGACGGCCCGGAGGAGCGCGGCGCTCAGGTGGGAGAAATTCTGGCAGTTCCCCTTTCCCGATTCCAGTGAGTAGAGGGCATCGTAATTCAAGGGGGGATTGACGTAGGAGACGTGATCCACCACCCAGGAGATCAACCGCTGGACGGCGTCGAACTGGGTGGCGACCCCCCGTGTCAGGTCGCCCGCCAGAGCTCGGATTTGCGGATGATCGGACTGAACCTGTTCCGTCGCTCGAAGATAATCCCTGATGTCGCCTGTGACTGCCCCCGGCGGAAAGGGGGCGGTCGTCTCGATCGTCTCGAGGCCCGTCGTATTGATCGCATTGACTGTCAGCCTGACGTCGATAAAAGCGGGGGAGCCATTCCAGGCGGCGGTGATGATCCTGTTTCCCCGGCCGTCCTCCGTCTTTTTCTGCTCATCGGGGCGGGGGACGAAGGAGAGATCGACGTCCCGGACCTCCTGGCGGAAGGTGGGCGACTTGAAGCTCTCCGGTATGACGACGCTCAGCGTGGTCTCCCTGACACCCGTCCCGCCGGTGATCCTCTCCCGCAGTTCGTAGCGGATCTCCGCTCCCATATCGCCCCGGATCGTGTAGTTCTCCGCCCGGGCGGGGAGAGCCCCTGAAAGGATTGCGCTGAGAATCACACCAAAAATCGCACCGAGCAGCCTTTTCATCTCCATCTCCTTGCTCAGGCGGATGCAGAAGACCTCCGCCGGACAGGTCGGTGGTTCAGGATTGAAGTATAATCCGAGAACATGAAGAAATGAAAACATTTTTTTGCAAAGAGGCGAAAAATATCCCACGACCCGGTGAAGAGCATTTTCAAGGCTCTTCATGTACAGGGGGCTTACAGATTCGCCGGTTTGCAGATCACCTCTTTGACGTTCAGGTCGAAAATATGGGAGCTCGTGGCCGGCCGCAGGACAAGGGCCGTATCCGCCCCCTTCCCGGAACCGCCGATAGCAATCACGTCCTCATCGGTCCGGATGAGCCCCGCATCGGCGGCCATCAGGGCGATCTCGACGGCTACCTTCGTCCCCTGGCCGAAGGTCCGGAGAGTAAATGCCATGATCTCATCGATCTGATACGTACCGACTTTGTTTCTCACACCGCGTCCGACGCCGCCGAAGGCGTGGGCGCAGGTCAGGACCTCCACTCCTTGCTCCTGGAGCGCCCGGCGGTCCTCCTCGCTCAACTCCTGGACGTTGGGCTCTGCAAAACCCGTCACATGCGTGACGGCGATGATCCTGGCCGACGGAGCGAATATTTTCCGCGCCGCAAAGGCGGTTCCGCCGGTGCACGATGCCACGACCACCCGGCCGATGGTGAGATCTTTGGCCCGCCGGCCTGCGGCCTCAAGGACGGCCCCGGTATTGGCGGGACCGGGTTTCGTGAAGTACCGGCAGGGTACCTCCCGGAACAAGTCGTTTGCTTCCATCTCTTCTGACCTCCTGATTCTGAGAAAACGGAGTGATGTCCGCACGACGTCGAAGTATATCATAAAAGAACGGGTCGATTCGTGTCAATCATTTTGGTGGGGCGAATCATCTCAGTGAAGGTGACGCCGAAGGAGCAGGCCGCGGTGGAAAAATCGGCCGCCGAAGGGCGCTTCATGAACGGTCATTATCCTGCGCCGGCGGCGATGGACGCTGCCAGCGCCCCAGGATGACCGATTCCACGGCTGTGGCCAGGCCGAAGGACAATACGCTGATTACCAGCGGCATTCCATGCGCTTTGATGAGATCGTACAGGAAAACATTGACGGCGCCGATCACCGTCACCAGGATTGCCACGTTGCGCACCTCCCTGTTGCGGTACGCCTGGGCAAAAAACATCAGCACGATGGCGGACAGGTTGATGATGACCGACTGGCTGCAGTGCAGGGCGTTGTTCAGGTCGGCCGGTGCGAGGGTCATTTCCAAGAGCCGGTGGGCAATCACCCGCAGCAGGAAAAATGCACTCATGAGCGCAGCCAGGAAAATGGCGACGGCGCTGAAGTCGCCTTTATCAATCCTGGAAAAAAAGGCCGATTCTTCGGGCGGCTTCCGGCTGCGGCACCACCTGTATTGCATAAGACCCAGGCAGGCGATCCCGCCGGCCGACACAGCACTTGCCGGAAAAGAGGAGATCGTTTCCCAGCCGAGCAGTACCACCGCCAGTGCCACGGTCGCATAAATCTGCAGGAGATATGACGTTAAGCGAACGCTTCCGCTGTGCCACTTTGCCGACATGACCGCCGCCCAGAATGCAACCGCCGCCAAGATCGGAAGAGACAGTAAAATACTGCCAGTGGCTAAGGGCAGGGCAAGCGCCAGCAACACGGAACCGGCAAAGAGAAAGGCATTGGTTCCGCGCGCGCCTTTCGGGTCCCGGCCTGCCAACCACATTGCTACTGAGAGATGTCCCGCTCCGGCAATGACACCGATGGCGCCGAGCATGATTTTACTGCCGCCCATGGCGAACACCACGTACTGGACCAGCACGAAAGCCCAGGCCACATTGATTGTGGGGAGGACGAGTTCAAATCTGCTTATCTTGCCAGGAAGACTGCGGATGATGCCCATAAAGGCCATTGTCACGTATATTGTCGTGAAAATGGTCAAAAGCGGCAGGAACCAAGCCGGCGCCAGTATCCGGGGCGGTTCTTCACCGCCAAGCAAAGTCATCCCCAGTTTGATCCCCCACAGATTGATCATGAACAGGGTCACCAGGAGCAGTATCCAGCGGAGCCAGGAATATCTATGGGCCCGGGCGGTAAAATAACCCAGCAGGTTGGCCGTGATGAGTACGATCCCCAGGTAGGGGAAAAACGGATTGGGGTAATCGATCGCCGCCCCGGCGATGCACATGCCGAGATTGCCCACGGCAACCGGCGCCGGCGCCCGGTAGACATAACTGATCACGGCTGTGCCGAGGCCGGTCAGCATCAGGAGGATATAGGCCGGGACGGAGGGGAGGGCATCGAAATGGGCGTGCGTTTCCACAACGATGGCAAACATCAGGACTGTCCCGCATGCGGTGAATATGGGCGCCAGCGGGTTGGCTCTCCGGTACCTCCGCCAGCCCATGAACATCAGGGCGGCGGCGTAACTCATGCCGATGATGTAGCCGAGTTGGAGGTTGACCATGCCGTTGTCCGTGACTGTGCGCAGGACCACGGCAACGACCAGGAGGAAACAAATAGTTGAAAGGCGCTGGAGGAGTGAGGAGCGGCCAACCCACGACAGCAGGGCTTCCGATGGGTCGGGGAAGTCGTCATCCCTGGATGCAGCCCCGTTCATGGCTGGTCTGGCGCTGAAAAGGGCGATTTTTCCCGAAAGCGCGTCCACTTTAAGGGTCAGCGCCTCTACCTGTGCGGCGAGTTGTTCCACGCGGGATTCAAGAGATGATGGCTTGTCTGTCATCTTCTCCTCCTGGCATCATGTGTTTTGCTGCTTTGCGAGGTGTACGCGCACTGGAGCAAAAAAAGCGGGGAGGCCTCCGCTTTCCTGCTGTACCCTGGAATTATCTATCTCCGGCAAGCATAGCCGCTGGTTTCATGAAAAGCGCGCCTCTTATGGGTAGCCGCCCAGCCCTGAGGCGCTACTTGCCCTTGCCTCCACCCGGCACATCTTCACCGCCGGCTGAATGGCATTCGCTGCAATTCAGTGCGATCATGCTGTCCCCGATATCCGTCGGGTGGACAAAACTATTCACCTTCGCCCCCTGCCGTATGTTTTCCTGTTTCTGGCCAAGAACGGTATGGCAGAGGTCACAATCCTTGGAAATGACCTTGCCGTCTTCTGACTTGTGCTTCCCCCCGTGACAACGGAAACAGCCGGGCGTATAGAAATGACCGATATGGTCGGGGTAGGTATTCCAGTACACTTTCATCTTCGGGAAAAAGTTTCGGTCATAAATGTCCTGCACCATCTCGATGGCCTGCCTGATGGCAGCGGCCTTATCACTGGCCGCCGTCGGGTGATTCTTGGCATAGAATTCCTCTATGCCGCCGGCAATAGCAGACCTGCCCTCTTCTGCGGTCTTGTAAGGCCTGGTAAGGAGTTCCACGGCGATCTTCTTGATGAAGGGCAGGGTGGGATCGATATGGCCGGAGACAAAGTTTTCGTCCATCTCCTGACCGGGTGAACGGTAAATATGGGTCGGACGATTGTGACAGTCGATGCAGTCCATGAGGCGCTTTTCCCCTTTGGCGATCTCCTCCTTGGAAAGCGGACTATCCTCATCGTTATACTCGATGATCTTGCCGTTTTTATCCTTGACGGCGACATAGGGGATGTCGAGACGTTTGTTATCCCTGGCGATGTAATAGACCTCGCTGCCTATATGCCAGTGAATGCCGGTCGCCGTCGGGCTTTTCGGGGTGCCGCCGATATTGATCAGCATGTTGATCTCCCGGGGCGTGTTCTTTTCATCGGGTGCGTAATGGTAATATACCCTCTGACGACCCGAGTAAAACTTTTCCGGCCAGTGGCAGCGCTCGCAGATATCGCGCGCAGGACGGAGATTCACGACGGGAGTTTCGATGGGAATCGCATAGGTGTGAGCCAGCACGGCATAGATCTGTTTCAGGCCGGAAATCTTGGCCTTGACATACCATTTTGCCCCCGGTCCGATGTGGCACTCCACACAGCGAACCCTGGCGTGGGGAGATTTGCTCCAGGCAGTGTGTTCCGGGGCCATGACCACGTGGCAAAGCTTTCCGCAAAATTCGTCAGACTCGGTAAAATGGTAACCCTTGACTGCCGCGATGGAAATAATGAGAACAAAGATGACGGTGCCGAAGATGAAAAAGACAAACAACCGTCGCTTGAGGCGGTCATTCAAGTCCATATCCGGATAGGGCGGAATGACGTCCGGTCTTGCCAGGCGGCGCTGCTTTCTCACACGGTAAGCGCCTATGGGCACCAGGAGCAGGCCCAGGATCAGCATGGCGGGAAAAATAAAATAAACCATGATTCCCAGGTAGGGGCTCTCCACGCCGGTAATCAGCTCCACGGAAAGCAAGACAATGATGAGACCGGCGGCCACCACGGCCAGTATCATTCCAATGAGGCTTATCATATTGAAGAAATACCCCATGATGTTGTTTCTATTCTCAGGCATGTCTCCTCCTCGCTTCTTTTATGCAGTATTTATAGTAACTTGTAACGCTTTGAGCGGCTGCTGAACGCCGATTCACGTATAACACTACCTCTCGTTTTGTCAAATTAAAAAGAGGCTGTGTTTCATACCCAACGGAGCGTCTAATGCGGTGCGGCCAAAAAGGTATAAAGCATCATGAACAGCAGGGCAATCCCCAGGAAAAGGGCCAAAAAGCCGAATCCCTTGAAGAAGAAGTCGAAGAAAACGCCGCTTCGCTTCTTAACCCTGATCTGCTCGGTGATCCCTTCCCGTTCGTAGCGCTGCCACTGATCGCGGCGTTCTTCTATAAACTCATGTTTCGATATCTGACCGTTAAAAATGACAAAATCCATGGGAAATTTCTCGGGGCGGAAGTGGGTATTGAAGAAATGCACCGTAAAGATGAATCCCGTGGCAAGCAGGGCCTCGTCGGAATGGACGATGGTCGCCACGTTGAACATCCAGCCGGGCAGGAAGCCGCCGAAAAACTCCGGGAACCAGAGCATCAGACCGGAGCCGCCGATGGCGAACATGCCCCAGAAGACCGCCAGAAAATCGAACTTCTCCCAGTAACTCCAGCGCTCGAACGTGGGTTTCGGCCCCTTGAAAAAGAACCAGCGGATCATCCCGGTGATATCCCTGACATCCCGGGGATTGGGACAGAGGGAGTCGGGACCGAGCAGTCTTTCCAGCCAGTTCCCCCGTATATCCTTCCTGATGAAAAGGAAATGGATGCTCATGGCAATAGCCGAAAGGAAGTAACCAAAGGTAATCACGGCGCATATTCTGTGGATCAGAGCGGCGTTGGCGGTGCCGCCGTACAGCGCCATCAGAAGCTTTGACAGTTCCTGATCGCTGAATTTAAGCGGCAAGCCGGTCAGGGCAAGACCAAGAAAACTGACGATAACCAGGATATGCAGGATGATGTGGCGGGCTTTGAAACGGCGGTACTGCTTGAAGCCGTCGGGCACGGGTTTGATGGCCCCTTCCGCAAGAAGCGCCGCTTTTTCCCGGTTTTCCACAAAGCCCCGGTACATCCACAGGATCGTATGCACCCAGAAGACGGCGAAGGTGCTCCACAGGAGGCCGATCATGCTGACAAATGTCCAGTAAAGCAGCGGGTATTTTCCCCTGTCCGTATGTTCCCCGTGGGCGTAGAATTTCGTAAACATTGAAGTGGCGTGCTTATGGCACTGTTTGCACGTTGCCACAAGATGCGCGGGATTGACGGTGGAGCGGGGATCCGACGCTTTCAGCACTGCATGGGCCGTATGACAATCGGCGCAACCGGCGACCTTTTCCGGATAACCGAGCCGGTAGTTTTTCCCGTGATAGCTGTTCATGTATGTCTGGGTTGCCACAGTGAAGACACTGTTTCTCTTCATCATCTCCTCGTCACTGTGGCATCTCAGGCAGACTTTGGTATGGAATACCCGGTCGGTATGGAACTTTGGGTCATTCATCGGCTTGACATCATGAAGATTATGGCAATCATGACAGGCCGCGGAATCCTGATTGCCTGCCGCCACCGCTTTGCCGTGAATGGATTGCCGGTAAACGGCCTCGTGGTCATGGCACTGGATGCACTTGGCGACGACAATGCGTTTATCCTTTTTCCAGTAACGGTGCGTGTGTATATCGGTGTGGCAATCGGCGCATTGTACATCCTTCTGGATATGCACACTGGCATAATGCTCGGCATTTTCCCTTTTGTGGCAGCGTTCACACCTGACCTTCTCCATTTTGATTTCACCTTTCACGTGTCTGGAAAGGTCGGTAAGCTGGATATGGCAGCTGTTACAGCCATTTTTACCGTGAACGGAAGCGACAAAAGAAGCGGCGGAGATCTTGTCGCCGTGGCAGCCGAGGCAGATGGCCGGATCAATGGCCATGCCCCGCTCAGCCCACAGGGGGTAAGCAGACAGCAGGACAAGCAAGATCACGGACGCAATGCGGGAAAACATTTTCAACATGCTGATCCTCCTGCAAAACAGAAATTTAAGAAACATGGCATTGCAAAACATGTTGTGTTAGGAGCAGTTCCTGTGCGGTGAATTTGATATAGCTGCACTATGGCAAAAGTCATGTACTCCCTAATACATGGGAAGGTAAAAAGCAATAAAAATTTGCTTCTCGGAGTTAACACTATCCGATTTAACCTTTTTGTCCGCTTTAACCTTGACAAACAAACGGTCTTTCCCTATACTCTCGGCAATCGCGATGCCGGATATCCGAAACGATCCGGCTGTTCTTGCGGTACGTCCGTGTTACGCTGAAATATCCCTCAAGACGGGAGAAGAACAGTGTTCCCGAAAGAGTCAAATCGCAAATATCCCCAAGGAGGTCATTCATGGCAAAAATCGATGCATTCTTCCAGCTGATGCACGACCAGGGGGCGTCGGACCTGCACCTCGTCTCCGGTCAGCAGCCGGCGCTCCGGCTCCGGGGCGACCTGGAGCGGATCAAGTTCGACGTCCTAACCAACGACGGCCTGAAGGCGATGATCTATGAGATCGCCCCTGAACACAAGGTCAAGCAGTTCGAAGAGACAGGTGATGTCGATTTTGCCTATGAGATTCCGGGACTTGCCCGTTACCGCGCCAACTTCTTCGAGCAGCAGTTCGGCTGCGGGGCGGTGTTCCGGGAGATTCCGAACAAGATCGTCACCTGCGCTGAATTAGGCTTCCCGCCGGTCATCCCCAAACTGGCCTCCCTACCCCGGGGTCTGGTCCTGGTCACCGGACCGACGGGAAGCGGCAAATCCACCACGCTCGCGGCGATCATTGACGAGGCGAACCGGACCCGGAAGGACCACATTATCACGATCGAGGATCCGGTCGAATTCGTCCACGCAAGCCAGAGTTGCATCGTGAATCACCGGGAAGTCGGCCGGCATACGAAATCCTTCACGGCGGCGCTGCGCGGCGCCCTGCGCGAGGACCCCGACATCATCCTCGTCGGGGAGCTCCGCGATCTGGAGACGATCTCGCTCGCCGTCGAAGCGGCCTCGACGGGCCATCTCGTCTTCGGCACGCTCCACACGACGAGCGCCGCCAAGACCGTGGACCGGATCATCGAGGTCTTCCCTGCCGGCGAGCAGATGCAGATCCGCTCCACCCTCGCCGACGGGATCAGGGCGGTAATCGCCCAGGTCCTCTTCAAGCGGGTCGACAGGAAGGGGCGCTGCGCCGCCTTGGAGATCCTGATCGCCAACTCCGCGGTGCGCAACCTGATCCGCGAATCGAAGACCTTCCAGCTCCCCTCCATGATCCAGACGGGGAAGAAATACGGCATGATGCTTCTCGATGATGCGATCCAGGGGCTCCTCGACAAAGGGTGGATCGGTCCGGACGAGGCCTACATGAAGGCGAACGACAAACAGCGGTTCCGGCAGTTACTGAAGACTCCGCCGACGGATTTCACCGAGGTGTAGCGGCCGCCGGTTTTTCTATTTTTTACTGGAGGTGAACGATGAGAATTCAGGAGGTCGATTATATCCTGGGTAAGATGCTCGATGCCCATAAGAATGTATCGGACCTGAACATCACGGTGGGGAGGCCCTTTCAGGTGGAGAGCGCGGGCCAGCTCATCGGCGTGAAGATGGACCTGCCCTTCGAGAAACTGACCCCCTTCCAGACGGAGACGTTCGCCCTGAACCTGATCAATCAGGACCGGAGGCTGACGGAGAACCTTCTGTCCCAGGGGTCGTGCGATTCCTCGTACGAACTGTCGGGGAGGGCCCGCTTCCGGGTGAACATCTTCTCCCAGCGGGGCAACTACTCCATCGTCCTGAGAAAACTGGAGTCCAAGATCCCGTCCTTCGAGGATATGAACCTTCCCGAGGCCTTCCGCAAAATGGCCGAGGAGAAGAACGGGATCATCTTAGTGACCGGCGCCACGGGGAGCGGGAAATCGACGTCCCTCGCGGCGCTCCTCAATGAGGTCAACGACAAGAAGTCGGTCCATGTCGTCACGCTCGAGGATCCGGTGGAATATTCCCATTCCCACCGGAAGGCCACCTTCAACCAGCGGGAAATGGGTAGTGATTTTGACACCTTCGCAAGCGGGCTCCGCGCCGCGCTACGTCAGGCGCCGAAGATTATCCTCGTCGGCGAGATGCGGGACCGGGAGACAGTGGAGATCGGCCTGTCCGCAGCGGAGACGGGCCATCTTGTCTTGAGCACGCTCCATACGGTGGATGCGGGGCAGACCATCAACCGCATCTTAGGCATGTTCTCCACCGAGGAGGAGAATCAGGTCCGGATCCGGCTGGCCGATACGGTCCGCTGGATCGTCTGCCAGCGCCTCCTCCCCAAGGAAGGGGGGGGACGCGTGGCGGCCTTCGAGGTCATGGGGGCTAACCTCCGGGTGAAGGATGCCATCCTCCATGGAGAATCGGAGGGAAAGACCTTCTATGAGATCATCCAGGCGGGGAAGGCCTTCGGGATGATCACCTTTGACGACTACATCATCGAGCTTTTCAAGCAGGGGTTGATCAGCGAGGAGACCGGGAAGGCCTACGCCTCCAACAAGGGGATCGTCGGCCGAGGCATCGACACGGTGAAGAGCGCGCGGGGGCAGTCCACGACGGACCTCGGCAAGCTCGAGGTGGATAATGATTACGGAAAACCGAAGAGGCCTTGGTAAGGGAGGCGTGTCATGGAAGAAAATAAGACGCTATTGAATGAGGTGGCAGCGGAGGGGTACGACGCTGCGGATAGGCCGTTCGACTTCGTGGGAGAGGGGAGCGCGACAGCCCTGGTGTGCGAACCCGATCCGGCCGTCCGGGAGAAAATCGTCGGCGCCCTCCGGGGGCTAAACTATCAGGTCACGGAACCTGCAACTGCCAAGGAAGCTATCAAGTACATGCGGTTCCACGTTTACGATGTCGTGGTCCTGGACGAACTATTCGACACGGAGAATCCGGCGGCAAACGACGTCCTGATGTATCTGGAAAGCCTGGCCACGACGACGCGGCGGAGAATCTTTGTTGTCTTGGTCAGCGGACAATACCGGACGCTGGACAACATGGCCGCCTTCAACCGGAGCGTCAATCTCGTCCTCAATCTCAAGAATATCGATGAAACGGGAAAGATCGTCAAGCAGGGCGTGAGCGACAACGCCGCCTTTTACCATGTTTTCCGGGAGACGCTGCAGAAGATAGGAAAGGCCTGAGCCCTTCTTTTACGGTCGGCGGTGTCGCCGGGAAACTACCCGGCCGCCGGGCGGGGCTTCCCTAACGCGCTACCGGTCAGAGCCTCCACCCTGCGGAGCGCAGCAGCCGCGAGGTCGGCCAGGTCCCGGGCGGTGTATGATGCAGCCAGGTGAAGGAGGAAGCGGGGGTTTCCCGGTTCGGCGGCAACGGCTTTTGTAAACGCCTCCGACGCCAAGGGATGGAAGCCCTCCCTGGTAAGGAGATTGCCGAGGCGGCAGTAACAGCTTCCCGCAGTCGCGGGATTGAGAGATGCCGCACGGCCATAGGCGTCCACCGCCGCTTCCGGTTCTCCCATACGGATCAGGACATCGCCGAGACCTATCCAAAAAACAGGTTCAGCGGGACGCGCAGCCAGACACCGCGCAAAGGCCGCCCGCGCCTTTTCCAGATGGCCGGCTCGGAGACAGCCGACTGCCAGCCGGCTGAAGAAAACCGGTGCATCCGCAGGTTCGATCTCCGCGGCCCGTAAATAGGCGACATCGGCGTTACCGGGGTCGCTCGCCGCCAGCCACGCGTCGCCCAGGGAACACCAGTGATCCGGAGAATCCGGTTCAAGGGCGGTGAGCCTCTCAAAGACGTGCAGAGCCCTCTCTGCCTTCCCCGCCGCAAGACAGGCCTCGCCGAGTGTTCGCAGCAGGCCGGCATCCTCCGGCTGTACGTCCGCGGCCCGCTCACAGACCGAAATAAGGCTTTCCCACTCTTTCCCTTCCCGGTAGATCCGGACCAGTTCGTCATAGGCAAAGCCGGTGAAGAGCCTGCGGGCGAGTTCCTTCTCGAAGAGGCGTTCGAAACAGCGGGTGGCCTCCTCCGGCCTCCCGCTGTCGTGGAGCGCCCAGGCCAGGGCAAGGAGGTGGGAATCCTCCTCCGGGCGGGCTTCCGTCAGCCTCCGATAGATCTCGATGGCCTCTTCGCAACGACCATCCCGGATCAGGGCGTCGGCGCGGTTCCGGTCGGAGGAAATTGAATTTTCCGTCATTGGATTAAAGGAGATACGCGCTTTTTTGCCGGTAGCGCGCAAAGAAAAAACCCGGAGACCCGCATGGGCCTCCGGGGCATGATCTCAGCAGCTGCTGCATGAGGAGCCGCAGGCGCTTTCCTTACTCAGGCTGGAGGCAAGCTTGAATCCGCCCCCCCGCGGGGTGGTGATAAAATCGACTGCGATTGGTTTGACCTTTTCAAAAAGGGTCTTTTCGACCAGGAATTTGACCCCCCCATCCTCGAATACCTCATCGTTCGTTGTTGACTCATCCAGAGCCATGCCCAGAGAGGGCCCCGCTCAGCCGCCCTCCTGCATGAGGACCCGGATGGAGGCGGCCGCTGAACGATTCTTAAGAAATTCCTTGATCATCTCGCTTGCTTTTTCAGATACGGAAAACATGTTTATCTCCTTTTCTGGACCTGCTTCCGGTCCGTCAAATTTTACTTAAGTTAATAATAAAATCCCTTTTGTCAAATTATTTTTTACATGCATTTGTTGCCTTGACATCAGATATCTCTCTCCCGCGCTGCGCTACATCTTGTGGCAGCGGTCACAATTTTCCTTTACGGTAAAGGCTTCTTTGCCTTCGTTATGACAGGCGCCGCATGATTTGGCCGCTTCCATCTCCGCCATCGTCATTCTCTTATTCTTCGCAGAGGGAAGATAGAGCTTGACGTGGCAATCGCCGCACTTGTACATGCCCGTGTGAAATTCGTGGCTGAATTTGACGTCCCCCGAATCCTTCAGCTTGAAATCTACATCCTTGACGGGATGACACTTTATACATTCTTCAGTCTTAAAGGCGTCTTTGCCGTTATGACAGGCGCCGCAGGACTTCCCTTTTTCCATCTGGGCCATGGTGGCCGGCTTTTTTGCAGCCATATCGTAGATCTTGGGGTGGCAGACGGCGCATTTATAAGCGCTGAGATGCTTCTTGTGACTGAAGGTCACCGGTCCCGTTTCTTTTACTTTAATAGTTACATTCGCAACCTTGTGACATTGGATGCAATCATTGAGATCGAAGGCCCGTTTGCCGTTGTGGCAGGCGCCGCAGGACTTGCCTTTTCCCATATCTGCCATGGTGTAACGGGTCTTGCCTCTGAGGTTGAAAATGGCATTATGGCAGGTCTTGCAGTTATTTTTAATGCCTTCTTGTCTGAAGTGCTGGTTGTGGCTAAATATCACCTTGCCGAAATTGGCTGTCTTAAAGGTGACATCTTTGATGTCAATTGCATGACCGAAGGAGCCGGTTAAAATCGTCAAGATCAGGATGAAAAACGCGTACCGCTGCTTCATGATTGCCTCCAGAAAACAATAACAACAATATCCGATCTGCGACGCTGTCCGGCATTGACTATTTCGTGTGCTTTTTCGGGAACATCGAAACAGGCGTGAGCAGCAAACTGGCCCCGCATCGCGCATGATCGTTGTATTATAAGAAAATGCAGGCAAATAGTCAATTCTTATTGTGCTATTATTCTCAATTATTGAATCCGTCAGCGAGCGCATTCCCCGTGGCTTGCCGCGGGGTAAGCGGGTGAAAACGAAATGGTTTGTTCCTTTTCAGGATCGAACATTCTCCTAAGCCTGCTGCGGAGATCTTCAATTGACTTGGAAGATTGATTGAGGTAATTTAAAATCATTGGCAAAAAATCAACGATATAGGTCGTTCATTTTCTCCTTACCGACAGGAATGTGAGGTTTTCGAGGATAAAAGAATGGTGTCAGGCAAACAAGAAAGCAACGCCGGGGTATCCAACATTCTGGTCGTTGACGACGAGGCTGTCATCAGGGAAGGCATGAGGCGCATCCTCGAGAGTGAGGGCTTTCGGGTGGAGACCTCGGCTAGCGGAAGGGCGGCTGTTGAAAAGATACAGGAGCGAGAATTCGACGTTGTTATCACTGATCTAAAGATGCCTGGGATGGACGGCATTGAGGTGCTCAAAGCAATCAAAATATTACAGCCCGATGTGCCTGTCATCATCATCACTGGTTATGCCACCGTTGACACGGCGGTGGAGGCGATGAAAAACGGGGCATTTGACTATATTGCCAAACCCTTCACCTCTGAACAGATCACCGAAAAGGTGCAGAAATCGATTGCTGAACGGGCGATGTTATTGGAAAGCGCCAGTCTGAAAAAGGAGATCGGAAAGTATCACGGGTTTGAGAATTTCATCGGCGAGAGCCTGGGGATGCAAAAGGTATATCGCCGGATAATGCAGGTGGCCCCTACCGACAGCACCGTTCTTATCACCGGAGAAAGCGGAACCGGTAAGGAACTGGTGGCCCGAGCCATACATAAAAACAGCCCAAGGCGTGACCATCCCTTTGTTGCGGTAGACTGTACTTCGCTTGCAGAAAACCTACTGGAAAGCGAACTTTTCGGCCATGTCAAGGGCTCCTTTACCGGAGCAATCCAGAGCAAGACAGGGCTTTTCAAGGTGGCCGACGGGGGAACTCTTTTTCTGGACGAGATTTCCAATATCAGCCTTGCCACCCAGGCAAAACTTCTCCGGGTTTTACAGGAGCGGGTCATCACCCCGATAGGGGACACCCGACCTGTGCCCATAGATATCCGGCTGTTGGCGGCAACCAACAGGAACCTTGGCGTGATAGTTGCCGAGGGGTCTTTCCGCGACGACCTATTTTTCCGTCTCAATGTCATTCCCGTCCCTCTCCCCCCGCTCAGAGAACGAAGGGAGGATATTAAACTTTTAACCGCTCATTTTTTAAGAAAATTTTCCGAAGAGATTGGGAAGGACGTTCGCGGGCTGGCGCCTGACGCCATAGTCTTTTTAATGGAATATAATTTCCCCGGAAATGTGAGAGAACTTGAAAACATCGTAGAAAGAGCCGTGGTGCTTTGTGAGGGAAGCATCATCAACATAGCGGATCTGGAGCTCAAAACAGAGGGGAATGGGGTATATACGGAGCAGGGTTTTGTTCCCCAAAGCCTGGAAGAACTCAAGGAAACAAAAAGACAGATACGGGAGCGGGCCATAGAGCATATTGAAAAGGCGTTCGTGATAAACGCGCTTAAAAGGAGCAACTGGAACATTACCCAGGCGGCTGAAGAAACGGGGATGCTGAGGCCGAATTTTCATGCCCTCCTGAAAAAGTTAGGAATATCCGTTAGAGATGAGCAAAAGAACCAGTGAAGTTTCCCGTCGCCAATCGCGCGGGGCTTCGCTAGAAGTAACGGTGTCGCTTTTCCTTCCCGGGCAAACGGTTCGCGTTTGGTTCACATTCCTTTCTTCCTCGTGGCCAAGTGGTCTTCCCCCCGGCGCCGTCATTGCTGTCTATCCTGTCACATAGGTGGCCGATTCTTTTATCGGTTCCGTGACGTGCACGGGTTCATCGGCTGTCTTCCATGTATAGAGGATCGGTAGACGGTAGAGGATGAAACGGTAGACCATTATATAGATGGCGAAGATGGTGACGGTGATCATTACCTCACGCCAGTGGGGGATAAACCATTCACCCAGTTTCCAGTTAAAGGTGATCAGGGCGGTATTGAACCGGTTGAGCACCAGGCCGAAGATGGTGAGAAGCGCGCTGAAGCGGACCAGCCCGATCTTGTTGTTCCTAATGGCGAAAGAGATGAGTACAAGCGGCAGGATGACGCCGACGCCGATTTCAAACAGGTACCACAGCCCCCAACCGCTGGCCAGGTATTCCCACTTGTTGTCATGGGCCACGCCGATCAGTTTGATCGTGAGATAGGTGGCCAACCCCATGCAGGCGCCCCTGGCGAGGGTGATCGAGAGCTTGTCTACATTCTTCATGAAGTTGTCGTCACAGCGCCATGCCATCGTCTTTTTGACGATGCTGCCGACCACGATCACCATGCAAAGCCCGGCCGGCATGGATGAAACGAAGAAGTGGAGCCACTGAAACGAGGCCGAGTACCATAGAGGGTGAACCTTGCCGGGGGCATAAGTGAAGAGAGCTCCCAACGCCCCTTGGTGGAGGGTGGAGAGGATGATTCCCGCCACGGTGAGACCGAGGGTGATCTTACGCACCGCCTGTTTGCCCATTGGGAAACCGATCCATTCAAAAAAGGACACCGACACCTCCGCGATCTGTACGGAAAGATAGGTAGCCACATGCCAGGCGACCAGAAACAGGACCGCGGCGGGACCGAACGCGATCAGCATCGGATAGGGGAGTCGCCAGGGCTGGCCCAGGTCGACCAACAGGTAACAGACGGCGAAAAAATAGCCCAGCAGGCCGTTCAACAGGGCGAGACGTTCGATCGGTTTGAGATCGTGACGTCCGAAGAGTTCCACGGCTGTGCCGAGTTGAAAACCAGACGAAGAGAGAGGAACCAAGGTGAACAGGCCAAATCCTAAGAAAAGCCCCCACGGGTAGTCGTAAGAGCTGTCAGTGACCCAGGAGAGGCCGAATAGAAATCGGCCAGCGATAATAGGGAGCCCTATGGCAAAGATGATGGCCAGAAGCCAGTTGAAGGGATTGCGCAGGGCTTGGGCAACATACTGTTGTGGGGTCAGACCGAGCAGCAACTTTTCTTGCACGCTCCATTTGGTCTTTCCCGGATCCTTGTAAGGGGAGTCGACGATTGTTACCTCTTGCGCTTTTAATTTGTTCATGGTTTGGCATCCTCTCGATAAGAATGGGAATCTCCTTGCTTGGAAGGGTCATTATTATTGCGGGTCGACAGCAGATGAAAGCCGGTAAAAAGTGCCGGCCAGATGGCAAGCACCATGGGTATGAGGCCGAGAAACTCCTTGACATTGGAGATGATCGGTTCGTTCCCCAGGGTCGTATCGAAGCCGACCTTGTCGAACGGCACGCCGGAGAGATATATCCAACCGGTCCCCCCCACCTCCTTTTCGCCGTAAATGTGATCGATATATTTGTCCGGCATTTCCCGGATCCTCTCGTGACCGATCTTGATCAGGTCGTTCAGATGGCCGAACGTAAGGGTTTCCTGCGGGCAGATCTCCACGCAGGCGGGGGACTTGCCGTTTTTCAGGCGGGTGTCGTAGCAGAATACGCATTTCTTGACCAGAGGATTGAAGGCGCTGGAATAACTGTAGCCCGGGATGTTGAAAGGACAGGCCACCATGCAGGCACGGCACCCGATGCAGACCTTGGGATTGTAGATCACCGCCCCCTCTTGGGTTTTGGTGTAGGCATTGACAAGACAGGAAGAGAGGCAGCCCGGCTCGTTGCAATGATTGCACTGGATCTTGCGATAGACAGGGCCGCCCGCTTTTGTAGTCTCGTAGCGGTTGATGACGGTGTAGGCCTTTTCAGTGGGGCGACGTTTTCTGTCGAATACCGATAGATCGTCAAATGGCGCCGACGGGGCGGGAAGCTGTTGTTCCTTGTTGCATGCAGCCTCGCAGCTGCGGCAGCCGACGCAGCGGGTCAGGTCCACCAGAACCCCCATTCTTTCGGGATACCCTTCAAAAGAGGCGCCCCCCCAGGCGTTTCTTGTGATGCCAAACGTAGTCGAAGCTCCACATATCATCCAAGCCTTTAGGAAATCTCTCCGTTTCATGTTTAACTCTCCTTAAACGTCGAACTGGAATTTACAGGAATGCGTGCCCCGGTCATGTTTCATCAACGGCCGCGGCTTTTCCCGTTCTTTGGGGTTTTGGGTGCGTACTCACCGGCATGATAAAATGCATCGCCCGATTTTTTCCGCGGGTGACAATCCTGGCACCCGGTCGGCCCGCCATCCCTGGCGTGGCATCCCCCGCAACTCTGATGATAGGCGCCCTTGAGCCCCGGCATGTCTTTGTGGTAGCTTTTTACGTTGCTTTTGTTTTTCTTTATGGTTTCGGCAGAGAAAGGCTGGGCGGAGTGGCAGGCCGTGCAGGCCACAACAGCGGTCGCGGCGCTGTTTTTATGACATCTAATACAATTGGCGTCTTCCGTCGGTGTCCCGGTCGTATGGTGATGGCACACCGAGCAATCTTTGCTGAGCCCGATATGCTTGGCATGGTCGAAGCTCACTTTCTCGTAAAATTGTACCAGAGAATCCAGGTCTATGGAATCCGGCATGTTTTGGGCGCGACTGTCGGCCGGGGCTATGGTCAGCGCGATCACTAAGACACCTCTGATAAGCCAGTTTCTGACAACGTGCATGGTGGAGTTCCCCTTGATTAGAGATGGTATTTTTCATCACGGTACTAGCCCGACATTTATCACGACTTTCCGGTTTTTACCACTGTGGAAAATCAGCCCCGATTCTAGTGCGTGGAGCGCTCTTCCGGTGTATCTACCGTTGTGTTGATGTATTTGTAGAAAGCGGGGAACCCTACGAAGAAACCTATGCAGATAAGGTATTCCACCCCTTTGATGTACTGGTAGAAATCAACCATGGTATAGACCGTTTTAAATTCGCCTACGGACTGTAGTATATCTAACATGTTGAGCCTCCTGTTCTTGTGGGCAGGCAGTCGATTGCGGAACCGACAGCTGCCACCTCTTTTATTTGTTTGCTTCAACCTCGATCGGTTTTTCTTTGCTCCCTTTGACAAAGCCCTTGATCACTCCCATCAGAACAAGAATTGCAGGGATCAACTGGGCGACGACGACCAGAGCGCAGAAGCCGATGAAAATGAGCACCAGGATGCCGCTGCTGTACACCTTGGTGGTTTCGGCCGCATAGGCGTTGGTGATCGTTGCCAACCATACTGCCAGCGTGTTGATTAACAAATATTGCTTTCTCATGACGTCCTCCTTGTTTGTTGGCTGGGCCTTGGGGCGGTCCGGCAATGTGTTGCACCTCTTTCCGGCGCCATCGCTCAATCAGCCCGGCTGTTCACTGAACCTCTGGAATGCGCACTGCACTGCTTGGCGAATTTCTTCCCGGTCTTCCCGGCTTACCGGCTTAAGCGCATGATAAAAAATCCCTTCACTGCGCAGCTTGCGGATCAACGGCAGGGAGGTATCGTTGGACACCAGGATGATGGACAGTTTTCGGTTGCACTTCTTCAACAGAGGCACCAGCTCTGCAGAGGTGAATTCACCCACTTCCGTTCCTAAAAGCAACACCCGCGCGGTTTTATTTAAAACATTGTCGATAGCTCTGGCGGCTGAGTTGGTCACCATAACGTCGTAACCCGCATCGATAAGGAGATCTGCCATTTGCTTACGAGTCTCAATATCTTTGGCTGCAATGACAAGACCTAACATGATTTTCCCCTCCCCTTTTTCGGATTCAGCTTGTCATCCGTTTATTCAGACCGTTTCCTTCTTTTCGTCTATCACGGGCATGGGATTTTTCACGGCTTTGCCGAACAGGCCTTTCATCATAGAGCAAAAGAGCACCAAACTGGGGATCAACTGGCACACGACAATCAGGGCGCCAAACCCGAAGAAAAGGAGCAGCAGCAGGCTGGGTCCCATTGTTTCTTGTCCACTGGAAGCCAACGCCGGCACCGTTTTGACCATCATCACCATGACGAGGGCTATTATGAATTTCATGGCTTCCTCCTTTCCTTATCCTATTCCTTACGTCGAATCCTCTTACCCATTGCCGTCTTTTCAACTTTCGTTTTTGCAATGGTCATGCCATGAAGGGGATTTCCGGCTTATTGGCGTATCATATTGTTTTCAAAAATGTTTTTTTAGAAGAACATTCGTGGGCAAGATTTTTTCGCCGGCAATGTATGATAATTTTATACAGGTTGAGTTTGACAGGGGATCGGAATCGGAAACGCAGAGAGCCAAGTTGCCATAACCATGGGAGATGTCGAAGAACGCCGCTTTGTATAAAATTATATACGCCAAGGGGGAAACGTTTGAGGACAGCATCACGCAACCCATTGCGGGGAACCTGTATTTTTCAAATACGGTCGAGGCTGGCAGAACCCCTAATTCGCAGGGCTGCTGGCGGCCGGGGTCTCCCTGCCTTGCGGGTGAAGAGGAAGTTTGATGGTGAAAGTCGTTCCCTCGCTCAGTTTGCTCTGCACTTCGATCTTGCCGCCATGCCTTTCGATGATCCCATAGGAAACGGAAAGACCTAATCCTGTGCCCTTATCGCTTTTCGTGGTGAAAAAAGGATCAAATATCTTCTGAAGGTCATCATCGGCGATACCTGTCCCGGTATCGGTTATTTTAAGGCAAACGTATTCTTCATTTTCCGTATATGTTTTGATGCAGATGCTTCCGCCGCCGGGCATGGACTGGCTGGCGTTGAGCAACATGTTGATAAAAACCTGTTGCATCTGGTTTTCATCAATCGGAATAAGCGGCAAATCCGTCTGATAGTCCTTGACGATATCGATATTGTGAAAGCTTGATTGGCGACCGATAAGATCGAGGGTGCCCTCCATGACTTTGTTAAGGGATGCCGGTTTCTTCTGCGGTATCGATTCGCGGGAAAACTCAAGCAACCCCTTTACTATCTTCGCACATCTATTGGCTTCGTTAATGATGACATCCATGTCGCTTTTAAGAGACGGGTCCAGCTGAGGACTTCGGCTGGTCAAGGTGGCGAACATCAGGATGCCCGTGAGGGGATTATTGATCTCATGGGTAATGCCGGCCACCAGTCTTCCGAGGGAAACCAATTTTTCCGAACGGATCAACTGGTTCTGCATCTGCTTAATTTCGCGCGTTCTTTCTGTAACCTTTGCCTCGAGATTTTTCCCCCATTCTTCCAGCTCTACCCTGGCGCTTTTGAGACTGGCCGTCATCTGATTGAAGGCGTCGGAAAGTTCACCAATTTCATCGTGCGACACATTTTGCACACGGGCATCGAGATCTCCCCGGGCTATTTTTTTGGTTTGCGTCAAAAGGTTCTTTACGGGACGATTTACCAGGCGATGGGTGAAAAAGGTGATGGACATAGAAATGAACAACAACAGAAGCATCATCAGAAAAATGATTTTGTTACGGTAATAGCCTATCAGCGTATGCATGTTTTCCAGGGAAACGGTGATATCCAGGACGCCTAAGATTTTCTGCTGGGGCGGGTGGAAGTGGCATGATGACAGATAACAGCTTTTTTCATTGTAGATGGCCTTGGCCATGCCTACCACCTGCTTCCCCTGCTTATCGAAAAAAACCCGGCTCCTGTTCATCGTGGAGGCGTGCACTTTCGTTTCACCACTGGTGTGACACATGTTGCAACCGGCCGCTGTTTTGTCGAGAGTGCCGCCGATTTCATCTTTTTCGGTCGAGAAGGTTATATTGCCGCTTTTATTGATCATCCTGATATGATCGACCCCCTGCAGCGTGCCTACTTCCTCGATCATTTCATAGGCCCTTTTCCGGTTATCCTCCAACATTTCATAATGGGTGGTCTTGATGATGGTTTCGCTTAATTTGTCGGCATCGGAGATGGCTGCATCCAGAAGTATGGTTTTAAGGGCGGCGATATTGATGTAAGCAAAAAACACCATGAAGACAAGCAGGATGAGACTGGTGCCGATGGTCAATTTGGAAATCAGGCTGATACGCAAGTGTCTTGCTCCCCGAGAAGGACGTGAGCTCCGTTATTTGGGTCTTTAACGCATGAGCGCTATGGAGGTTGTTCATCTTAATTTACGCAAGAATGATAGTCAAGACGGATGTTCGATATCATATTGGACGAATTGCCTCAAATTAAGGTTACCCAAGGAGGCGATGAATCAGGAAAGCAACTATTTCTTGACAGTTTCCCCGCGAATCCTATATGCTCCGCCGCGAACTGGAAGGGGAGTTCGTTACCACGCTATTTCATTAAAAAGATGGGGATGTAGCTCAGCTGGGAGAGCGCGGCGTTCGCAACGCCGAGGCCAGGGGTTCGATCCCCCTCATCTCCACCAAAAAGAAGAAACCATCAGGTTTCTACTGCTTCATCAGATTTCAGCTCCGGAGATTGTACACAAAGTGGTGCACCCGGAGCTGAAATTACGGCAAAGCGCTCAACTCCGATTTTGTAGCTTTTTTGCAAAGGGATTTATTTTTGACAGAGGCTGAATTCTTCGAGGAACTCCTTCAACTCCGCTTTTCCCAGGATTCCCATCCACGCGAACTTCACGCCCCGGCGCCGGAGGGGTGCCGATGTTTGCGTAGATCCGGGGGCCGGGATATCTGAAACAGTCTCGAATTTCACTCTTCCCGCGTTCGGCGTTTCGGCGAACATTTTGAGGAAGCCGGCTGCCTCGAGCTCTGTCGGGGACCCCTGATAAATGAAGGCAGCGCCGCCCAGGCTGATGTCGACAAGCTGGACCTTCCGTTCCCCTCCCCCATCTGTGGCGGGCGACACGATGACAAAGGTGCCGCTCCGGACGGCGAACCGCTGGTGCTGCCGATGCTTGAATAACCTCCGCCAGATATTAAAGATATTGGCCATGCCCCTGTCTCCTCACTATACCAAGCGAAGCTATGGCAGAAAATCAACACATCATTGATCCTCTTCCGGCGCCTGGGGTAAGGGTGTTATATGGAATTAACTTCTTTAAATATTTACGATCTGGTAAAAAGAAAGAAGCCCGTCTTGAATGCAGAGCAACGGAGCGATAGCACAGCCGCAAAAAACCCCGGGCCAGCCAGTGGAGAACAGAGTGATTACGCTTTCATTTAAACTGAAGAATTCCGAGAAGTCAAGATAAATATGGATCCCGCGGTTCGACATGGTTACGCAACACACTGCAAAGGTTCCTGCCTGAGTAAGGGCCGCGGGGTGTGAGTTTTCAGTCCTTGAAGAGCTTCGTGAACCGCCGGGGTTTCCGTTTCTTCCAGTTCCCCCGGTGCCAGGCGTAGCTCGCCAGAAGCGGGAGTACGGAGGTGGCCTCCGCATAGACCATCTGCTCGCAGCTGCTGTCCACCTTCCCCCAGGAATTGGCCTCCTTCAACGTGGAGCTGGAGCAGGCGCCGTCGCGGACGTCGGCCACCGTGATCTGGACTGCGTACTTGTGCATCGGAACTTTTTTCCCGAGGATCTCGGCGCAGACGACCGTGTCCTGGGCGAAGTTCTTCGGCGCGCCGCCGCCGATCATCAGGAGGCCTGTCATCCCCGCCTTGATCTTGACCTGGGTCAGTTCCCGGAAGTCCTTCACCGAGTCGATGGAGACGTGCGCCTGCGGGTGCTTCTCCTGGTGGAGGACGAGACCGAAGCCGGCGCTGCTGTCCGAGAAGGCGGGGCAGAAGATCGGCACATCGCGCTCGAAAGCCGCCTGGACGAGGGAATCCTTCTTCACTGCGTGTCCGGTCAGGTAGCGTCCCATCTCCCGGATGAACTCCCGCGAGGAATAGAGGCGGGGGGGGAGTCCGTCGGCGATGGCTTGGATTGTCCGGTCGCAGACCTGGAGGTCCTCCTCATCGATGTAGGTATCGTAGATCCGGTCGATGTAAAGGCGCCGAAGCTCCCGGTCGTCGACGAACGGCGTTCCCTGATAATGGCGGAAGCCCAGGGCCTCGAAGAAATCCATGTCCACCACCGTTGCCCCCGTAGCGACGATGGCATCCACCATGTTGTTCTTCACCATCTCCACGTAGATCTGCATGCAGCCCGCGGCGCTGGTGCTGCCCGCGATAGTCAGGATGATGCCGCACTTCTTTTCGGAGAGCATCCGGTCGTAGATTCCGGCGGCCGTCGCCAGGTCCCGGGCGGTGAAAGACATTCCTTTCATTGCCTCGATAATGGGCGTGGCGTCGAACGAAGTGATGTCGATGTGCCGGACCGGAATCTGCAAATAGTCTTTCTTTTTCATGGCCTCCCCTGTGTGATCTTTATTGGGCCTGCCGGAGATAAATAGGGGAGCTGTCCCCCTTTTCGGTTCCAGCGGGCGGCATTATAAGAGGAGGGGCGGGCAAAAGTCAATGAAACTCTATTCTCCGGCAGCGAGACCTTTGCCCGATCCTCCCCCAAATTCGGCCTTGTCATGGCGGCCGATATCTGATACTTCCCCGCCATGGACAGGGGAAACATGAGGGATATTCTGACCGTTTCAAAGCTCAACGAACGGATCAAGTCGCTCCTGGAGGAGGGTTTCGCCGTCGTCTGGGTGGAGGGCGAGGTGTCCAACCTGCGACGGCCGGCCTCAGGTCATATCTACTTCACCCTCAAGGATGCCAAAAGCCAGATCCGGGCGGTGATCTTCCGAAACCCCTTTGCACGTTCCTGGGGCCGGACCTCCGGTTTCGAGGTCGAAGAGGGGATGAGCGTCGTCTGCCGGGCGCGCCTCACCGTCTATCCTCCCCGCGGCGAATACCAGCTCGTCGTCGATGCGGTGGAGCCGAGGGGGTTGGGCGTCCTCCAGAAGGCCTTCGAACAGCTCAAGGTCCGTCTCGAGGCGGAGGGGCTCTTCGCTGCGGTCCGCAAGAAACCCCTCCCTTTCCTGCCGGCAAGGATCGGCGTCGTCACCTCGCCGACCGGCGCCGTCATCCGGGACATCCTGACCGTCACCCGCCGCCGCTTTCCCTCGGTGGACGTCCTGATCGCCGCGGTCCGCGTCCAGGGGACGGAGGCCCCGGCGGAGATCATCCGGGCCCTGGGCGATCTTCAGATCGCCCAGGGCGTCGAGGTGATCATCCTGGCCCGGGGCGGCGGCTCGCTGGAGGACCTCGCCCCGTTCAACGACGAAGGGGTGGCCCGGGCGATCGCCCGTTCCCGGATCCCCGTCATCTCGGCTGTCGGTCATGAGACGGATTTCACCATCGCCGATTTCACTGCGGACCTCCGCGCCGCTACCCCCTCCGCGGCGGCCGAGCTCGCCGTGCCCCTACGGGCGGAGCTCATGGAATCCATCGAAACGCTCCGCCTCCGGCTGATCCGTTGCCGGCGGCGGGAAACCGAACGCCTCCGGGAACGCCTCGCGGGACTCTCGGGAAGGCTGCGAGACCCGAAGCGCCGCCTCGCCGACATGCGCATTGCCCTGGATGAAAACGTCGAGCGGATGAGGATCTCCCTCGGCCACCTGCGGGCGGTCCGCCGTCAGGAATGGCTCAACCTTGCCGCCCGTCTGGAGCGCCTAAACCCCCGCTTGCGGATCATCGCAGGGCACACATTGCTGGGCGCTCTCGGGAAGGCGCTGAGTGCGGTCCGGGAAAAACAGGCCGAACAGCGGAAGAGTCGCGTGGGCTCCGCTATTGCCCTTCTCGATTCCCTGAGCCCCCTTGCCGTCCTCAGACGGGGCTACACCATCACGCGGCGTCTTCCGGACGGTCTCACCCTCCGGCGCGCCGAGGATGTCGTTGCCGGACAGGAGGTAGCAATCCTCCTTGCCGCGGGCAGTCTGCATGCAAAAATCACAAAAATCTTCAAGGAGCAGTCCGATGGCCAAGGAAAAATTTGAAGAAGCGCTGGAAAAACTCGAAGAAATCGTCCGCAGAATGGAAGCGGGAGATATGACCCTGGAGGAATCCCTCAAGGCCTTCGAGGAAGGGATCAAGCTCTCCCGCCTGTGCACAAAAAAACTCGACGAGGCCGACCGGCGCGTTGATCTCCTCCTCCGACAGGAGGACGAGTTCACCACCCGGCCGTTTGCGGAGGAGGAACGTGAAACCCAATGACGGCTTTTCGCTGAAGGAATACCTTGTCGAGCGGAAGGCGCTGATCGATCGGGCTCTCGCCGGTTATCTCCCCGGCGAGGGGAACGGGCAGCCGGTGATCTTCCAGGCTGTCCGCTACAGCCTCTTTGCGGGAGGGAAAAGGCTCCGGCCGATCCTCTGTCTGGCCGCCGCGGAGGCGGTCGGGAGGGAGGCCGGTGCGCTTCTGCCGGTCGCCTGCGCCCTGGAGCTCATCCATACCTACTCGCTCATCCACGACGATCTGCCCGCGATGGACAACGACGATTACCGCCGGGGAAGGCTGACCTCGCACAAGGTCTTCGGCGAGGGCATCGCCATCCTGGCCGGCGACGCCCTCCTGACTGAGGCCTTCCGCCTCCTCACCCGCCGGGAGCTGATGCCCGGCATCTCGCCGGAGTTGCTCTTGCATGTTACGGGCGAGATCGCGGAAGCGGCGGGATATTTCGGCATGATCGGGGGCCAGGTCTTGGACGTCCGTTCCGAAGGGGAACCTGTCGACCTGGAAACCCTCCACCTGATCCACCGGCTGAAGACGGGGGCGCTGATCCGCGTCTCTCTCCGGGCGGGGGCGATCCTGGCCGGCGCTGCGGGGACGGAACTCGCTTCTCTGTCCGACTACGGTTGTCAGATCGGCCTTGCCTTCCAGATCGCCGACGACATCCTGAACGTGGAGGGGGACCGGGCGCTTTTAGGGAAAGGAACGGGGAGCGATGCGGCCCGGGGAAAGGTCACCTTTCCCGCCCTTTTGGGGATCGAGGCGTCGCGCGCCCGGGCCGAGGCGCTCATCATCGAGGCGCTTGCCGCGCTGGCCTCCTTCGACGACCGGGCGGCGCCTCTCCGCGCTATCGCCCGGTACATCCTGGTGCGAAATTCCTGAAAGGGATGCAAAAGCTGTCGGAGGGTCTGGAGCGCCCCCCGCCGGCCGTTAAAATCGTGTTGAATTGCACGTAGAATCAGCGTATAGGGCGGGGGAATTCCCGTGAATGGAAAAAGAAGAGCGACAACGATGTCTGAAAAAGAGAGTATACTGGCGAAGGTCCATTTTCCCGAGGACATCAGGCGTCTCGGCCTGGCGGAGCTCAATGACCTCGCCCGGGAGATTCGGGAGATGATGATCTTAACCGTCTCCCGGCGAGGCGGCCACCTGGCCTCCTCCCTGGGAACGGTGGAGCTGACGCTTGCCATCCACTACGTCTTCGATACGCCGCGGGACCGGCTCGTCTGGGACGTGGGGCACCAGGCCTACGCCCACAAGATCATCACCGGCCGGAAAGAATGCTTCGACACCCTCCGGCAGAAGGGCGGGATCAGCGGCTTCCCGAAGCGGGCGGAGAGCCTCTACGATGTCTTCGATGTGGGACACAGCGGGACTTCCATCTCCGCGGCGGCGGGAATGGCGGAAGCGCGCTGCCTCAAGGGGGATGATTTCCGGATCATCGTCGTCATCGGCGATGGTGCGATTTCCACCGGGATGGCGTTCGAGGGGCTCAACTGGACCGGAGACCGCCGCAAGAAGATGGTCATCATCCTCAACGACAACGAGATGTCCATTTCCCCCAATGTCGGCGCTCTTTCCTCCTATCTGAACCGGATCATGACCGGCCAGACGGTGACCCGCATCAGGACGGAGGTCAAGACCTTCCTGAAATCGGTGCCCGGCATCGGCGAACAGATGCTGAAGTTCTCCCGCCAGGTGGAGGAGTCCCTGAAGACCTTCTTCGTACCGGGCGCCATCTTCGAGGAGCTGGGCTTTACCTACGTGGGACCCCTGGAGGGGCACCGCCTCGACCACCTCATCAAAAACCTGGAAAATGTGAGAAAGCTTGAGGGGCCCGTCCTCGTCCACGTCGTGACGCAGAAGGGAAAGGGTTACAGATTTGCCGAAGGTGATCCCTCCCGGTTTCACGGAATCCCCCCGTTCGACATCGACACGGGGGAATCCGTCGCCGCCGGTCGGTCGCCTGCCCCCTCATACACCGATGTTTTCGGCCGGACGATCGTGGCGCTGGCTCACGAAGATCCGCGGATCGTCGCGATCACGGCGGCGATGTCCGAGGGGACCGGACTCGACCGATTCGCACTGGAGTTCCCCACGCGGTTCTATGATGTGGGGATGGCCGAACAGCACGGGGTCACCTTTGCTGCAGGGCTCGCCACCCAGGGGTTCGTCCCGGTCGTGGCGATCTATTCGACCTTCATGCAGCGCGCCTATGACCAGATCATCCACGATGTCTGTCTGCAGAAACTGCCCGTGGTCCTGGCGATGGACCGCGGAGGCTTCGTGGGGGCGGACGGTCCCACCCACCACGGCCTCTTCGACTTCGCCTTTCTCCGTACCGTCCCCGACATCATCGTCATGGCGCCGAAGGACGAAAACGAGCTCCAGCACATGCTGAAGACCGCCGTGACCTGCGGCTGTCCCGTCTCCCTGCGCTATCCCCGGGGGGCGGGGGCCGGTGTGCCGCTGGACGAGCATCCCCGATTCCTCCCCGTCGGGAAGGGCGAGATCCTGCTCGATCCGCCGGACGCTGCGCTTGCCGTCGTCGCCATCGGCGCCTGCGTGCATCCGGCGCTGGCCGCCGCCGAACTCCTGAAAGCCGAGGGGATCCTCATCCGGGTCATCAACGCCCGCTTCGTGAAGCCGCTCGACGGAAAGCTCCTCTGCGGCACGGCTGAGAAGCTGAGAAGGGTCATTACCGTCGAGGAGAACACCCTGATGGGGGGGTTTGGCAGCGCCGTTCTCGAACTCTTCGCCGATGCGGGGATTTCCGGCGTTGCTGTCCGGCGGCTCGGCATCCCGGATGAGTTTGCCCAGCATGCGACGCAGAAGGAGCTCCGGCGGCTCTACGGGATCGATGCCGAGGGGATCGCCGCGGCGGCGAGGGAGATGGTTGGGGGGTAGATGGTAAATACGAGAACACCGAAAATCCGGTTGGATTGCTTGCTCGTCGAGAGGGGACTGGCCGGGAGTCGGCAGCCGGCGCAGGCGCTGATTCTCACGGGGACGGTTCTCGTCGGCGACCGGCCGGCGGACAAGGCGGGGATGCTCGTCCCTGCCGATGCGGAGATCCGGATCAAGGGCGAGGATAATCCCTATGTGAGCCGGGGGGGTCTCAAGCTCCGGGGGGCTCTCGACGCCTTCGGTCTCTCTGTGCAGGGACTCATAGCGCTGGACGTGGGGGCCTCCACCGGCGGCTTCACCGACTGCCTTCTCCAGGCGGGGGCGGCGAAGGTTT
>MICJ01000037.1:0-101 GCA_001830835.1 Syntrophobacterales bacterium GWC2_56_13 | reverse complement strand
TGTGGGCTACGGACAGCTGGCCTGGAAGCTTCGGGAAGACCCGCGGGTGGTCGGCATCGAACGGACGAACATCCGCCATTACCGCGGTGCCGAGATTGCGG
>MICJ01000036.1 GCA_001830835.1 Syntrophobacterales bacterium GWC2_56_13 | reverse complement strand
CTCTCCCCAGAGGTCACCAACGCCTTACTGAGAATCTCCTCTCCAACCATTGACAGAATTCTCAAACCGATCCAAATCTGGAGTGGACCCCCTCCCGGATCATCGCCTGGGCAGGCCAGAATGGTCCCAACACGCGGAGTCTGGTCACCTGTATTTTAGAGAGTCGCCGACACCCGGAGCAGGGCTTCCGTTCCTGCCTGGGCGTCATGAGGCTGGAGAAACGCTACTCGTCCGAGCGGCTGGAAGCCGCTTGCGGCCGCGCCCTGGTCCTCAAGGCGTACAGTTACAAAAGCGTCGAATCAATCCTCAAAACCAGCCTCGACAAACAGGTCCTGCCGGAATCCCCCTCCCCGGAAAAACCGATCGTTCATTACAACATCCGGGGCCGGGAATATTACCAGCAAAAGGAGGCCGACCATGCTTAATCAACAGACCCTCGACAAGCTCCACACCCTGAAGCTGACCGGTATGGCGGAGGCCTTCGCCGACCAGATCAATCAGCCGGATCTGGACAGACTCTCCTTCGCGGAACGTTTCGGCCTCATTGTGGATCGCCAATGGACATGGAAAGAAAATAACCGGATGGAACGATATCTGAAAAACGCCCGGTTGAAGCTCAACGCCTGCGTGGAGGATATCGACTACAAAGCCCCCCGGGGAATCGATCAGTCTGTCATGATGAGCCTCATCTCCTGCGACTGGGTCTAATGTCACCACAACATTATTATCACCGGCCCCACCGGCGCGGGAAAAACCTTCCTCGCCTGCGCCCTGAGCAATAAGGCATGTCGGGAGGGATACCGCGCGCTCTACATCCGTTCTCCCAAGTTCTCCTACCAGATGGCCCTCGCCAAGGGAGACGGAAGTTACGGAAAGATCATCGGCAAACTCTCCAATACCCATGTCCTGGTGATTGACGATCTCGGGCTCACCCCCATGACCGACTCCGAACGAAGAGACCTTCTGGAGGTCATCGAGGAGAGGCACGGTCACGCCTCCGCCATCGTCACCAGTCAGTTCCCTGTGGATCACTGGCACGAGCAGATCGGCGATCCCACCATCGCCGACGCCATCCTCGACCGACTGATCCACAACGCCCATAAGATAAACCTGTCTATGAAAGGAGATTCGCTGAGAAAAAAATATGCCGGCTTGACATGTAAGGACCGTATATGAGAAAGAACTAAAAACCAGCGTCGCTACGCTCCGACCAGGGGTGGCGGAATCAATCGGATCACCCTGGCGGTATGAATCGGAACAGGGTGGCGGAATCAGCGGAATAGGCAATTGCCGTGCAAACATGAAAAAGGGATAATATTTTTAAAGAGAAAGAAAGGGAAATGAGTACATGGATACTTCTGAAGCAAAAGTTGATCGTATGGCCGGACATATGGTGAGAACGGCCACGCAGAGCAGTATTGAATTAAAACCAATCTACAATGCCGATGACATCAAACATCTTTTCTATGAAGGGGATATGGGAGATCCGGGAACCTATCCTTTTACACGGGGTCTCTATCCGGAGATGTACCGGAATCGCCTCTGGCTGAAATCTTTTATCGTCAGTTATGCAACGGCGGAAGAAACAAACCAGGCGTTCAGGCAATACATAGACAATGGCTTGACGGACCTTCGACTCTTGTGTGATTTGCCCACTCAGTCGGGAATCGATCCCGATCACCCCTCGGCTTGGAACAGCATGATGTGCGGTGGCGTGGCCACTTACGCCATCAATGTCTATGAAAAAATGCTGGAAGGTCTCCCCCTGGGCAAAGCGGTATTTGAGTTTGCCCACGCCGGCATGTCGAGTTTCCTGTACTTTTACGGACTTCTTGTCGCGGTGATGGAGAATAAAGGAGTAGACATCAAAAAACTGCGCGGCAACAGCATCAATGATCCAATCCGCACAAAACTGGTCTATGGCTGCCCGGATTTTCCCACAAAGGTTGACCGGCGCATCTGTCTGGATCATATCGAGTACTCCGTCCGCAACACGCCCAACTGGCGTCCGATCGCTCCTAACGGGGTTGATCCCTGCCAGGGAGGCATGGATGCCATAAAAGAGTTGGGCGGATGTTTAGCCGTAGCAAGCCAGGTTATGAAAGATCTATCCGATCGCGGAATCTCGATCGACGAGTATGGACCTATGGTATTTGCATTGGATGCGGAATCGGATTTTTTTGAAACAATCGCCAAATTCAGACTCGCCCGGAAGATGTGGGCGAAGATTGCCAAAGAACAATTTGGCGCAAAAACCAAGCGGGCCATGCAACTGAAAATCGGGATTCGTACCTCGGGCCTGTCCCTGACAAGCCAAAAACCGCTAAACAATGCCGCCCGCGTCACCCTGCAGATCCTTAGTTGCGTTCTTGGGGGGGTAAATTCTTTGGATGCCTCCAGTATTGATGAGGCCATAGGACTGCCTTCCTTGGAGGCAAGGATTTTCAACCTCGACACTCAGCATGTTATTACGCACGAAGCCAATATTCCCCTTGTTGCCGATCCCCTGGGCGGTTCTTATTATGTGGAATGGTTGACGAGTCATATGGAACAGGAAGTCAATAAATACCTTGCAGAAATTGAAGCCAGAGGAGGCGTTTTTTCCTGTCTTGAGTCGGGATGGCTCAACGAAGTGATGGAAGCCGGCCGTTTGAAGGTGCAACGGGAAAAAGCCGAGGGAAAGAGGCTGATTGTCGGCGTCAATGCCTTTCGAGAGGAAGGAGAAGAAGGTCCGATCAACAGCGCTATCCGAGATGTGGCATACAAAGCCCCGACGGTGGCGGCGCGCGGAGAAAAAGTCGCTGAAGTGAGGGCCTATAAAGCAAACCGCGACATGAGGCGATTAAAGCCTCTGCTTAAAGAACTATATCGGGCGACAAAGGAAGGGCGCAATACGCAACGCGCCGTTATCGCGGCAGCCAAAGAAGGCATGACCATCGGTGAATGCGTCGGCGTGATCCGGGTAGGCTACGGTATCAATTATGATCCTTTTCGAGAAATCGAAATGCCGGATTTTGTCCGCGAAATCGTAAAGGAGTGATACATTATGAATAACGAAAGAAAAATCAGAGTGTTAATAGCCAAGGTGGGGTGCGATATTCACGAACGGGGCGCTCTGACGCTTTTAACCTCTTTGCGGGATGAGGGAATGGAAGTCATCTATACGGGTCGTTACCAGACCCCCGCAGGTGTGGCCCATGCGGCCGCATCGGAAGATGTCGACGTGATTGCCCTGAGCGATCATACGGGCAGTCTTCCAATCATCGCGGAATCGGTGCTGGCGGAATTGAAGAAGCTTGGTGCGGAAGATATCAAAGTGATGGCCGGAGGTCTCTTGACGCTGCATGACGTAAAGGATCTAGAAAAAATGGGGGTAACGGGCAATTGTGGTCCGGGCACGCCTTTGGAGGTTATTATCAATCATATCCGTGGCATCTTCGTATAATAAATGAGGGTCTCGATGCCGTAGGATTTATGCTGGAATAAATGCCTGGAGGAACAAAGAGGTTTATAAAATATGAAGGAGCATTTAAACAGGACGCCGGAGACGTCGCGTATCGATGAGATCATCGGTCTGATCAAAAGCCGAAATATCCGAGGGCTCACAAAGGCAATTTCCATCGTGGAGAACGACGGGGAAGGAAAGGAAGATCTCCTGAATGATGCGTTCACAAGAGGCTCAAACGCTTGCATCACCATAGGTTTCACCGGTGCGCCGGGGACCGGTAAAAGCACGCTTATTAACGCCATCATCAGACAGTATCGTCAAATCGGCAAAACGGTCGGCGTCATTGCCGTCGATCCCACATCTACCTTTTCCGGCGGAGCAGTTCTTGGCGACAGAATTCGCATGCAGGAGCACAATACAGATCCCGGCGTCTTTATCCGAAGCTTGGCAAGCCGCAAAGCACTAGGTGGGCTTTCAGAAGCCACCAAGTTTGCCTTATACCTTTATAAGGCTTTCGCTTTCGATGTCATCATCGTTGAAACCCTGGGCGTCGGTCAGGATGAAATAGACGTCGCCAAATACGTTGATGTAACGGTTGTTCTTCTGGTCCCGGGCTATGGAGATAACATTCAGATGGCTAAAGCTGGCATTATGGAAATCGCAGACATCTTTGTTATCAATAAATCGGACAGACCTGGCGCCGACCTGCTGACAAACCAGGTGTTGAATACCGTTCATATGAAGCCGGAAAATGAAAGGCCTCCCATTGTAAATACGATAGCGGATAAAGATGAAGGCATTAAAAATCTCATTGAAGCCATTACCTTGATAAGGAACCGAACAGCACCTCATTGGGAAGAGAAATACCGGCAGAGAATTAGCGAAGAAATCCGTTCTTCTGTCTTCTCTCATCTGAATAGGGAGGTGAATCATCATCTTGATGAGATGATTGAAGAAGTTTTGAGATCTTCAATCACTCCGATAGAGGCTTCAAAAAGAATACTTCCAATGATTGGTACAAGCTAAATCGTGAACCTTTTCACTCCTGTGTGGTCCCCCCTCCTCTCTCCACATAGTGCACACCATGACGACGAAAGAGTCGATAACCCTGTTCAACACCGATTTTCACAGAACCCTTAATCGTCATTAAGTGAGCGTACGGTGAACCCGTCTTGAAAGATGTTTTCAGATGCGATAGGACGCGGCAGTCGGTGAGAGATGTCGCCACTGTTTGTTCATTGACAATCTGATCAGGGAAAAGATTGCAGAAGGCTATGCGCGATCAGGAATCGAAGGCCGGTCAGCGCTTCTCAGGCCTTGGCCGCCAGGAGCAAGCCCCGTTCGTCCTTGGGCAACGGCTTCCACTGGTCGGGGAGGAGCTCTCTCAACCGGGTGACCGGATGGCTCATGATCCGCCGGAGCATGTCGTCGAGGTACTCCCAGGGATTGATTTTGCAGTCTTTGCAGGACTTGACGAGGCCCATGAACAGCGCCACCGCCCGGCCGCCACGCTCGCTTCCGACGAAGAGCCAGTTTTGCGACCGATCGCGACGGGTTACATGGCATTCTCCGCCAGGTTGTTGTCGGGCCGGAGCCGCCCGTCTTCCAGGTAGCGGCGCAGGGCCTTGCGTTGATTCAGGGCGTAATCAATCGCTTTCCGGAGCGGTTACGACGGGGTCGTCTGTCGCCGCAGCTCTTCGATCTTCTCGAAGATCCCATCCAGGAGCGGCGTGGCATGCTCCTGCCGGAAGCGGCACCTCTCCTCGGGCGTCATATCGATGCAGGGGGTCTCCACTTCATGGTAGAGCCGGGCGATGCGGGCCAGGATGTCCGTCGCCTCTTTGGGGCGCGAAGATGCCGCTTCGTCAAACTTCTGCCGCGCGTGAGCCCAGCATCCCACCTCGATGATGTCCTCTATTCGGAAGAGTTCATCGTAGCCGCTGTAGGCGTCGGCATGGACATACCCTCGATACCCAAATTCACCGTCAAAAAAAATAAAGAACCTCGTTGATCCTGATAAATCAGGGTGATAGAGTAATTTTGGTGAAAAACCCTATCATCAACGAGGTGAAGCGATTATGGCACAAGGTCTTCTATCATACAAGTACGAACAGGAGAAAAAGGATACGGGGACGACGGCGCTTACAGGACTGCGGCTCTACTTGGATTTGGCGTCGGCGATGGGGACAGGCGAGAGCATTGAGAAGCATTTGCACATAAAGCATCAGGGTTGGACGGGCAGGCAGACCTTGTTGTCGCTGATCATGATGAATCTTGCCGGCGGCGATTGTGTGGAGGATTTGCGGAAGCTGGAGGGTGACACTGGATTTTGTGAGGTACTGCGGCGTCTGGAGCACGGGTATTGATTCATTGGCAACGGGAATGTTGCGGGAAATCAGAGGAAGCTCATTCGGTCATGAAAGAGGATTTTGCCGGCGGCAAGTTGCCCCCCGATGACTTTGGCGAGAATGCCGCCTAGTGGTGGATCATGATTTTGGCTATGAATCTCAATAGCATCATGAAGCAGGTGCCCCTGGGAAAATCCTGGATGTCCCGGCGTATGAAGGCGATTCGGTTTTCGCTCATCAACATCCCCGGACGGATTGTCGAACGCTCCCGTGAACTGATC
>MICJ01000035.1 GCA_001830835.1 Syntrophobacterales bacterium GWC2_56_13 | reverse complement strand
TCCTCTTGACACACAAGATCATTCTTCATATACTCCCACCGCGAAAAGGAAAGTTCTTATCAATTCAATAATAATCGCAGATAATTAGGGTAACGCTATGGAAGAAAAAAATTTATATCAAGAGCTATCAGAAAAAATTATGGCGCCTAATTCAAAAATTATTCCGCAACTTTTTAGGATGTTGATAAGCGAAAAGGAAGCGGAGTTTTTGCTCGCGCTACCCGCCACTCCCGCGGAGATTGCTCAGCGTTTCTCAATTATCGAGCCGGAGGCTGATAAGTTGTTAGATCAATTCTTTATCAAGGGTCTGGCATTCAAGTCAAAAAAGCCGGAGGGCGTGAAATATCGCTTATGCCGCGACCTCGTGCAATTCCACGACGCCACAATCCTTTGGTCCGGCGCACAGCGATCATACTTCGATTTATGGCAACGATTTATGGAGGAGGAGTGGCCCGAGTATTCAGGATTAGTGGAAAAAATCACCACAAAACCGCTTAGTCGAATCATCCCCGTAAATCAAGCGGTCTCCGCATCATCCCAAGTATTGGCTTATGAAAACTGCGTCGAGATAATAAACGCAACCAACCGAATCGCGGTTACAAAATGCACTTGCAGACTCATCGCCCACAAATGCGACAATCCATTGGAAAACTGTCTTCAAATAGGGCGCGCCGCCGATTATTCCTTGGAAAGAGGCACAGGGCGCGAAATCTCCAAAGCCGAAGCCCTTAAACTTATTGATGAAGCGGAGGAAAAAGGGCTTATACACGTCACTATGAATAAATCTGATAATATGAACTTAATATGTAACTGTTGCGCTTGTTGTTGTATTACAATACCGGTGATGATTAAATATGGACGAAAGTTGACAGACCCCAGTCGTTTCAGAGCCGTTATTGATGATGCGAGATGTAGCTCCTGCGGCGATTGCATAGAGAGGTGTTTCTTTTCGGCAATCTCCTGTCAACCCACCGATGACTTTGAAGTTGTCAGCATTGACGAGGGAAAATGTATGGGGTGCGGATTATGTCAGGTTGTGTGCGACTGCGAGGCAATTAGTTTGATTGAAACGCGCCCAAAAGATTTCATCCCCGTTATGTAAAATCTTAAAGCTGCGACGAATTATCAAAAGGAGGATATTATCATGGACGTGGTCATTCCCAAGGCTCAGCACGCAAAACCCGGTGATACATTCAGGACGGAAACAAAAGTCATAACCCGGGAGGATCAAGAGAAATTTTGTGAAATAACCGGAAACCTCCATCCCATTTTTTTAGATGATAAGGTTGCGGCAGCGCGAGGATGGGGTAAAAGGTTGGCACCGGGGGTGCTTACCCTTTCATACAGTATTGGCCTTTTGGAGCAGTCAGGATTTCTCGATGATGTCGTCGCCTTCATGATGGCTGACAAGCTTCGCTATCTCGCGCCAGTGCACATCGGTGATGCCCTTTGTGTTGAAGTGGAATTCATCGAAAACAAACATGTCAAAAGCAACACCCGCACCCTGTCGACGTACAAATTTACCACGTACAACCAAGACGGCAAGCCCGTTCTTGAAGCCGTCAATACCTGAATGTGTGAGCTTTAGGTTCCTGGATGGAACCACAGGGGACAACACCAAAGCATGGCGGCATGATGTTATTCATTCGTGTCCACGATTGACACCTTCCATCATCACCGATACCGCACCCCATATTTTGTGGTCAAAATTCAATTGACACACAAGATCAGTCATCATATACTTCCATTGTGAAAAAGCAATGCCTTATCAATTCAATCCAAAATGCCGGGCATGGGTGGCGGAATGATGAAGGGCGGCATGATGGGTGGAAGCATGATAGGATTGGATACGGCCTAGGCCGGTCCCAAGCCGAAAATCGGGAAGTTCGAGGAATCGGAACATGGAAGGCATCATCCGAAATAATTCCATCAAATTCCGGAAAGCACCTGACATTTATACAGTTTGTAGCCTTCCAATCTGACGGAAGCGTAACAAAACCCGTACTCTTCCAAGTGCCGGGAAAAAATCCGGGCTGCCTAAAAACCTAAAATACGTCCGTAAACAGGAGGAAAAAGCCATGGAAACGCTTTACCCAGTATTGAAGGTCGTCCACGTGCTGGGGTTCGTGATGATGTCCGTGCCCCTGTTCAATCTGATTGTGGTCAACGAAAGGGCGCTGATGGGTGCGGCCTTCAATTACGCCACGGATCGGTTCATGGAAAACATCATCCGGCACGGGGCCGCGCGCTGCTACGTGTTCCAACTCACGGTACTGGTTTCCGGCTTATTGATGTTGGCCTTGGGACCCTTGGGGATCCAGGCGCTGTGGACGAATTGGGTTATCGCGGCGAAAACCTTGCTGATGGCCCTGCTGATGGGGCTGCTGTCCATCGTGCATCTCAGGATACAGCCCGCCATCGAGTCCCTTCTCGGCGGAATCGGCCCCGCTTCCCCCATTCCGGAAGGTTTCGGGGCCAGTCTCAAGCCGTACCGGATCCAGCGGAAGAAAATGGCCACCTTCTGCCTGTTCCTTGTGCTCACTTCGATCATCCTCGGTATGCAGGTATATGCGCGCTTTCAGCCCGGGTTGACAATCGGGTTAGTCGCCCTGGCAGCCCTTTTCGCCGTCCGGGCCAACAAAACTTTGATCCGCTTTGGCTGGGTTTGATATAAAATGAAAGTTAAAGTAATTAAGAAAAGTAACCTGGTTAAATTTATTGGTATTCTGTTGGCTATGCAACGGCAACTTTATCAACCATCACCTTGTCAAATGACTGCACAATAAGTTCACGAACATCAACCTTTTCTTCATTCCCAGAATAAACTCAAGAATCATCTTTCTTGGTTTGAGAGGAATGATCATGGCTGCCAGGGATCACATCCTCAAGGAACAGGAAAAATGGGCTCAGGTCTTGGGTCTTGGATAGAGAAGCAACCTGTGCTATAAATAAGTATGGCCCGACCGTTAAGAATAGAATACAGCGGAGATGTTTATTGTAAAATGTATGACTCCATCTCACCCATAAGTAAGTGACCCTATGATTCAACAGACACCAGCCTTCTGGAATGTATCGCCCGCCGATTGCCTGATTCTGGAATCACGGGACCTCTTTGTTGATGAGGCGACCATGACGGGTGAAACCTACCCCGTCGAGAAGGAAGCTGCTCTCTTGCCGTCGGAAACGCCGCTCGCCGGGCGCACCAACAGCCTCTTCATGGGGACCCATGTCATCAGCGGCACCGCCCGTGCCGTGGCTGTTTACACGGGCAAGCAGGCGAAATTCGGGAAAATCTCGGAACGGCTGAAACTGAAACCCCAGGAAACGGAATTTGAACATGGCATCCGCCGATTCGGCTTTTTCCTGCTCGAAGTGACCCTATCGCTGGTGATCGTTATTTTTGCCGTGAATGTCTACTTCCACCGGCCCGTTCTTGAAGCCTTCCTTTTTTCCCTGGCGCTGGCGGTCGGGCTGACGCCGCAACTGCTGCCGGCCATTATCAGCATCAACCTGGCCCACGGCGCCAAAAAAATGGCCCAGAATAAGGTCATTGTCAAGCGGCTGGCGTCCATAGAAAACTTCGGGAGCATGGATGTCCTCTGTTCCGATAAGACAGGAACCCTGACGGAAGGATCAGTGCGTCTGCATTCGGCTTTGGATCTTGACGGCCATGCCAGCGACCGGGTCTTCCTGCACGCCTATTTGAATGCCTTATTTGAAAAGGGCTTTGCAAATCCCATCGATGAAGCGATTCGGTCCCATAAGCAACCGGATGTCTCCGGATACGAAAAGGCGGATGAGGTCCCCTATGATTTTATCCGCAAGCGTTTGAGCATCCTGGTGAGGCATGACGGCGCCCATGTCATGATCACCAAAGGGACCCTGCCCCAGGTGCTGGCGGATTGTTCTCTGGCGGAAACCCCCGCCAGGCATACGGTAGATATTGCTGCGGTTACCCCGCAGATCCTTCATCAATACGAGACGCTCAGCGCTCAGGGTTTGCGGCTGATTGGTCTGGCTTACCGGGAAATGGGAACGGCATCCGTCATCGGCAAAGGTGAGGAGCAGGACATGACCTTCCTCGGCTTTGTGCTTTTCTTCGATCCGCCGAAAAAAGACATTGCCGAAACGATTGACCGCCTCAAAAAGCTGGGTGTGGCGCTGAAAATTATTACGGGCGACAATCGTCTCGTGGCCGCCAAGGTGAGCCGGGATGTAGGCATGCCGGAGGCGAGAATCCTTACGGGCGGCGAACTGCGGGAAATAAGCGATAGCGCTCTCTTGCGGAAGGTAGCGGAGACGGACATCTTCTCGGAAGTGGAGTCTAACCAGAAAGAACGCATTATCCTGGCCTTGCGCAAAGCGGGGCATGTCGTGGGTTACATGGGGGACGGCATCAATGATGCCTCCGCCCTGCATGCGGCGGACGTCGGAATTTCCGTTGACATGGCGGTGGATGTGGCCAAAGAAGCGGCGGATATCGTGCTCCTGGAAAAGGATCTGGCAGTGCTCGTGCAAGGCGTGCAGGAAGGCAGAACGACCTTTGCCAACACCCTGAAATACGTCTTTATGTCCACCAGCGCAAATTTCGGCAACATGTTCAGCATGGCCGGCGCCTCCCTTTTCCTGCCCTTTCTCCCCCTGTTGCCCAAGCAGATCCTGTTGACCAATCTGATGACGGATTTTCCCGAGATGACGATTGCCACGGATCAGGTGGACGTTGAAATGGTGAATCGCCCCCGGCGCTGGGATATTGTCTTTATCCGGAAATTCATGTTCGCCTTCGGGCTGGTCAGTTCGGTCTTCGATTATCTGACCTTTGGGGTGCTGCTGCTCCTTCTCCATGCCACGCCGGAGCAGTTCCGGACGGGATGGTTCATGGAATCGGTCGCCTCCGCCGCCATCATTGTGCTGGTCATCCGCAGCCGCAGGCCTTTCTACAAGAGCCGGCCGGGGAACCAACTGCTCATCGCCACCCTGGCCGTGGCGATAGCCGCGCTTATCCTTCCCTTTACGCCCCTGGGCAGGATATTCGGATTAGTAACCCTGCCTACGTCTTTTCTCCTGATCCTCGGCCTGATTATGATCCTTTACATCTTCACGTCGGAAGTGGTGAAAAAGGTGTTTTATCGGCGATTGAATCATTAAAAGATGGAGACGAATATGACGGCAAATGGGGGGAAAGCGCCACTGGAAGATTTAAAGGAGAGGTTTCGTGCGCTATTTGCTTCCGGGGACACGCAGAAGAAAAAGGGTGCCTTGCCCCCCAAGACGCATTTCAGTATCTGGTATTTCCTGATCACCTTCCTTTTGATTACCTATCTGCAACAATACTTTTTTTCTCCCAAGGTGGAGACGATTCCCTACAGCCAATTCAAACAGAACCTCGTCGCCGGTAATGTGACAAAAGTGATTATCGGCCCGGAAAATATCAATGGCACGCTCAAGGGATTGGAAAAAAAGCCGGAGCAGGCGTTCACTACGCTGCGGGTGGATGATCCCAACCTGGTCAAGGAGCTGGATGAACATAAGATCGATTACTCCGGACGCTATGAGAGTAAATTGCTGGGCAGTATTCTCTCTTGGATTCTCCCCCTCGGCATCATGTTCCTGATCTGGCGGTATGCCATGAAAAAGATGGGGCCGGGGATGGGCGTGATGTCCTTCAGCAAGAGCAAGGCCAAGCTTTTTGCCGAGAATGAGACGATGGTGACCTTCGCCGATGTGGCGGGCATCGATGAGGCCAAAGAAGAGCTCCAGGAAGTAGTGGAGTTTTTGAAGAATCCGGCAAAATTTCAGAAACTGGGAGGGAGGATCCCCAAAGGGGTGCTTCTGGTTGGCCCGCCGGGAACCGGCAAAACCCTTCTTGCCCGGGCGGTGGCCGGGGAGGCAAAAGTGCCTTTCTTCAGCATCAGCGGGTCGGAGTTTGTGGAGATGTTTGTCGGCGTGGGAGCATCCCGCGTGCGCGATCTTTTCTCTCAAGCCGGCAGTCAGGCCCCCTGCATCGTCTTCATCGATGAACTGGACGCGCTGGGGAAAGCCAGGGGAGTGGCTGTCTTTGGCGGAAATGATGAACGAGAGCAGACACTCAATCAACTCCTGGTGGAGATGGATGGATTCGAATCGAATAAGGGGGTCATCATCATGTCTGCCACCAACCGTCCGGAAATCCTCGATCCTGCCTTGCTGCGTCCGGGGAGGTTTGATCGTCAGGTCATGTTAGACCGCCCGGATATCAATGGACGAGAAGCCATCTTGAAAATCCATTCCCGGAAAGTCCTCTTGGGTCCCGACGTAGATCTCCATAAGATTGCCGGTCTCGTTCCGGGCTTTGCCGGAGCTGACCTGGCGAACCTCGTCAATGAGGCGGCCCTGCTGGCTGCGCGGAAAGACAAGGAAACGGTCGGGGCGGCGGAGTTCGATGCGGCTATCGACCGGGTGGTGGGCGGGCTGGAGAAAAAGAACCGGGTGATGAATCCTCAGGAGAAGGAAATTGTGGCCTTTCATGAGTCCGGACATGCCATTGTGGCTGAATCCGTCAAACATGCGGATCCGGTGCACAAGATATCCATTATTCCCCGCGGGATTGCAGCTCTCGGATATACCCAGCAACAGCCTACGGAGGATCGCTACTTGATGACGCGCCCCGAGTTGCTGGACCGGCTGGCCGTCCTCTTAGGGGGGAGGGTGGCGGAGGAACTGGTTTTCGGAGAAATATCCACGGGGGCGCAAAATGACTTGCAGCGGGCAACAGTCATTGCCCGGTCCATGGTCGCGGAATATGGCATGAGCGATCGTCTGGGACTGGTGACTTATGAGTCCGCTCGTCAGCCAATGTTCCTCCCGGAAAACTATACTCCCAATAAAACCTACAGCGAAACAAAGGCGACCCAGATTGATGAAGAAATCTCCGCCGTGATGGAACAGACTCATCAAAGGGTGCGGAAAATCCTTTCGGAGCGGAGGCAAGTTCTGGATGAGTTGGCCCATCTCCTTTCAGAGAAGGAAGTAGTGCAGGGGGAGGAACTCAGGCAGATGTTGTCGTCGACCAACCGAGGCATCAGCGCCTGAGCGGCGCTTCTTTCCCGATCATCAGGAAAATCTCCGGAAGGCTTCCGGCCGGAGCAGTCCTGTCCACCCCCCTAAAAAGGTAATGCAGTAGGCAACGGCCGCCAGGACCATCACCCAGACAAAACCCAGCTCCACGGCGACGACCGTAGCGAGGGCCGCGCTGACAACAGAGAGGCAACTGTTGATTCCCCAGGCCCAGGGGATATCCTGATCTGCTGTCCCTGTCAGCAGGCGGATGCCCAGGGGAAAGGGCATGCCCATGACCAGGGCGGCGGGGGCGATGAGAAGGAGGGAGAAGATGATCTTGGCGGCCGGCGGCAGGGCAATGGTTGACTGCAGGACCGGCGTCAGGAGCAGGGAATGGAGGAGAATGAGGAGGATAATCAGAGTAAAGACGGTCAGCGCGTGTACTCTTTTTCTGATCCAGCGCGCCGAGAGGAGGCTGCCGATGCCGGAGCAGACCAGCATGCAACTGATCACCGCGGCCGCCGCATAAATGGGGTTCCCGAAATAGAGGAGGAAGCGCTGGATCAGGACGATCTCCACGAACATGTAGCCGATGCCAAGGCCGCTGAAGTAGAGGAGGACGCTTATCCGGCATTCGCCCTCACGGCGGAGGAAATGAAGGGGCAGCATGATCAGGATCACGGCAATGATCACGACCTGAAGCAGGGTAAGCAGGACGAGCAGATAACCCGCTTCGAGAAAAGGAAAGGTGCGGGCGCCGTAAAGCCCGGCCAGGTCCGGGATGCTCCGCCAGCGGAGGAACTGGGAAAAATAGGGGCGGTTGTCGGTGGCCGGGCGGATGTTGAATGCGTAATCGGCATAGAACCGCTCCCGTGACGGAGAGAGGATCGCGTCCAGATAGAGGAAAAAACGCCCGTCCTGCAGGCCGTTGAACCGCATCCGCTCCGCTGTCCGCAGACCGGGAAGAAGGGCGGGATCGAAAAGGAGAATCCTGCAGAAGCGTCTGATCTTCTCAGTCTCGGCAGTATGCAAAGGGGTTTTCTTTGCAAGGATCGTGACCGTTCCCCAGCCTCGGACGGCGGCCAGGTGATCCCGGATATTCCCGATGCCCTCCTCTTCGAGGACCTCCGCCAACGTGGCCAGGATCTTCAGGGGATGGCGGAGAGGATAATCCATCCAGCAGGTGATGCTGATCACCCCGCGCGGGGTCAGCTTCCGCCAGATCTGCCGGAAGGCCTCCCGGGTCAGGAGATACTGTTCGCGGACGGCCTGCAGGCCGGAAGCGCCGCCGAAAGCGTCTATGGTGGGGAGCAAAATCAGATCATACTGAGACTTGTCCAGAAAGAGAAAGGTCCGGGAAGAGAGGTTGCGGATCGAGACGGACGGGTGATGAAAGAGGTCGCCCGTTTCCCCGGCCAGCTCGCTGCTGAGGAAGGAGAGGATTGCGGGATGGGGTTCCACCGCTGTGATTTGCAGTGCTCCCCGGCTGAGGGCCTGGGAAATAAGGCTGCCCGTACCCGCATCGAGGATCAGGACGCGGCGTCGGGTTTCCAGGACATAGGGGAGGGCGCCGGTCGTATAGTCCAGGAACGTTTCCTGCTCCTTTTCCTGCCGGGGAACGACCGCCCCGAACCACTCCCCGTTGTTGAACACGGACTTTCTCACCGGGATCCGCTCCTGATAAGTGAGGCTCAGACCCGGCGCATAACGGAGCGCCGGCGACGAGAAGATCTGCATGAGACCATAGGGGCTGCTCCGCTCATGGGTTATCCGGGCGTCGGGCAGATGAAGGGCCCGGCTCAGCCCCTTGAATTCGGAGAGGATCAGAACCGGGGGACGGATCAGGGAAAAAACGGCAGTTAGGCCGGAAAGAAGGGCGGCGACGATGAGCAATCTCCGCCATCGTTTAGGGGGATGCCTCCCCGGCGCTCCGGAGTGCTGCTCGGCTGCGCATCCTTCCGTAGGCGGCAATATGCCTGCACCGCCGATCACCTTCCGGGAGAAGACAGGCCCGTGCCGACCTTCGGGAAGGACAAGCATGGCCGCGGCGATGGCCAGCAGGGCGACAAGGCCGGGAAGCATGGGCGGCGGGAAGAGCCAGAGCAGGCCGGTCATGGCCGCGCCCCCCGCACCGGAGCCGGTCAGATTCCAGAAGTAGAGCCTGCCGATGTCGCCGGCGGCATGTACGAAGATCATGCCGATGGCCAGCGCCGCCAGGAAGAAGGGGAGAAAATAGAGGCAATAGGTGAGCAGGAGCCTGAGAAGCTGGGATATGCCGGTGAAGAGGAGCAGGGAATCGAAACGCACCCACGAACTCTGAGCGATTCCCGTCATCAGGGCCATGGCCGCCCCGGAGAGGACCATGGCAAGGGGCAGCAGCGAGGCAAAGTGTATCATCAGCCAGGGCCGCAGGAGGGAGAGACAGGCGCCGGCGGCGCCGAAACCGAGGAGGGCGACGGCGATGATCATGTAGGCGAAATGATGCCACTGGACCACAGAGAGGATCTGCATGAGCGCTATCTGATAGGCGATCACCGCTGCCGAGATCATGGCCAGGGCAAGATGGAGGCGAAGCCTGGGGACGTCGATGGCCATCAGGGGCTTCCCCGGAACGGGACGAAGCGGACCGGCATGAGCTGGGTCGTCGTGATCTGCGCTCCCTTTTTTTCCACGAGCATCAGCGTCTGGACCAGGAAGGGCGATCCGATGGGGATGACCATCCGGCCTCCGTCCTTCAGTTGTTTCAGCAATGGCGGGGGGATATATTCGGCCGCGGCGGTGACGACGATGGCATCGAAGGGCGCCTGTTCCGGCCATCCGTCGTAGCCGTTGGCAATCCGGACCTCTGCGTTCCGGCAGCCCAGTTTCCGCAGGCGCTCTCGGGCTGCGCGTCCCAGTTCGGGAATGACCTCCATCGTATAGACATTCCGAACGATTTCGGCCAGAATAGCCGCCTGATACCCGGAGCCGGCGCCGATCTCCAGCACCCGGTGGTCTTGTTGGGGGTGAATGATTTCGGTCATATAGGCCACGATGAAAGGCTGAGAGATGGTCTGACCATAACCGATGGGGAGAGGCCTGTCGTCGTAGGCGTCAGCGAGAGAGGCTTCCGGGACAAAGAGATGGCGCTTTACGGTTCCCATGGCCCGCAACGTGGCCGGGTCGGTCACGCCCCGCGCCGCGATCTGCGACCCGACCATGGCTTCACGCCGGGACGTGTGGTGTGCATCCTCGGGAACGGCAGCGACGAGAAGCAGGGTGAAGCCGAGGATAAAATAGAGGGACTTCATGGCAACCTCTCTTTTCCGGCCGGGAAGGCTGGGGCATTGGGTCCTGGCGGGCGCACCATGATTTTTCCCCGCTAGCTGAAACCGATGGCCCGTTCGTACACGTCTCAATAATACCAGAACTGACAGAGGACAACAACCTCATTGAAATGCCTCATGGGAATGCCGTATTAGACATGCCGTCGTTTCTATGCTGCGCCCCCCTGGGACTATAAATGAACAGCTTGACGAAGGCCCCGCACCTTTTGGCAGAACTTTAACGTAACATATGGTACAATATTACTCCAGCCCTGTAAAGCGGACCACTCATGGAAGCCTTCCGCCGCAAGGGCCGGATGTCGGGGCTCATGGAAGGCATCCCGGTCCGTGTGATGATGAATCCCCAAGCAGCTCTGCTGGGAGCGGCCTGCCGCGGAATGGCCGCAAACTGCGTATAGGATGGGAGAAGGAGATTCTGCTATGACAAAACTG
>MICJ01000034.1:10813-11360 GCA_001830835.1 Syntrophobacterales bacterium GWC2_56_13 | reverse complement strand
CACTCCCAAAGATCGTCGCCGGCATAATTCCGCGGGCAATGGTCATGATCCCATTGCTCGAACTGCAGATTGCCACGAAGACGACAACCATTCCCCACGCTGAACCGGCGAAGTTAAAGCCGATCAGCGCTATCGGCAGCAGCGCCAAAGCGAAGAAAGCGACCTGCTGCGCGCGGTAACGCGAGCCGATAGTGAACTCTCCAATACGCCCCAAGACCTGCATGGGACCGATGAGCGCCGCGAGCCAGACCGCGTTGTCAATCGAAAACCCCTTTTCCTGCAGCATTACAATCAAATGAACCGTCAAGGATGAGTAGGCAAACATGTTGGCGGCAAACGCAACCGCCGACATCCAGAATGCTCTTGTCTTGAGGATAAGCTCTAATGCCGCTGCCTTCCGGTCGGGTCCCGGCTTATTCGTCTCCTGCCTCGTCGCCGGCCACTTGTCCGAAGATGCGGGGAGAAAAAATGCATGCAGCGGGGCGCAGACAAGGAGGTTGAGAGATCTCACACCTTAATCAGCCGGTTTCCGATCGACGCCGCTGCG
>MICJ01000034.1:5943-10753 GCA_001830835.1 Syntrophobacterales bacterium GWC2_56_13 | reverse complement strand
TTCATTACGGATGACGAAGTCGGCATGGGGGATCTTCTCTCCGATGGGCATCTGCGAAGCGAGCCGTATCCCGGCATCCTCCCGGCTGTAACCGTTGCGCGCCATCAGCCTCCGGATCTGCTCTTCCGGGGAAAGATAAACGAGGAGGACCACGTCCACCATCGGCATTAGACCGGCCTCGATGAGCAGCGGAATGTCGGACAGGACGATGGCATCCGGCCGCGTCTTCCGGATCTCCTCTATCTGCCTTTGCCACTCCGAGAGAACGGCCGGATGGACGAGGCGATTGAGCAGATCCAGTTTCGCCCGATCGGCAAAGACGACAGCGCCCAGCTTACGACGGTCGATCGTTCGGTCCGCCTGGAGGATATCCTGACCGAAGCGGCGGACAATCTCCATCCAGACAGGCCCTTCCGGCTTTTGGACGGCATGGGCCAACTCATCTAAGTCGATGAGGATGGCGCCCTTTTCCTTCAGCATCCGGGCAACGGTCGATTTCCCGCTGGCAATCCCGCCTGTCAAGCCTACATTCAGCATTACTGCTTCTCATGGTTCGTCAACATTACCGTTCCCGCCGCCGGATAAAGGAGTGAGAAGTAAGGAGTTTTTTCAGAGGTTCGGCCTGTTCCTCATGAAGATGATGCGCAATCCCTCGAGGGTAAGCATCTCGTCAACCACATCGATATGCTTCGCGACCCCGGCAATCAGGTTCGCGAGGCCCCCGGTCGCCACGACGAGCGGCTCGGATCCGATCTCGGCCTTCATCCGCTCGACGATCCCGTCCACAAGGCTCGCATAGCCGTACATGATCCCCGCTTGCATCCCGCTCACCGTATCCTTCGTGATGACGGTGCTGGGCTTGCTAAGTTCCACCCGGGGGAGCTTGGCCGCCCGCTCGAACAGAGCCTCGCTTGAGATCATGATCCCCGGAGCGATGCAGCCCCCCATGTATTCCCCCTTCGGCGAGATGTATTCGAAGGTTGTGGCGGTGCCGAAATCGATAATGATCATCTCCCGCCGGTACTTCTCATAGGCGGCCACCGCATTGACGATGCGGTCTGCTCCCACCTCCCTGGGGTTGTCGTAGAGAATGGGCATCCCCGTCTTTACCCCGGGTCCGACGATGAGGGGTTTGATGTTGAAATATTTCTGACAGAGGGGTTCGAGGATGTCCAACATCGGCGGCACGACGCAGGAGATGATGATGTCCCTGATGGCCTTCGAACTGATCCTGCTGTTCTTGTAGAGGTTAAGGATGAGCATTCCGTATTCATCAACGGTGTGATTGCTGACGGTTCTGATCCGCCAGTCGTGGACCAGATCCTCTCCGTCATAGAGGCCGATCACCGTATTGGTGTTTCCCACATCAATGACCAGAAGCATGGTTCAACCCCTCATTTCACTATACTGGCGTCGCCGGCCGTTATCCGCCGGATAGCGCCGAGAGCGTCGGCGAGCAGGAGCGCCCCATCGTGGTCGATGCCTGCGACTACCCCCTCCTGCACCTCATCCCGGAAATGGACCCGAACGCGCTTTCCCGCCATCTCCGAACGGGCAAGCCATCCCTCCCTCACCGGCGCGAATCCCTCGCGCAGGAAAGTCTCATACCACTGTTCGAACCGCTCGCACAGCAGGTACGCCAAATCTTCACGGGAATGCGTCTGTCCCGTCTCCTGGCTGAGCGATGTTGCGGTCTCGCGATATGCCGGATCAAAATCGGCCCCCGCCATGTTCACGTTCACCCCGATCCCCACCACAACCGCCTCGACCGCCCTTCCGGCTATCCTCAGCTCCGTCAGGATTCCGCAGATTTTCCGTCCCCGGACCAGGACATCGTTCGGCCATTTGAGCCCCACGCCTGCAGGACAAAGCAGGGAGAGCATCTCCGCCACCGCCACTCCCGACATGAGGGTAATCTGCGGGGCTTCCGCCGGCGCTATCGCCGGGCGGAGCAGGATGGAGATATACAGGTTGCAACCGGGCGGCGACTGCCATATCCTGTCCAGACGGCCCCTCCCGGCGGTCTGGCGGTCGGCGAGAACGACCGTCCCCTCAGGCGCGCCTTCCCGCGCGAATCTGAGGGCAACCCGGTTCGTCGAATCGACTGTCGGGAAGAAGTGGAGCCGGCAACCGATCATCTTCCCGGCCAGACGCGACTGCAAGGCCTTTGCGTCGAATTTCATTTTGCGTACTGCTATCGCCCCATCGGGTCGCTCACGAAGGCCGGCTCTCCACTTGGATCACGTTGAGGGAGATATCCGCCGCCGCCACGGAATGGGTCAGGGCGCCCACCGAAATCAGATCCACACCGGTGGCCGCCACCTCCCGGACCCTTTCCAGGGTCATATTCCCTGAGGCCTCCAGGGGAATCATTCCCCCGACCCGCTTTACCGCCGCGGCCATCTCTGCAAGTTCCATGTTATCGAGCATGACCGCGTCCGCCCCGGCGGCCAGAGCCTCTTCTAACTCCGACAGGTTTTTCACCTCAACTTCGATCTTCAGCGTGTGGGGGATGCGCTCGCGGACCCGCCGCACGGCCGGACCGATGCCGCCGGCTGCCTTGATGTGGTTGTCCTTGATCAGGACGCCGTCATAGAGGGCGAAACGGTGATTGTATCCTCCGCCCACGCGGACGGCGTACTTGTCTAAGATCCGGAGACCGGGAACGGTCTTCCGGGTATCCAGGATTTTTGCAGGCATTCCTTCGATCTGATCGACATAGCGCCGGGTCAGTGTGGCGATCCCGCACATCCGCTGGAAGAGGTTCAGGGCCACCCGCTCGGCGGTTAAAATCGACGCGAGACTCCCGGAAATCTCTGCGAGGAGATCCCCCTTCTGCGCCTTTTCTCCGTCCCGCCGCCGCTGCGTAAAATTCAGAGCGGGATCGAACGCCAGAAAAACCTCCCCGAAGACGTCGATCCCGGCCACGACCATCTCCACCTTGGCCGTTGCCTGGGCGTGTCCTGCCTCATCGCCCCGGAGCGCCGCCCCGGTTGTGACGTCCCCCGCCCCGATGTCCTCATCGAGGGCCGTCCGGATCAACTTTGTCAGTAGATGTCGAGGCAACATGATCTATTCCTCTATCTGAAAACCAAGTGCTGAGTGCTGAGTGCAAGATACCCTTGCTCGTTACTCAGCACTCGTTACTCAGCACTCAGCACTATTTTCCCCCGCAAGGACCGCCAGCCTCTTCAGGGCCGCATCGAGGGCGGCCTGCTTTTCCCCGAGCCCCCGGGCCTTCTCCTGTTCCTTTTTGACAACCGCCTCCGCCGCTTTCGCCAGGAAGTCCGGATTGGCCAGTTTCTTCGCAACAAAGGCCAGATCCTTCTCGATCTTCGCGATCTCCCTCTGCAGACGGCCCTTCTCTCCTGCGAAATCGATCACGCCGGCGAGAAAAACGTAGACACGGACCGGGCCGGCCACCGCCGTGGCCGCTCCCTTCGGTTCCGTCATCTCTCCGGTCACGGTCAGGGTCTCCAGATTGGCCAGGCTCGTCATGTAGACCCTTCCCTTCTCCAGGACCGCCTTCAGGGACTCATCGGGCGCGGCGAGGGTCGCCTTCAGTTTCAGGGACGGCGCCACATTCATCTCCCCGCGGATGTTCCGGATCCGGGTAATCACCTCCATGATGAGCCCCATCTCCCTTTCCGCCTCGGGATCCGGGAAGGCCTCGTCCGCCGTGGGAAAATCGCTCACCATGATGGATCTCCCGTCCGCAATTAGAGCCTGCCAGATCTCCTCGGTGACAAAGGGCATGAAGGGATGGAGCAGCTTGAGCGACGCCGCGAGGACATCGAGGAGGGTCTTCTGGGCCGCCCGCTTCCCGGCGGCGTCCCACTCGCCGTAGAAAACGGGTTTGATCAGTTCGAGATACCAGTCGCACAGTTCATGCCAGACGAACTGATAGACAGCCGCCGAGGCGTCGTTGAAGCGGTATTCATTCAGCCCCCGGATCACCTCGGCGACGGTCCTCGTCAGCCTCGCCCGGATCCAGCGGTCGGCGATCGATTCATCCTCCGGGCGGACGGCGTGATCGGCGGGGTAATCCTCCAGGTTCATCTGCGAAAACCGGGCCGCATTCCAGATCTTGTTGATGAAAAACTTGTAGCCTTCGATCCTCTCTTCCGACATCCGGACATCCCGCCCCTGCGCCGTGAAGGCAGCCAGCGCGAACCGGAAGGCGTCCGTCCCGAAGCGGTCCATCATCTCGAGGGGGTCGATGCTGTTTCCCTTCGATTTGCTCATCTTCTCGCCGTTCTCGTCCCGGACGAGGGCATGGAGATAGACCTCCCGGAAGGGGACCTCTTTCATGACGTAGAGCCCCATCATCATCATCCGGGCGACCCAAAAGAAGAGGATGTCGAACCCGGTCACGAGCAGGGAGGTGGGATAGAACGTTTTAAGCGCGTCGGTGTTCTCGGGCCACCCTAATGTCGAGAAGGGCCAGAGACCGGAGCTGAACCAGGTGTCGAGGACATCTTCCTCCTGCCGGAGCGAGACGGCGCCGCAGACGGGACACCGGTCGGGATCCTGCGAGGAGACGATCACCTTTCCGCACCCTTCGCAGTTCCAGACGGGAATCCGGTGGCCCCACCAGATCTGCCGCGAGATGCACCAGTCGCGGATGTTGTTCATCCACTCGAAATAGGTGGCCTCCCACACGGCCGGAACGATGCGGGTCTTTCCCGTAACCACCGCGGCGATCGCCTCTTTTGCCAGGGGCGCGATCCGGACGAACCACTGCCGTGAGACGGCCGGCTCGATGTCGGTCTTGCACCGGTAACACTGGCCGATATTGTGCGTATACGGC
>MICJ01000034.1:4720-5881 GCA_001830835.1 Syntrophobacterales bacterium GWC2_56_13 | reverse complement strand
GATCCTGACGATCGGGAGATTGTGTCGTTCCGCCATGGCAAAGTCGTTGGGATCGCTGGCCGGAGTGATCTTGACGGCGCCCGAACCGAATTCCATCGTGACATAATCGTCGGCTATAACGGGGATCCTCCGGTTGACGAGGGGGAGGATGACCTCCTTCCCGAGCAGTTCCCGGTACCGATCATCGTTCGGATTGACTGCCACCGCAGTATCCCCCAGCATGGTTTCCGGTCGGGTCGTGGCCACGACGATTCCCCCTCCGCCCCCGGCGAAGGGATAGCGGATGCTCCAGAGATGCCCCTCCCGCTGACTGTACTCGACCTCCAGATCGGAGATGGCGGTCCGGCAGCGGGGACACCAGTTGACGATGTAGTCCCCCTGGTAGATGAGACCGTCGTTGTACAGGCGGACGAAAACCTCTCGAACGGCCCGGGAAAGGCCTTCATCCATGGTGAAGCGTTCGCGCGACCAGTCGCAGGAGCAGCCGAGACGCTTGAGCTGATGGATGATGACCCCGCCGTATCTGGCCTTCCACTCCCACACCCGCTCGATGAACTTCTCCCGGCCGAGATCGTGCCTCGTGAGCCCCTCCTTCGCCAGCTCCTGCTCGACGACATTCTGCGTCGCAATCCCGGCATGGTCCATCCCCGGCATCCAGAGGGCATTGTACCCCTGCATCCTTTTGTAACGGACGATGATGTCCTGCAGGACATTGTTCAAGGCATGCCCCATATGGAGCATCCCCGTCACGTTCGGCGGGGGAATGACGATGGAAAACGGCCTTTTCGAGCTTCTGTCGGCCGCACGGAAAAAATCATGATCCAGCCAGTGCTGATACCATCTAAGCTCCGCTTCCCGGGGTTCATAAACCTTGGTCAACGCGTCTTTACCCATCCATCCTCTCCATTGACAAAATCAAAGGGCCTACGACCGGGCCGGCGTTCCTTTAACCGCGCCGCCTATCCCCGCCGCAAGCCCTTGATCAATTCCATCCCCTAAAATCGCAATTCTTCCCTGATCTTGCGGATCACAAGCAACGCATCTGCGCCCCCAACCGGATGAAGCGGTGCGAATTCCCCGGTTACGATATCCTTCGCCTCCATGATCCCCCGCGAGGTCACCACCATCACCGCATTGAAATAGGGGAGATCGGACCGCAGA
>MICJ01000034.1:1710-4665 GCA_001830835.1 Syntrophobacterales bacterium GWC2_56_13 | reverse complement strand
CCACTTTGATGAGGATGTCCTCGATCATCATCGCATAGGTCGCCCGGTCAATCTGCTCGTCGGGCCGGAAGGTCCCGTCCGGATAGACCTCGAGGCCCCGCGTCCCGATCCGGAGGATCCCCTCGATATCCGCCTTGAGCGGATGGTCGGCGATATCCGTTGCTGTGACCAATCGGGAGGCGGCCGTCCGCGCCCTTTCCGGATCCTTGAACGCCGTATCGAAATTTTTAGGCGTCCGTCTGGCGTAAAGGGTGTCGATCTTCAACTCCTCCATGAAGAGGGCTGCCACATCCGCCCGGGTGATCCGCTCGACCAGGGCGATCTTTTTCCCCGTTACGGTTCCCGGCATCGCCCGCTGGATCTTCTGCACCAGTTTCCACCGGCGGTCAGCCTCGCCGACGTGCTCTCTATTCATGTCCAGGACCCGGCTGAACAACCGGCCGGCCTGATCCAGATCCAGCGCCGTCAGATAGCACTCGCCCATAAAGTAATAGGGGGAGGCAGCCTTGGGATCGATGGCAACCGCCTGATCGAAAGCATCCTTCGAGTATTTTACCCAGGCGTCATCGGGCTTGCATGAGGTCCCGATATGCAGACACGCCGCATGGCTTACGGTATTCGCACGGATATAGCCCACCAGGACAAAGACCTTCTCATCATCACTCCGGGCGTGCTTCTCCGCCTGCTTGAGGGACTCAAATGCGCCATTGAAATCCCCCTGGTAGGCCTTGACCAGACCGGCGCCGGCGTGGGCCCTCGAATGACGCGGATCCAATCTCAGGGCAAGTTCGAATTCGCGCCCCGCATCGGCAAATTTTTCCTGGTCGAGCAACCGGATACCGGTAAAGGTGTGATGTTCCGGGGTGTCGAGCTGGCTCAGGGGCTGCTGCGGCTTCGGCCCGCAGGATATCATGAGGACGCTTACGGCCACCAACAGCAGGAACCGAAACATGTTCATGGATTTCACTCGGCCCATCATTACCTTCTCCTTTCTGTAAGAACTCCCCGTATCAAAAAGCTATTTTCCCCTCCATCTTCACAGTATTCCATATCTTCATAGCCTTTTGAAGTCAAGAAATTTCACCGCTCTTTAAGGAAGAGCATCCCGTACGAACTCTTCGAGACCTTTGCGCAACTTGGAAATCATGTCCCGGAAGCACGCATTGGAGATTTGGGGACAGATTTCAAATCTGTCCCCAAATCTCCAGCGTGCGGAGGGAGCATGATTTTCAAAGCTCTCTCTTCATCTTTCGTCCAGGAAACGGCCGACCATCTCCACCGCCGCAAAGCAATCGTCCGGGGCAAGCCAGTTGATCTCCCTCTCGGCGGCAAACCAAGTCATCTGCCGCTTCGCGTAGCGACGCGTATCTCGTTTAATGCGGCGGACGGCCTCCTCCAGGTCGGTCTGTCCTGCAAGGCAGGCGACGAGGTGCCGGTAACCCAGCGACTGCATGGATTTGAGGGATCCGTCATAGCCCCTCTCGAGAAGGCCGCGGACCTCCTCCACAAAGCCGTCGGCGATCATCCGCTCCGTCCTGCGGTCGATTCCCGCCTGCAGCTGCTCCCGGTCCGGCATCAGTCCGATCATCAGGGCCTCGTAGGGCCGCTCCCGGAAACGGTGGTCATCCTGATGATCGACGATGGATCGCCCCGTCAGTTCCAGGATCTCCAAAGCGCGGACGATCCGGACGCCGTCATGGGGATTGATCCGGGCGGCCGCCCGGGGATCACTCTTCAGGAGTCTCCCGTAAACGCAGCCTTTCCCCGACCTTTCCATCTCCTCCTTCAGCTCCTGCCTGAGGGTCTCATCCCTCCCCGGTCCGTCGATCAGACCCCCCAAGAGCGCCCGGACATAGAGTCCCGTTCCCCCGACCACGAAGACCGGTTTTTTCTCCCCATGCAGGCGGACGATGACCCCGCGGGCCAGATCGCAATACCGGGAGGCGTGAAAAGATTCATCCGGATCGACGACATCGAGCAGGTGATGGGGAATCTGTCTCCGCTGATCGGATGTCGGCTTCGCCGTACCGATATCCATCCCCCGGTAAACCTGCATCGAATCGGCGCTGACGATCTCGCCTCCCCACCGCCCGGCCAGATGCAGAGCCATCGCAGTCTTTCCGACGCCGGTGGGTCCGACAATGACGATCAGGCGGGGTCTCGGTCTTCCGGAGATGGTCATGAGCGACTTCCTATCTCCTTTTAAACATCTTCTCCAGGTCGAAGACGGATACGGGAACCGCGACCGGCCGTCCGTGAGGGCAGGTCGCGGCGCGGGAGATGGCATCGAGGTCTCGACAGAGCGCGGAAACCTCCGGAGAGGTCATGGTCCGGTTCGCCTTGACCGCCCCCCGGCAGGCCAGGACGGTGAAGATCCTCTCCCGTCTTTCAACCAGGGGGAGATCGCGATCCGCTTCCCCACAGTCGGAGAGCAGGTCGCTGATCAGCGTCTTCACTTCCCCGGGGGGAAGGAAGGCGGGAAGGGCCTTGACTACGACGGAATCGCCGCCGAAAGGCTCCACCTCCATACCCGCCTCTTCCAGAACGGGAACGGACTCCGTGAGGAAGGCGAAATCACGGGGCGGAAGGCTTACCACCTCCGGGATGAGGAGGCGCTGGCCGATCTCCCTCTCCCCCGTCTTTGCCTCCCGCCGCCTAAGCTTCTCAAAGAGGATCCTTTCATGAGCGGCGTGCTGATCGACGAGAACCATCCCTTTCTCGCCGGTAAAGACGAGGTAGGTCCCCGCCACCTGACCGAGATAAACAAGATCGGAGAAACGCGTCCGCCTCTCCGGCTCTTCCAATTCTGTCGAGGCTTCCCCGGCAGCAGGCATCGGCTGCATCGACGGAATTTCCTTTCCCCGGCCGGGCGCCTCCTTGAAGAAGAGTTTTTCCGGTCCGGATGAGACCCGGTATCGCCTCAGGGCCTCTTCGACGCGGGCGGCATAAGCCGCC
>MICJ01000034.1:0-1702 GCA_001830835.1 Syntrophobacterales bacterium GWC2_56_13 | reverse complement strand
TTCAGCCCCTCCGGCCACACCCGCCTCCCGGGCCTGGGGAAACCCCGCTCCGATTGCGCTGCTGACGGTCTCCACGATGAGGGCATAGATATCGCGCGGATTCCGAAAACGGACCTCCATCTTCGCGGGGTGAACATTCACATCTGCCTCCCCGGGCGGTACTTCGAGACCAAGAACGACCGCCGGATAGCGTCTATTCTCGATCACCCGCCGATAGGCCGTCATTGCCGCGTGGTTCAGGAGGTAATCCTTCACAAAGCGCCGGTTCACATAGAAGTACATATGGGAGGCGCCGGATCTTGTGAACTCCGGCCTGGAAACGAATCCCTGCAGCCGCACGCCCTCCCTTTCTCCCGCCGCCGGGATGAGCTGGCCACGGAAATCCCGACCCAGGGTGAGGGCAATCCTCTCCGAAAGATCCTTCACGGCCGGAACATTAAGGAGCACCCTGCCGCCTGCAGACACCTTCATCTTGACTCCGGGATGAGCAAGGGCCAGGCGGGCGATCCAATCGAGGCAGCATCCCTGTTCGGTCGGTTCGCCCTTGAGGAATTTCCGTCGGACCGGAACAGGTTCGAAGATCCGGCTGACCAGGATCGAGGTGCCGACCGGACAGCCCGCATCCGAGAGTTCCTTCTCCTCTCCCCCTTCGATGATCAGTCTTGTGCCGGCAGGCGACGAGGCCCGCCGGGTCACCATCTCCACCCTTGAGATCGAGGCGATGCTGGGAAGGGCCTCTCCCCGGAAACCGAAGGAACGGATCAGATAGATGTCTTCAAATGCCGCGATCTTGCTCGTCGCGTAACGGGCAAAAGCCAGGGCCACGTCCTCGCGCTCTATCCCTTCTCCATTGTCGGTCACCCGGATCGACTGACAGCCGCCCTTCTCCAGCTCCACGGCAATCTCCGTGGCCCCGGCGTCCAGTGCATTCTCCAGCAGCTCCTTGACAATGGACGCCGGCCTCTCCACCACCTCGCCCGCGGCTATGCGATGGGTCAGTTTCTCCGGCAGGACGACGATTCTTCCCGGCAATTTTTCTCCCTCCTGACGCGATGCGAAAAGACCGCAGCGGTCCCTTGAGGCCGGCCGCTACGGTCCCTTCAAAAAACCCAATCCACGCCGCCGATCGGTTCTTCTTTACTCAATCGAGGACGATCATAACCCGGCACTTCTTGAGGAAACTCAGGTTGTCTCCGCCGGCAAGGATCTTCTCGGCGTCGGCTTTTGCGATCACGATGTCCGACCGCCCCGCCCCCTCGGTTTTCAATCCCTTCACGCTCAAGGGATTATTGGTCACACGGCTATTGCTCTGCGCAGCCGTCAGATCCCTCGCGTAGCCGCTCATCCCCTGCTGGACGGCGTACTCCCGCTCGACGTTCATGGAACCGTAGATCTCTTTGCCGTTTTCATCGATGATCCGGGGGGACATGGCCGGCCGGGCCTGAATCCCGCGGGCATCCACGACAAGTCCGGTGAAGACCTCGCCTCCCGGCGCCGGCGCCGGCGCCGGTGCTGGCGGAGGCGCTGCCGGCCCTGCCGGGGGCGGCTGTACCTGTTTCTTCTCCATGATCCGGGGAATGATCACAGCGGCGAAATTCCCCGCAATGGGCATCCGGACGGTCACTTCCACGGTGCCGTCGGACATGTACTCCTGTTTGATGACCTTGGCGCCCTTGACGATGCCCTGGACTTGGGCGTTGAT
>MICJ01000033.1:14911-15754 GCA_001830835.1 Syntrophobacterales bacterium GWC2_56_13 | reverse complement strand
CGATGTTCTCGATCCGGATGTCCACTTTCGCGAAGAGGTGGTAGTTGGGAAGAAGGAGGAGGTTCGCCACGATCAACTGTCCGAAAGGCTTGGACACCAGTCTGATCTTCTGCAGATATTCGATATCGATCATCTTCTTTCCTTATTTTTTTCCTCTCCGGCGATCAGGCGCCGGACCCGTTCCAGCTCCTGCGGGGTGTCGACCTCGACGGAGTCGTGCCGGGTCTCGACCACCCTGATCCGGTAGCCGTGCTCCAGTGCCCGGAGCGGCTCCAGCGCCTCCAGACGCTCCAGGGCGCCTTCGGGAAGAGAGGCGAAGGTGCGCAGGAAATCACGGCGGTAGGCATAGATCCCGTGGTGCTTGTAGTAGTCGGCCCGTTGGCCCCGGTCGCGGACGAAGGGGATGGTGGCGCGGGAAAAGTAGAGGGCGACGTGATTGCGATCGAAGACAACCTTGACGGCGTTCGGGTGGGTGATCTCCTCATCGCGGACGATCCTGTAGATCAGCGTGGACATGGGGAGGGATGCGTCCTTCAGGAGAGGCCCGACCACCTCGTCCACCTGACCCGGTTCGAAGAGGGGCTGATCCCCCTGGATGTTGACGACAATGTCGTCGTCCTGAAGATGCAGGGTTTCAACGGCTTCGGCTATCCGGTCCGTCCCCGAGCGGTGGCGGGGGGAGGTCATCACCGCCCGGCCGCCGAAGGTCTGAACCGCATTAAAAATCCTCTCGTCGTCGGTCGCAACGGCGGCGAAGGAGACGGTATTGACCCGGAGCGCGCGCTCGTAGACATGCTGGATCATCGGCTTCCCGCAGAGGTCGGCGAGCGGCTTTCCGGGAAA
>MICJ01000033.1:12041-14871 GCA_001830835.1 Syntrophobacterales bacterium GWC2_56_13 | reverse complement strand
TGAATGGACATGCTGTTTTCCTTATTTTCGGGGACAGATTTCAAATCTGTCCCCGGATTTGAAATCTGTCCCCGAGTTCCCTACAGATAAGGATCGGCCAGGAGGAGGTGATTTTTCACGTAATCCCCGACCGCTTCCTCCAACGGACGGAAAGCGACCGGACAACCCGCGGCCCCGAGCTTCTCCATCTTTGCCTCGGTGAAGTACTGGTACTGCCCCCGGATCGCCTCCGGCATCTCGATGTAGTCTATCCGCGGCGGAAGGTTCATGGCGGCAAAGACCGCCCGGATGAGGTCGTTCCAGGTCCTGGCCTTCCCCGTCCCAAGGTTGAATATTCCGTTCACTTCCCCGTGGTTCAGGAACCACCAGAGGACCTCCGCGCAGTCCTTTACGTAAACGAAATCACGCATCTGCCCGCCATCGCCGTATTCCGGTTTATAGGATTTGAAAAGGCGGACCTTTCCCGTCTCCCGAATCTGGTGAAAGGCCTTGAAGATGACGCTCGTCATCTCGCCCTTGTGGTACTCGTTCGGACCGAAGACGTTGAAGAACTTCACCCCCGCCACCCGGTCCTGAAACCCGTTCCGGAGGACCCGGAGGTCGAAGAGTTGCTTGGAGTAGCCGTACATGTTGATCGGTCGAAGCGCCCGGATCGTTTCCTCGCCGTCGGAAAACCCCTGCGCGCCATCGCCGTAGGTCGCCGCGGAACTCGCATAGATGAACCGGACCCCATGCGCCAGCGCCCAGTCGGCCAGGCGGCAGGTATAGTGAAAATTGTTCTCCACGAGGTAGTCGGCATCCCGCTCCGTCGTCGAAGAGCAGGCCCCCATGTGGACCGCCGCCGACACGGGGAAGGGGACCCGGTCGCCGGCTGCCATCTCGAGAAAGGCGTCTTTATGGATATAGTCGGCGTAACGCCGTTTGACGAGGTTCTGCCACTTTTCGGTCGTCCCCAGCTCGTCGACGACGACGATGTCGTCCCGCCCCTCTTCGTTCAACTTCGCAACGAAGGCGCTCCCGATGAACCCGGCGCCGCCGGTGACCACAATCATTTTTCCGACTCCAACTCTATAGGGTCTTTGCCGCTTTTTCGATCCCCTTCTTGATGGCCCGGATCTTCGCGGCCGGCATCTTCACGGCGATCCCCATGATGAGCGTCCGGCCGAGGATGTCCTCCGCGTAGGGGATCGCCTTGCGGCCGTAGGTTGCCTTCCGGTTTCTCGGATCGGAAAAAGGGTGCTTCTTCGAGTTTGCCGTGGACTTGGCTAGGAAGTGCTCCCAGTTGGGGACATAGTGCCAGAAATTGTCCTTGAAGCGCACCGTATCGATCCCCTCGGCCTTGAGCGCCTTCTGGAAGGCCTGCGTCCGCTTCTCCGCGGGGAGGTTGAAGGCCAGAAACGTCGCCGATTCCCCCTCGGGATCGGGAACCGCCCGGAATTTCAGGCCGGGGATCGGGGCGAGCATCTCCCTGATCGCCGCCTGGTTCTTCCGCTGGGCGGCGATGACGCGGTCCAGTTTCCGAAGCTGGGCGAGGCCGATCGCCCCCTGGATCTCGTTCATCCGGTAATTGAAGCCGAGGATCGTCCGCCCGTCGAGGGCCCGGCTGACTGGAGAAAGGTGGTCGTGACCGTGGTCGTGGTACCATTCCGCGCGGTGGTAGAGGTCGAGGTCGTTGGTGACGACCATTCCCCCTTCGCCCGTGGTGATCGTCTTGTAATGATCGAAACTGAAGATCCCCATGTGGCCGAAGGTCCCCAGCTTCTGTCCCTTGAAGCTCGCGCCCAACCCCTGGGCGTTGTCCTCGAGGACGAGGAGCTTGTGCTTCTTGGCCACCTTCATGATCTTATCGATCCTGGCCGGCGCCCCGCACATGTGGACGGGGATGACCGCTTTCGTCCTCGGCGTGAGTTTGTTCGGGATATCATCCGGATCGAGGTTCAGGGTGTCGTCGATGTCAACCATGACGGGGATCGCGCCCACCTCGAGGACCGCCTCGTAGGGGGCCATGAACGTGAAGGCGGGGCAGATCACCTCGTCGCCCGGTCCCACGTCGAGGGCCGTGAGCGCGATCTTGAGGGCCGCCGAACCGGAGGTCACCCCCAGGGCGTACTGCGCCCCGCAGTATTTCGCGAAGGCCGTCTCGAAATCACGCACCTTCCAGATCCCCTGCCGCTCCTTGTCGAAGGCGTAGCGGGCAAAAACGCCCGTCTTCAGGACATCCATGACCTCCTTGATCTCTTCCTTCCCGATCAGTTCCGCACCGGCCATAATTTCATCCCTCCTTTGTCCCTAAAAAAGGGGACAGATCTATTTTCCCCGGGGAAAAGAGATCTGTCCCCTTTTTCGATCAATAGCACTCCTGGTAGATGTCGACCATATCCTCGATCGTCATCTTGCACGGGTTGTTGGCGAGAGGCCGGGCAACCGTCATCGCCACCTTCGCCATCTCGGGAAAATCGCTCTCGGGAATCTCCAGCTCTTCGAGCGTCGTCATGATGCCGCAGTCCTCGATCAGGGCCTCCACCGCCTCCACGGCGAGATAGGCCGCCTCCCGAAGCGGCAGGTCGTCGACGATCTCGCCCATCGCCTCCGCGATGTCGACGAACTTCTCCAGGGCGCCGGGGAGGTTGAATGCCATCACCCGGGGGAGCATGATCGTGTTGGCAAGCCCGTGGGAAACCCCGTAGCGCCCGCCGAGCGGGTAGGAGAGGGAATGAACCGCCGTCACGCCGGCATTGGCGAGCCCCAGTCCCGCATAGAGGCTCCCGAGGAGCATCGCCTCCCGCGCCTCGATGTTCGAGCCGTCATGGACCGCCGTCCGCAGGTTATC
>MICJ01000033.1:5874-11901 GCA_001830835.1 Syntrophobacterales bacterium GWC2_56_13 | reverse complement strand
CCCTCTTTCTTCTTGAGCTTCTTCCGGATAAAGACGGAGGTGAAGGTCACCTCGCTTCCAGTCCCGGCGGTCGTCGGAATCATGATCTTGGGAAGCCCCGGACCGGGGACGCGGTTCAAGCCCAGGAACTCCTCGGCTTTGGCCTTGTTCGCCGCGAGAACGGCAATGGCCTTGGCGAGGTCCATGGCGCTCCCGCCGCCGATGCCGACGACCCCGTCGCATTTATTCTTAAGGGCGATCTTCGTCCCCTCGTCGGCCAGTTCCAGCGGGGGCTCCGGTTCCGTCTTGTCGTAGAGGGCATATTTCATCCCCGCCTGATCCAGAAGAGCGGACACCTTCTCGCGAAAACCGGTCTCCGCCAGGTTCCGATCGAGGACGACCAGCGGCCGGACTACCTTCTGCTCTGCGAGCTGCTCCGGCAGGGAGACGAAGCTCCCCTTTCCGAAAACGATCTTTTTTGCGCCGGTAAAAGAAAATGTTTTCATGGCCTTTGTCTCCATTTTTCCTGTGTAAATACGAGCTTGACGGCGGAAAGTCAAGCCTTTTTGCGCTCCTTGTGGTCACCGTACCACTCGATCTGCCGGCAGATCCCCCGGAGGATCTTGACCTCCCGGGCCTGGAGAGTCGTCCGGGCGAAGAGACGGCGGATGTGCATCATCCAGTAGTCGGGATTCTCCGGGAGGAAAAACCCGATCGCCAGGAGGGTCTCCTTGAGCTTGGCGTACATCGCCTCGAGTTCCCGGGAACCGGCCAGCTTCGGCAGAAAAGGGATATCTTCTTCCATCCTGGCGACGAAAAGCTCGTAACAGATGATCATCGCCGCGTGGGAGAGGTTCAGGGATTTGAACCCCGCCGTGGGGATCGTCACGACACTCTGACAGAAGCGGAGGTCGTCGTTAGTGAGGCCGGTGTCTTCCGGACCGAACAGGAGGGCGATTTTGTTTTTCTGCGAGAGCCCGACAAGGGATTCGGCCATCCGGCGCGGGGAGACGACGGGCCCCCTCCCCGACCCCTTTCTCGCCGTCGTTCCGACAACCCAGGAGAAGTCTGTTAGGGCCTCGTCGAGGGTGTCGAAGTGGCAGATCCCGTCCACGATCTCCTTCGATTCGTGGGTGGCCATCTGGCGGACCGCTTCATCGTCAAGGTCCCGGTTCCCCACAACGATGAGCTTGCCGATCCCCATGTTGTTGGCGCAACGGGCCGCCGAGCCGACATTCCCGGGAAATTTCGGACCCTTCAGAACGATGGTGACATTGTCGAGATTCACCTGCATACATTTTTTACCTTCGTCTGCCGGCGTCGAGGATCCGCTCCCCCCGGCCCGGCCGAAGCAGTTCCAGAATGAGTCCTGTTTCATATTTCAGGACTGCCTTCCCCACCGGGGTCTCGAACCAGCGGTCGTACCGTTCCGGCCAATCGTCGAACCGTTGTTTCTCGGACATGCCTACCCTCCCCACCGACTTTCTTCCCGCGTCCTCTGTCTGGAACCGATCAGCGGCCGTCCGCATCCCCCGGTTCGCCGGGGGCAGAATGTTGAAAATGCCTGCAAATCTGACCCTCCTTCCGCGAAGGACGGACCACGGCTTTGTATAGATGGTTCGTCGTTACGATGCAACGAGAAATTGGAAGGCGCCATGCATCATCCGCGTCCTTAAGGATCGTCCCTCTCCGGATCGGTTCGCGTTCCATCTTTATTTTCCCTTGATATCCCCCCAATTTTTCTGTATCGTTTTCCGCAAGAATCATCCTAAAATCGTTAGCGTTTAACCGCAATTATATTGAAGGAGGATCCGGTCGCTATGGTTCAAAAAGACAGGTGTTGGCTGCTGCTCTGCGTATTCATTTTGGTTGCCTTGAGCGCCGTATATCCCGCCTTTGCCGAGATTAAGGTATTTGAGAAAGAAACGAAATGGTGTGCGTCAAAAGACCAGAGCCAAGCACAGGCCGAAAAATTAGCCGTCTTAGAGGCACAGCAACAAGCTATCGAAGAAGCGGGTGTGTATATCTCATCCCTTACAGTTGTAAAAGATTTCAAACTGGAAAAAGATGAAATTACGAAATTGGCATCCGCTATCCTTCAGACAAGGACGATGGGTACTTCGGCGCTATCCATTGAGAATAATACGTATTGCGTCCGTGTCAGAACCATAATCCAAGTTGATACGTCCACACTCAATCCACAGATCGAAGCTTTTATGAAAGACAAAGGTGCTCAGAAGAAGGCAGATGAGGATGCGAAAACGATCCGGGAATTGAGAGAACAAATGGCCAACCTGAAAAGCTCCGACGTCAAGCGTCTGGAAGAACTCAACACTCAGGCCCTGGCCCTGGAACGGGATCGGGATCGCCAGCGCCTCTTCCGGGAGGAGCAAGCGCTTAAGGCGAAAGGCGAACTGAGCTGGGCCGAGGCGGATCGCATCGCGAAGGAGCGGGAGATGTCGGAAAGGATCAACCGAACCCTGGCGGAGCAGGAGAAAGCCAAAAGGGAAGAGGCGGCAGCCTTGACAGCGGAACAAGATCGTATTAAGCGCGCCCAATTGGAAAACGAGCAGCGGTGGAACGACTTGGTGAGGAAGGCGCAATTGACACAGGATCAATGGGTCGTGATAGATGACAGCCTTTCTCTGAGGCAGGCCGTGACTGAAGTGAATGACCTGAAACAAGAAATAAAAAACCTGAAGGGCCGTCTCGATTACCAGTACGGGGAGAATACAAAAAACCTCGAAGCCGCCTACGCCCAGCAGCGCGCACTGACGACGGCAAAGCTGCCGCCCGCACAGGTACCGAAAGACGCCTTCGAGACCACGACGGCGTACAATGAAAGAATCTCGACCTATGAACGTCAGGTGAAAGAGGCGGAGATGGAAAAGGGCGAGGCAGTGGAAAACCTCAAAAAAGAGGAGAACCTGAAACTCGCTCAGGCGAAAGTGGCGTACTTGGGGCAACAGATCCGGGTGCTGGCGCCGTTTATCAAGCGCCTCCAGGACTTGCAGGATCGCAAATTCACCCTTCCCGAGGGCGGTGCCATGACGGTTGACCTGGGCGAACCGGATGCAGATAATAACCGGTTCCCCGTCCGTCTGCAGCACAGCGGTAAATCGTGGTCAAAATATTGGGATTATAAGGATATTAATATCGCCAAAGACTTCTACCGGACGAGGACTTACCTGAAGGCTGAGGGACTTTTCCAGATCGAAGAAGCGGCAAAACTCATTCCCAGGCTGACGGCGGTGCGGGTGATCCATCCAGGGACGAAGGAAACGCGGGAATTTCGTTTGGAGACGCCAAGAATATTCTCTGAGATTGATCAGTTTACTAAATTCCAGCAAGAGGAGGCAACGGCCAAGGAGGCAAGCAAAAAGGCGGTAAAAATGCTCACCTTGAAGGAAATCGGAAAAGACGGCCGGTTTACCGCTTATGACGACGGGACGGTTCTGGACACGCGGACGAACCTGATGTGGGCGGCGAAGGACAACGGGAGTGGTATAAACTGGGCGAATGCCAAGAGTAACTGCGAGAATTATCGGGGGGGCGGTTACACAGACTGGAGAATGCCGACGCAGGATGAGCTGGCGGGGTTGTATGATGCAAAAAAGAAAAATCGTCATGGTTATCGAGTTACTGCTTTAATAGAGATTTCCGATTGTTGCCCCTGGGCCTCAGAAACACGCGGTTCCGATGCTGCCACCTTCAATTTCCTCAGTGGCCTACGACACTGGCTTCCCCAGTCCTACGCCTCCAACAACCGGGCACTCCCGGTGCGTTCTGGCAAATAGGTTATTTGGTCATTGGGTTCTTTGATCCTTCGGGTCCAGGTATGAGGCTGATATTTTTCAATTATAAGTTAGAGTTTGGAGGAGATTATGCATGTAAGAGTACCGTTGGTGTGGTCATGGCTTGAATGGAAGCCAGGTTACACATGGAAAAAGAAAATCACTCCTCAGCTCAAAAAGGCTGGCATACAGATAGCGTCTCTCGACCGATGCGTTTATGTGATCAGGGCAAATGGTATTTTTGCAATCAGCTATCCAAAGAAGCCCTCGCCTGTTCTATATATAGGAGAAGGCAATTTTCAACAGCGCATTACCAGCCACAAATGGTGGCTCGGAGACCTCATAAATCTTGTTCGTGACTATTCCTTCTACATTGGAGTTGCTATTCCGCGTGTCAAGAAAAATGACGAGGCATACAAAGATTGTGAGGCCGCCCTTATTTTGGAGTTTCATCGTATGCATGGTGCTGCCCCGCTGCTGAACAAGCAGCTTGAGATGCGTCGTAACGATTACGAGTACTCGCAGCGTGGCATCAAGGAAGCGCTACAAATCGGAAAGGGCGTCAGGTATCACTGGGCACTCACTCCAATGCGAGCGTCAGGTCTGTATGATACCTACCGAAAAACTATCGTGCCCTAACCATTTGGATGCAGGCCGACGGGTAAAAAGCTCTGCTGTTTTACCCGCGATTGACCCGCATTGTTTACTCTCTTTCCATCTTCAGTTTTAATGACCGTCCGCAACCAAACATAGGTACCAATAACCTGAAGGGCACCCTAGACCGAGGACATCGGCCGAGCGGCCCAAGACGGTAAAGTTCTGGCGTGAAAATGATCGGGCGCGTCGTCATCGTATAAATAAGATCAGACATATAAGTAACTTCACTGCACTAAAGTGGTTTCGAGATGGGGATGGTTTGGTGCGGGGTATTTATCTGAGGGTTCCGCAGTCCGCCTCGCAGCAAGCTGCGGGGAATACAACCCGAAGCGATTGAACGTGGCGAGAGGTTGCATTGCCTCGGAGAAAAGATTATAGGTACCCCATGTCCATCGAAAAAAAATTCGACATTCCCTTTATTTCCGACCTTGCCCTGCGGGAAAAACAGATCCAGCAGAACTACCGCCCTATCATTGCCGTGCATAAGTGGTTTGCCCGCCGGCCCGGTACGCTGTTCCGGGGTCTTATCCTTTCAGAATTCAGCGACAAACCTCTCCGGGAAGCCTTCTACAACTCAAACAACCTGAAAGGAATCGCCATCGCCGATCCCTTCATGGGGGGTGGCACGCCGCTCATCGAGGCCAACCGCGTCGGTTGCGATGTGACCGGCTATGACATCAATCCGATGGCCTACTGGATTGTGAGCCGTGAAATCGAGCATCTTGATTTGGGAAAGTACCGAAAATCGGCGGAAAATCTTACCCGTGACCTGGAGACGCAGATCGGTGCCTTCTACCGCACCCAATGTCTGGAATGCGGCTCATCGGAGGCTCACGTCAAGTATTTCCTCTGGGTGAAAAAGCAGCCCTGCCGCCATTGCGGTCATGAATTCGACCTGTTTCCCGGCTACCTGCTGGCCGAAAACCGGCGGCATACGGAGAATGTTTTCATCTGCTCAGCCTGCGGCGACTTGAACGGCGTCAAAGACCGAACACATCCCGGTATATGCAAGTCCTGCGGCGGCAAAATATCCCTCGCAGGACCGGCAAAAAGAAGCAACTGCGCCTGCCCCCGATGCGGGAAGATTAATACCTATCCCAACCCGGCCGCAGGCCCGCCCAGTCACCGCATGTTCGCCATCGAATATCATTGCCGCCACTGCAAGCCGACCCACCAAGGTCGCTTCTTCAAACGGCCGGACAAGAACGACCTGCTCAATTACACCAGGGCTTCCTCTCTGCTTGAACAAATCGGGACAACCCATGTCCCCGACGACAAAATCCCGCCCGGCGACGAAACCGACCGCCTCCTTCGCTGGGGGTACAAGAAATACCGGGAGATGTTCAATAACCGCCAATTGCTGGGTCTTGAACTGAGTTGCCGGGCCATTGCCGCGGAGCAGGATGAACGGATAAGAAACGCACTAATCACAAACCTTTCTGACCTCTTGCGCTATCAGAACATGCTTTGCCGGTACGACGCCATGGCCCTCAAGTCTCTCGATATTTTCTCCGTCCACGGTTTTCCCGTCGGGTTGATCCAATGTGAATCCAACTTCCTCGGCATCGCCAATGGCGGCGGCATGAGCGTGGGGAGC
>MICJ01000033.1:0-5841 GCA_001830835.1 Syntrophobacterales bacterium GWC2_56_13 | reverse complement strand
GCCATGAAGGGAGCAGAAAAATCCTGACACCCATCGCGGATGAATGGATCGGCGACCAGAGAAACGGCGATTTGATCACTGAACCCCGGGGTGTTCATCTTCTTTGCGGAAGCGCAACGAATGCGGACTTGCCCGACAACAGCCTCGATGGTGTCTTTACCGATCCCCCCTATTTCGGCAACGTCCAGTACGCCGAGCTGATGGATTTTTGTTATGTCTGGGTTCGGAAACTGGTCAGTCCGGAAAACCCGATATTTCAACTCCGATCTACACGCAATCCCGACGAATTGACCGGCAATATCACGATGGACCGAGGTCTTGACCACTTTACCCATGGTTTGTCCGCCGTCTTCCAGAACATGGCAAAAGCCCTGAAACCGGGAAGACCGATGGCCTTCACCTATCATCACAACAAGCTGGAGGCGTACCATCCCGTGATCGTGGCGATTCTGGATGCCGGACTAACCTGCTCCGCTTCAATCCCCTGCCCGGCGGAAATGGGTGCATCGATCCATATCAGCGGCACCGGTTCGTCGATCGTGGATACGGTGTTTGTTTGCCGTTCGACCGGAACGATACCGCGCAAATGGCTCGCGGAATCGCCAGAACAGATTGCCGCTCTGGTCTTGGATGATCTGGATAAACTGAAGATCGGAGGCCTTAAACCAACCCGCGGCGACATTCGTTGCATCATATACGGCCATTTGGCCCGGCTCGCCGTCTGGCGGCTTCGCATGACTTGGGACAAGGCGCAACCGGCGTCGGCAAAACTCGCCGTGGTTGCAATGGAAATGGGGTCGGGGCATACCTTGGAGTCTATCGAGGATCATCTGAAGGAAGCGTACCTGAACGCACCACAGCTTCAACAGTATGATTATGTTCATGAAAACAGGACTTCATATGGGGGAGTTGATGATGAAATATCCTTTTGAACTGCCTTTTGCCGAAGTTCAGGCGGATCTCGACACGTTCGTTACCGCCGTCTTTTCGTGCCTCGAATCCGAATTTCTCATCATGCCGAAAGGTCTCGGTTTCATCGACTACCCTGTGTTCGAACAGGGTTACGAGGCGCTGAAACAAACCACCAAGGGTTTCACCTTCCTTGAACCCGAATCGCTGCTTCAAAAGACTTCTGAAGCCCCCATCGTGATCCTGGTGTTGCGGACCATGCTGGGCTTCACGCCGCCGGAATGGGCGTATCTTGCCACTTTACAGACAGGCGTTGAAGTCAGCCAGGGCTTTGTCCGCGCCCTTGACCGAAAAATACGTTTATCACCCCTTTCTCCCCTTGCCGACGGTAAAGTCACCGTTGAACGAGTGAAGGCATTGATAGACACTGCTTGCCGGCTGTTGAAACAAGGAGCGCCCCCCGCTACAACCGATAAAATCCATCGCCTCGACAAGGCTGATACAAAAACGGGCATTCCCGGAGTACAGGCACTTGCAGGAATGGGCGTTCCTTATGCCATGCTTCTCTACGAGCGTTTTCTTGGGCGACCTTTTGCCGGTCACCGCGATTCCGTCAGTGATCTTGTCGGAGACAGCCTTGAGGCAGCCGTTGAGGATGCGTTGAGCAAAGCCGGCATAAGTTACCGAAAAACAAAGCGAGCCGAGAAAATATCGGGCTTCGACCAGACGCCCGATTTCATCATCCCGAGTGAATTTAATCCCCAGGTCATCATCGAGGCAAAAATTACGGAGGACGACGGCACAGCCCGTGATAAGGCCACCCGAATCCAGCATCTGGGGGCGCTGAGTATGGCCGGGCAACCACCGGATAAGCCAAAATACGAGGTAATAGCCTGCATTGCCGGGCGAGGGTTCGGGGTGCGTCGCGAGGACATGAAGAAGATGCTTATCGCAACGAGAGGTAAAGTGTTCACTCTGCGTAATCTTGACCGCTTGATTGATTGCACCGGACTCTGGAACTTCAGAACAAGGTAATTGAACCTCGTTTCAACCACATTCCGCGGATCCTTGTCAGTTCTAGGAAATCGGAGGATATAATATCGATTTTGGAAAAAGCATTTTTTTAATCAAAGCGTGATTTTTTCTGAAAACTTGATGATTCACTTATGGAGAGAATATGACCGAGAAAATATCAAACATGGAGGAGCTGGTCGCCTATCAGGATGGTTCCATCGTCAGCAAGGAAATCATAAAGAAACCGACCGGGACAACAAGCATTTTCGCCTTTGACCGGGATCAGGGATTGAGCGAACATACGGCGCCCTTCGACGCTTTGGTCTACATTCTCGATGGTGAGGCCGAGATCATCATATCTGGGGAGCCCCATCAACTGAAAACAGGCGAAATGATCATCATGCCCGGTGGAAAACCTCACGCATTAAAGGCGGTGAAGAGATTCAAGATGATGCTTGTCATGATTCGATCATAATGAAGGTGTGAGGTGCAAGATGAATAGTGTTTGACGCCTGACGGCTTCGCAAAAAGCTCCGTCACCTCTTCTCCCAACGGGCCGCGACCAATGCCCCGGTCTCGCTCCCCTGCCCCTCCCGCTCGATCCGGTCCAGCTCGGCGGGGTTATCATCCTTAGCGAAGTGGACCGCCGTCCGGCAGATGCCGGCAACGGGCGCCGCCGCAAGGAGCTCCGCGGGTGAGCGAAAAATCACCCGGTTGAAGACGGACTCCGAATCGTGCCGGGCGTTTTCCCGCCGCCGGAGAGCCCAGGGGCTCAGGCTGTTGAGCGTCGCCACGACGATGACGCCCCCCCGTTTCGTTACCCGGAAAAGCTCGGCGACGGCCCGCCCCGCGTCCGCGATGAACTCGAGGGCCGTCACGGAGACGGTCTTGTCGAAGGCACAGTCACCGAAGGGGAGGTGCTCCATGTCCGCCGTAACCACCCTTCGGGCAAAGACCGCGTTTTTAACCGCCGCCCGGCGGAGCATGGCATAGGAGATGTCGAGCCCCATGACGTCGGCACCCCAGGCAAGGAACTTCCGGGTAAAGATCCCCGTGCCGCTCCCGGCATCGAGGATCAGCTCCCCCCGTCCCGGTCGGAGCATATCGAGGATCAGTTCGCTTTCATGCCTCAGGACCGCCTTCCCGAGAGGGGTATCGAACCAGCGATCGTACCGCTCCGGCCAGTCGTCGAAAATCTGTTTTCCGGTCATTGCTCTTTTCCTCCCGATTCTCCCCTCCTTGACGGAAAGGGAGGTGTCGCCCGCGCTTCCCATCACACATCCGAAAGGCGGGAAACGGGTCATCCTGACCGCTTTTATAGATGGTTCACGGGGGCGATGCAATCGGAAATAACAGGAGGCCGGGAAAGCCGATTCACGGGCTTTTGAATTCCCTGCAATTATATCCGCGTGGCAAAACAGGGGCGGTTCTGTTATACATATGCCGAAATTCCCAATATAGAGAGAATAAAACGAAGCCTGTCCCCGTTCTGGAGAGCCTGTCATGCCTGCGGAAGACATTGCAAAGCTGAAGATTGAAAAATCGGAGAAGATCATCAAGCCCAACAGGCGCAGAAAGAAGCCGTTTGTCATCGCGGCCGTCGTCCTGCTGCTTCTGACCGCCGGCAGCCTTTACTTTGGCGGCATCCTCGTCCCGGCCATCTCCATCGATGTGACGACCATTTCTCAATTTTATCCTTCCCAGTCGCTATCCCTGCTGAACGCAAGCGGCTACATTGTCGCCCAGCGGAAAGCCGCGGTGGCCTCCAAGGTGACGGGCCGTCTGGTGGCGCTGATGGTGGAGGAAGGGAGCAAGATCAAGCAGGGAGACGTGATCGCCCGCATGGAGAATATCGACGTATCAGCAGTCAGAGACCAGGCCGCGGCTAATCTGAACACGGCGCGCGCCACCCTTGAACAGACCAGGGCGGACAGGGACAACGCCCAGAAGGAGTATGAACGCTACAAACAGCTGGTTGCCAGAGATTACGTGTCCAGGTCCGATTATGAGGTGGTGGAGACGCGCTACCGGCGGGCCGTCGAAGGGGTGAAGGCGTCGGAAGCCGTCGTTCATGCCGGGGAGGCCGCGCTGCAAAACGCCGAGGCGAGTCTTGACTACACCCTGATCCGGGCCCCCTTCGATGCCGTCGTTTTGACCAAGAACGCGGACATCGGCGACATCGTCACCCCCATCGGGGCCGCCGCCAACGCCAAGGCTGCCGTCGTGTCGATCGCCGACATGAACTCCCTGCAGGTGGAGGTGGATGTCTCGGAAACGAGCATCACCACCATCCGGATCGGCCAGCCCTGCGACATCCAGTTGGACGCCCTCCCGGACACGCGGTTCCGCGGGGAGGTCCATGCCATTGTGCCGACCGTTGACCGCAGCAAGGCCACTGTTCTGGTCAAGGTTCGCTTTCTGGACAAGGACCGCCGGATGCTGCCGGACATGAGCGCCAAGGTTTCCTTTCTCCCGCGCAAGCTCGCTCCCGAGGAGATAAAGCCGCGTCTCGCCGCCGGCCGGTCTGCCCTGATCGACCGAAACGGCAGCACATTCGCGTATCTCCTGGAGGGAAACCGGGTCCGGGAGACGCCGGTCCGGGTTGGGGCGACGTTTGGCGATATGGTGGAGATTCTGTCGGGGCTTAAAGCGGGAGACCGTGTCGTCGTAAACCCCCCGAAGGGATTGAAGGATGGATCGCGGATCAAAGTCGCCGAACGGTGAGCGTCCCCTTCCGAACCCCTCACCTTTTACGGAAAACCCGGTGTGTAGGCTGGAAACAGGGGGTGCAACTCATTTATTATGGGATGAAGTACGTGCCTTCTTAACAGGGGCGCCCCTCGCTTTGTCACAGCGTCGGGGAAAGAGCCTTTGGAAAATAAGCTTTACATGTGGTAACATTTGTGTTACCTTATTATTGCCAAGAGGGGCGCATGAAAATTGTCGAGTATCTGGCAGTAAATGGCGCGAGTCCTTTCCGGAACTGGTTTGACAGACTCGACAGTCGTGCGGCTGCCAAGGTCACAACCGCCCTGATCCGAATGGGGCTGGGAAACAAATCGACCGTGGAAAGTGTCGGGGGCGGTGTTTATGAAAGAAAAATAGATTACGGCCCCGGCTACCGTGTCTATTTCGGCATGGATGGTGAGGAGTTGATCATCCTGGTTGGGGGCGGTACAAAGAAGCGTCAATCACAGGATATCGAAACGGCCAGGGAGCGCTGGACGGATTATAGAAAAAGGAAGAAGCAACCGTAGAGGGAGATCGGAAATATGCCGCTGACAAGGGATTTTAAGGAGACGGTCATGGCACGGGTCAAATCGGACCCGACTTTCAGAGGCGAATTGATCGTTGAGGCGACTAATGCCTTCCTGATGGACGATATGGAAACGGGCAAGGCGCTACTGCGTGACTATCTGAATGCGACCGAGTCCATCGCTGATATTGCCCGGGAATTGCAGGTAAACGAGAAGAGCCTGCGCCGCATGCTCGGTCCGAAAGGGAACCCGACCCTCAAGAATTTCCCCAGCCTTCTAAAGGTGTGCAGTTCGGCGGAGCGCCTTACGCTTCAGCTCTAGCACCATTGATCCATACACCGGAACGGCCAAAGAATCACCTCCGCGAAGCATGCTTTGGATGGACAAGGACCGCCGGATGCTGCCGGACATGAGTGCCAAGGTTTCCTTTCTCCCGCGCAAATGGTTTGAAAAGAATGGAGTGAAGCCATGATGAACGTTATGGAGATCAGCGGTGTAAAGGCTGTTATTGCCTTCGACCCCGAGATCAATATGTTCCGGGGTGAGTTTGTGGGGTTGAACGGCGGTGCCGATTTTTACTCAACCGACATCGATGGATTGCGCCGCGAAGGGGAAACTTCCTTGAAGGTCTTTCTTGATATGTGCGCCGAGGAAGGGGTTT
>MICJ01000032.1:0-5767 GCA_001830835.1 Syntrophobacterales bacterium GWC2_56_13 | reverse complement strand
ACCGCGTGAAAAACCGACGAGCGGTTCCCCCCACGCCGGTTCACGGGTCCCTTCGAGATGCAGGCTGTTCTCGTCGGACGCCGCATATTTGACTATACAATCCCGGATCCACGCCGCCGCGTCGTTCTTCCCCCTCGCCCTCTCCCCCATGGTTCACCTCCCTGATCGTCCCGGGACGCCCCCGCCCCCACTGATAAACACCCGTTTCCCGACAGCCCCCAAAACAAAAAACGGTACGGCCGGGAGCGATTACACGGGCGATCATATCCCGGAACGGCGATGTTTGCCAACGGGAAAAAATGGAACGGATGGTGATGAACCGACCCCTACCCGCAGCAGCCCTTCTCATTCGCTGCAGGCGGCGAACACTCGAGTGAACCGGTACAGCAACAAGCGGCATCCGTCTTGCCCAGCATGGCGTTGATCGCGGCCGCCGCGCAACCGACGCCGGTCTGCACGGAAATCGCGTCGAACGGACAATTCCGCCTGCAGGCGCCGCACTCCATGCACGCGTCCCGATTCCGGATCTCGACGTGCCCGGTATTCATTTTGAACACCTCATGGGGACAGACCTCCAGGCACATCCCGCAGCCGGTGCATCTCTCCTCATCGAGTTTCAGGGTAACCACGTCTTTCAGGTAAATCAACCGATTCATCTTCAGTCCCCCTACGCAATCGCGCGCGACGCGATCCAAATGGCGAGCCCGCTTACTCCCATGCCGATCTCCAGGGGAAGCGCCCACCGCATCTCCTTGTTCACCCCGGAAAGGGATGTATACGTCGATGTCCCGGTGAAATTCATCGCCAGATAGGCCGTTATGGCCGGGATGATCAGCAGCCACGCCAGAATGCCGAGCCGCGCCGCCCACGTCGACAGATCGGACCCCTGCAAGGAAAGTATAATGACCGCCACGACCGCACCGAGCACGAGTCCCTTCGCCGAGAATGCCCGTCCGGGAAGGTGCGGCAATAGAAGGGGATGGATCACTGCCCCCCCCACGATCGCACTCAGAAACGCCAAGACGGCAAAGGAACCGTCATGAAGGGCGTTCGCCCAGAAACCGGCAGGACCGCCGATGCCGCCGAAGAGAAACAGGACGGGCGCGATGATCAATGTCGGTTTTATGGTTTCAACCAGCTCGATCGGGATCAGGACGGCCCTCTCCCGGAGGGTGAAGGTCTTGACGCGCATCTCTGCGGTGGTCTTAAAACCGGCATCGATATAGGCCGGTAGGTCCTCGGCCTTGATCGGACCGAAGCGGACGCCGAATCCGGAGCGCTTCTTGACCGTGTGGGCGGCCACGCCCGGCGCCCCCAGCTGGGGGAGGATCAGCGATCGGTGGCTGACGACCTGATTCAGGCCGCTGGATTCGATCCTTTGGACCAGTTCCTCCGTGCCGAAGGTCCCCTTTCCGGCGGCGCACCAGACGTTGATCCCCTTCGTATCGAGAACGAGGATCCAGAAATCCCTGCCGGGCAGGGCGCTCCGCAGCTCGTCGAAGCTCATCTTGTAATTGGCCGATACCAGGACGGGCGACTCCCGATCAGGATTGCCCAGGGCATACAGGCCCGGATCAACGCCATAATCCATCCGGCCGACCCCCCAGCGGGCCTTGACGGCTCCCCAGTGGTCCCGCCATTCCAGTTGCGACGATACCCGAGGCACGCTCCCGGCCGGAGTCGAAACAGACCCGATCACGAAATTCTGGTCCAGGCGCGGTCGGCTCGCCTGGTCTTCACCGATCCCGCTCGAGCAGCAGGCGAAACCGGTAAAAGACGGCAGAACAATTGTTTCTTTTTGTTGACAACAAGAGGGCTGACTCGATTGATTCATAACCCATCCTCCGTAATTATTCACAGCACCGACACGCGACGGCGGCGCTTCTCATGGCCTCCGTGAACACCCTGACCGATTCCAGAACCGCCTTCCTCTGCCCTTTCGGGATCTGCCGGGTGATATTTTGGAAAAAACCCCCCAGGCACAGCCAGACCCTTCGGTGGGTTTCCCTTCCTTCTTCCGTCAAGGTGAGCCTCGCCGCCCGGGAATCATGCGCCGCCTTGTCACGTTTCAAGAGGCCCTTTTGGATCAGCGGATTCACCAGACGGGTGGTCGTGCTTTTCTCCACGGAAAGGATCCCGTGAAGCTCCGCCAGACCCAGTTCCCCCTTTTTCGCAACGGCGTCCAGGATCATGAACTGATTGAACGTGACGCCCTGGCAAATGGCCTCATCCCGACTGCAGCACCGTATCTCACGGGAGAAGCTCATGATAACTTCCATTATTTCCCGGCCGCTCTTATCGAGATTCGTTGACATGGTTGTGCCATACAACTATATGCGGGCCGTTGTCAAGAAAAAAATGCACGGGGAAACGAATTATTTTTGTGAATCCAAGGAATATCCAAGAATTTCTTTATGTTCGACCTATTAGTCACTATGAGAACTCGGTATCCATAAACGCGGCAGGCCTGCTTGATGATGCAACAGAGGTCGGGACCTCTTTCGTCATCAAACATCCGTCGCATTTACCGCATCGGTATAATCGGACTTTTGAATAGGTAACCCGCTTTACCCCCCTAATTTTTATTGTATTTTCCATAAATCGGTTGTATGAATATCCCCGTTCCCGCCCATGCTTGTTTGAGGACGGATCGTATTTCCAGGAAATATGGATCGCACTTGACCGAGCAGCCACGCCCCTCTTGCAGCTGCGGCAACCTGACTTCAGTAATTTCCACACGACGATCGGCAATGATCCTTTGATAGGAAGGCAGAGAAGCAAACATGGCCAATGTAACCAACGGCAACAACGGAAAATCCCTCGAATCCTGGATCTGGGACGCCGCCTGCTCCATCCGCGGCGCGAAGGACGCGCCGAAATACAAGGAGTTCATCCTCCCCCTCATCTTCACCAAGCGCCTCTGCGACGTCTTCGACGACGAACTTGATCGCATCGCCAAGGAGGTCGGCTCCCGCGCTAAGGCCTTCAACCTGGTCCGGCGCGACAAGAAGCTCGTGCGCTTCTATCTGCCCCTCACACCGAAGAATCCCGACGACGCCGTTTGGTCGGTGATCCGCACCGGAAACGATTCCGAGCGTAAGCCGGACGACCCCTATCTGACCAAACTGGGCGAGGGACTGACCACCTATCTGCGGGCCATCGCCGACGCCAACCCGCTTCTCAAGGGGATCATCGACCGCGTGGATTTCAACGCCACGACCCACGGCGTCCGCGACCTCGACGACGACCGCCTCTCCAACCTGATCGAGGCAATCAGCGCCAAGCGCCTGGGGCTGGCCGACGTGGAGGCCGACATCATCGGACGCAGCTACGAATACCTGATCCGCAAGTTCGCCGAGGGCGGCGGCCAGAGCGCGGGCGAGTTCTACACCCCCGCCGAGGTAGGTCTCGTCATGGCCCGGATCATGGACGCCGAGCCGGGGATGGAGATCGACGACCCATGCTGCGGTTCGGCGGGTCTTCTGATCAAATGCGAGCTGATGCTCCACGAAAAGATGAGCCTCCGCTCCCGCAAGCCCTTCGCCTCCTGCCGCCTCTACGGCCAGGAATCGGAGCCCGGCACCTGGGCGATGGCGAACATGAACATGATCATCCACGACATGGAGGGGGAGATCCAGATCGGCGACACCTTCCGCAAGCCTAAGTTCAGGGAGGGCAATCGCCTGCGGACCTTCGACCGCGTGGTGGCCAACCCCATGTGGAACCAGACCGAGTTCAAGGAGAAGGACTACGACGCCGACGAGTTCAACCGCTTCCCCAAGGGGGCGGGCTTCCCCGGCGGCAAGGCCGACTGGGGCTGGATGCAGCACATCCTCGCCAGCCTCAAGCCGGAGGGACGGGCCGCCGTCGTCCTCGACACGGGTGCCGCCTCGCGCGGCTCCGGCAACGCCAACACCAACAAGGAAAAGGAGGTCCGCCGCTGGTTCGTCGAGCAGGACCTCATCGAGGGGGTCCTCTACCTGCCGGACAATCTCTTCTACAACACCACCGCCCCCGGCATCATTATCGTCTTGAACCGGGCCAAGCCAGCGGAGCGGCGGGGCAGACTCTTCCTCCTCAACGCCAGTCGTGACTTTGTCAAAGGCGATCCGAAGAACTACATCCCCGCCGATGCCGTCCTGCGCATCGCCGATACGTTCGCCGCCTGGCGGGAGGAGGAAAAGTACAGCCGGATCGTAGCCCGGGAGGAGATTGCCAAAAACGACTTCAACATCTCGCCCAGCCGCTACATCCACACCGGCGAGAGCGAGGAATACCGGCCCCTGGCCGAGATCGTCGAGGAGCTCAACGCCCTTGAGGAGGAGGCGCGGGAAACGAATGCGGCGCTTCGGAAAATCCTCGCGAGGATGGGAGTATGACGAAGAAAAAAGCGCAGTTCCCCATGCTGACCGGTTCTCAGGGCGAATCACTCCCGATTCGCGACGCGGTGCGTCCCGGATTCTACGAATCGGTGGCGGAGATTCTCCGGACCGCCCGGAACAATGCCTACCGCAACGTTAATTTCATCATGGTCGAATCCTATTGGAATATCGGACGGAGGATTGTCGAGGAAGAGCAGCAGGGCAAGGAAAGGGCGGAGTACGGGAAGTATTTGATCCGTGATCTTTCCATACGCCTCCAGAAGGAATTCGGGAAAGGCTTCACGGAAAACAATCTCTGGTATTTTAGGCAATTTTACCTTGCCTACCCTCCCGTCCCGGGGCAACCAATTCTCCACGCAGTGCGTGGTGAATTGAGTTGGACCCATTACCGGCTTCTCCTGGGGGTCGAGAAACCCGAGGCCCGGGCCTGGTACATGAAGGAGGCAGCCGACCAGAACTGGAGCACCCGCGCGCTGGAACGGCAGATCCACTCCCTCTATTATGAACGACTGCTGATGAGCCGCGACAAGACGCCGGTCGTCGATGAGATGCGGGAAAAGACCGCTCCCCTCACCCCCCAGCCGGAAGACTTCATCAAGGATCCCTACGTTCTCGAATTCCTCGGCATCCCCGATTCCCACAAATTCCGCGAGTCCGAGCTGGAACAGGCCATCATCGGCAAGCTCCAGGCGTTCCTACTCGAACTTGGCAAGGGCTTCTCCTTTGTTGCCCGGCAGAAGCGCATCTCCACCGAGACAAAAGACTTCTTCGTCGATCTGGTTTTCTACAACTACCTGCTCAAGTGCTTTGTGCTGGTTGACCTCAAAACCGGGGAACTGACCCATCAGGACATCGGCCAGATGGACATGTACATCCGCCTCTATGAGGAGACGGTCAAAGGACCGGACGACAACCCCACGATCGGCATCATCCTGTGCACCGAAAAAGACCGCACGATCGTCAAGTACTCTGTCCTCAAGGAGAACCGCCGGCTTTTCGCCGCCAAATACCAGATCTACCTCCCCACGGAGGAGGAGCTACAGAAGGAGCTGGAACGAGAGAGGGAATGGTTCATCCGGGAGCGGGCTGCACTTTATTCGACGGAACCATATAAATGAGAGTGCCGGAGTGCAGTTGGAACTTGGAATTCAGCCGCTGGGCGATAGTCTCATCCAGATGGGAATCCCAGAAAATTCCAATTACCACTACAGCAATATCAGCTGATGGCCCTTCAGGCAAAACAAGATTGTGCACGAGGAAGCGGATCATTTTATTTGTTTTTTCCGGAAATCGGTTGTATGAATATTGACGGCCTCGTAAAAAGTCAGGTTAGTGTAACGCCTTAAAATAATTTATAATATTGCAATATTTCTCTTGACATCTGT
>MICJ01000031.1 GCA_001830835.1 Syntrophobacterales bacterium GWC2_56_13 | reverse complement strand
TGGCGGAAAGGAAGATTCGGATCATGGTGGCCAAACCGGGCCTCGACGGACATGATCGGGGCGCCCGGATCCTGGCCCGCTGCTTCCGCGACGCGGGCTTCGAGGTGATCTACACTGGCTGCCATCAGAGCCCGGAGCAGATCGCAGCAGCGGCGATTCAGGAGGATGTGGACCTGGTGGGCCTGAGCTGCCTTTCCGGCGCCCACCGCTACCTCTTCCCCCGCGTTGTCGAACTCCTGAAGGAACAGGGGGCAGGCGACATCGTCGTCATCGGCGGCGGGATCATCCCCGATCAGGATTTTCCGCTGCTCTACGACGCCGGCATCATGGCGATATTCACCCCCGGCACTACACTGGATTCCATTGTCGACTGGGTCCGGACGAACGTCAAACCGAGGAGATGACGAAATATGGAAATATGGGAACACCATATTTTTGTTTAGGTGAGGCTGGCAGGTACTGAGAGCGGGACATCCACGGGCGTCACGAAACGGTTCACGGTATCGAGGGTGTTGCCCACATTGAGCTTCCTGAAAAGGAGGGCGAACTGCGCCTCCAGTTCCCCGCCGAGGGCAGTCCGAACCGCCGCCGGGAGTTCCCAGAGCTCCTTTTTGAAGGGGCCGATCCCCTTCTTTCTTGTCTTGTAGAAGAACTGCTCCTCCGTATCCCCTTCCTTACGTTCGGAGGCCGCCTCCCGCTTCAGGTAGTCGTACATTTGCATCCGGAGGGCGGCCGGAAAGCTCGGGCTGTCGTAGATGATGTTCTGGAATCCCGTCGCCAGGTGGACTTCCGCTGTTCCCGTCGCGGGGAACCGGTCGAAGGCTTCCTCGGGCAGCGTCGAAGCGCCGTGCTGCACGGCGCCGGCGAGACCGTAGTCGGTCCTCGCCACCCGAGATAGCTCCTCCAGGGTCGCGAAATCAAGTTTGACCTGGGCGACGCTCCCGTCGGCCAGGGGAACCCCGCCGTGGGTCGTCCCCGTCTGGACACTGATCTTGCTGATCCCTTTCAGCCCCGCCGAGTTTTTCTTCAGGGTTTCCAGATAGCCGCCCATGAAGGCGTGGAGTTCCTCCACCGTGCTGTTCTTCCCGCCGACCTCGCCGATCTCCCCGCCGACGGAGATAGTGATCCCGGCCGGCTCCAGATCCCGGATCATCGTCGTCAATTCGGCGGCCAGGCTGTAGTTGATCCGCTGCTGCTGTTTCACCGTCGCTTCGGCAAGGTCGACAAGAGTCGAGGTGTCGATGTCGATGTTGTAGAAGCCGGCGTCGATCGCTTCCCAGATCAGGTCTTTGACGGCCCTGACCTCCCCCTCCGGGTCCTTCGCATATTTTTTTGCCGCCACCTGGAAGTGGTCGCCCTGGAGAAAGAGCGCTCCCCGGTACCCCGTCTTGAGCGCCGCCGCCGCCGCCGCGCAGGCATACTCCTCCGGCCGCTGGCTGGTGTAATCGATCTCCGAACGGGCGATCTCGAAGATCATCGCCCCTACCCCTGCGGCCATTGCGGCCCGGAAAACCGCCTGGGCGGTATCGTAGGCGAGCGCCCGGATGTTGATTGCCGGCACGGTGAAACCGGAAACCTCCCCTCGACCTATCGCCTCGTAAAGCCCTTGGATCGACGCGGCGTGAATGCCGGACGCCGTCGCGGCTCTCCGGATCAGCCAGCGGGCGGCCGGCCGCGTCTCCTCTGCCGGCGCGAAGACAGCCGTCCGGATCAACTCGTCGATCAGCGTCTCCCGGAGACGATTTTCATCCAGAACCCGGACAGCGCCCCTGTCTACAGCCAGCGCCCCCTCGATGGCCTTTTTCAGTAAATCCATATTTTCGTAAATCATCGGCATCACCCCTTGAAGATTACATTGATCAATTGGCGGCCAGAAACTCCATGGCCTTTTCCACCTCGAACCGGCTTCCGATATAGATCGGACAGCGCTGCTCCAGGTCCTGCACGCGGAGGGAGAGGATCTCATCTTCTCCGTCCGTGGCAATCCCCCCGGCCTCCTCTATGATGAAGGCCATCGGCTGCAATTCGAACAGGAGGCGGAGTTTGCCCCGGGGGCTTTTCATCAGGGCGGGGTAGGTGAAAACGCCTCCCCGCTTGATCAGGACCTGGTTGATGTCCGGCACGAACCCGCCGCTGTAGCGTAGCTTATAGCCCGCAGCCTCGAGATATTCCAGATACTTCAGATGCTTTTTCGTATAGTCCTTCCGGAGCCCTCCCGGGCTGTAGATGGAGCCGCGCTCCTCGAGCATGATGTGCTCCTGGGAAAGGACGTACTCCCCCTCCCGGTTCAGGACGAACTCATGGGTCCCTTTCCCCGCGGAATAGACCATCGTGATGAGTGGCCCGTAGGTGATGTAGAGCGCCGCCACCATCGAATCTCTTCCCCGCGTGAAGACCGACTCTTTGTGGATGCCGATGATGGTCCCGATGGAGAGATTGGTATCGACGAGGGAGGAGCCGTCCAGCGGGTCTGCCGTGACGAAGTATTTTTCCTCGCCCTTCCCGATTTGGATGACCGCGTCCCGCTCCTCCGAGGCGTATTCGCGGACGAAGCCCGAATACTGGAGCTGGTTCTTGAGGATCTCGTCGGCGCTCCTATCGAGCGAGAGCTGTTCCTCCCCGTAGAGGTTCTTGTAACCGGCCAGCTTCCGGTTTGATTCATGGATCTTGGCGGAGATGTATTTTCCCGTCACGGCGATCTGCCAGATGAGACGGCGGAGCTCCATCTCCACGCCGGCCATCCACATGTGGCGACGCAGATCGACGACAAACCTGGTGTAGTCCGATATCCCTTCTCCCATCGTCAGTTCCTCCATTATTCATTGAAAAGGGTCTGTGGCGGGTCGTTGTGCACATCTCCATCATTAAAAAACATTCGTCAAAAAAGCAACCTCCTTTTTGCCGTTTCACCCGCTTCGCGGAACTCGGGGACAGATTTGAAATCTGTCCCCCAAAGCATGCCGTCTCTCTTACCCCAGGAAGCGGGCGATCCGGGCAGCCGCTTCCGCGATCAGACGGGCGCGGGCCTCTTCCTGATACTGCAGGTCCCTCGCCAGGCAGAAAGGGATCACCTCCACCGCGGTCTGGAAAATCTCCCGGAGGAGGTCCGTTGTCTTCGCCTGCCTTACTGTAACCTTCGCCCGTTCGCTGTAGCTGTTCCCCTCTTCCTCGTTGAAGCCGAAGTCGTCGATGAGGAGAAGCCGCCGGAGGTGTTCCAGGGAGAGTTGCAATTTGACGATCTCCCAGAAGCGGCGATCCGCCTTCCAGGCGCCGAGATCGGCGGAGTTGGCCACGAAAAGGGGGGACAGCTCCCTATTTTTTACAGAAAAATAGGGAGCTGTCCCCCCTTTTCCCGTTTTTCGTGCCGGGATGCTCCAGGAGCGGAGATAACGGATAATGGTTTCCGTCGCTTCGGCGTAGTGATCGGTGGCGACGATCACGATCGTGTCCGGGCGGGCGCTCAGATGCGAGAGGACGGGCCGCCAGTGAGGATCGATACTCGATTCTACGAGGTAACGATCCACGAAGCGGGAAGCCGCCGCTTCGATTTCCCCTGCCGGGGCGCCGGGTGCAAGGCCGAGGGCCGCGATCCTCCCCGCCATTACATTCTTATAGCCGGCGTCAGTGGTGCTCGCCTCGGTCCAGGTCGGGTTGACGATCTGATCCCAGAATGCCTCCGGAGTCGCGACTCCGAGGGCGGCGAGGCCGGTCTCCGCAAGCGCCGGCACGAGGTTCTCCTGCCGGCCGAACCGGGGGGCGTCAAGGCTGAGCGTGCCCGAATAATCAAAGATGACAAGCTTTTCCGGCGTAAACCGTCTCATATCCTGATTTCCCGATACCCTTGTAGCTCTGGTCGTTTGCCGCGGCCGGCCATGTCAAACTTCAGCCCGTCGCCCTTTTTGCCAGGGCGGCGCGGATGATTTCGGTCAGTTCCCGGGAGGCCGTGAAGGGGTCCGGGGCGGCGCAGATTGCGGAGACGACGGCCACGCTGTCGGCGCCGGCCATGACGACCGCCTCGGCGTTGGAGGCGTTGAGCCCGCCGATGCCGACCAGCGGGTGGCGCGAGAAGGCCCGGATCCGGGCGATACCCTCCCGCCCCCAGGGCTCCTTGGTGTCCATCTTGGTCGGCGTCGCGAAAACGGGGCTAACGCCGAGGTAATCCACGTCGAGTTCCTGCGCCCGCTTCACATCCTCCCAGGTCTCCACGGAAAGACCGATGATCGCCCTGGGCCCCATCAGCCTCCGGGCGATCTCGTAGGGCATATCCTCCTGTCCCACGTGGACGCCGTCGGCCTCCACGGCCAGAGCGACATCCAGGCGGTCGTTGATGATAAGCGGCGCCTTGAAAGGCGCCAGGAGGGCCTTGATCCGTAGCGCCTCCTCGACGAAAAACCGCGTGGCGACATCCTTTTCCCGGAGTTGGACGCAGGCGGCCCCGCCCCGGACCGCCTGGAGGACGACATCCGCCAGCGTCTTATCCCCGCACAGGCCCCGGTCCGTGACAAAATACAACCCTTTCATTCACCCATCTCGATCTTCAGCAGACGCTCGATGTCCTCCGCGGAAAGGCGGTATAGCGCATCGAGGAAGTGGAGCTGGAGGCTGCCCGGTCCTTCCGAACGGGCCGCGCCGATCTCCCCGGCGATCCCCATCACGGCCATCGCCTCCGCGGCGGCAACCGCCGGGTCGGAGGTGACCGCGGCAAAGGCGCCGCAGAGGGCCGTCGCCGTGCAGCCGAGGCCGGTCACGCGGGTCATCATGAAATGACCGTTGCGGATCTTGATAATCCCGGTATTTCCGATGACGTAGTCCGTCTCTCCGCTTATGCAGACGGCGGCGCTGCATTCTGCATGCAATTTTCGGCCGAGCTCTACTGCGGCGTCGGAGGAGGCGGTGCTGTCCACCCCTTTGGTCCGCCCGCTCGTTTCCAGGAGCGCCATAACCTCCGAGGCGTTCCCGCGGATGATGTCCGGGGGGACGACCCGCATCAGCTCGCGCGCCGTCCGCGTCCGATAGGAGGTCGCGCCGGCCCCGACCGGGTCGAGAACGATCGGAATCTTCCGTGCCCGCGCCGCTTCGGCCGCCCTGAACATGGAGCGGACCCAGGCCGGGCTAAGGGTGCCGATGTTGATGACGAGGGCGGAGGCGATCCCGACCATCTCCTCCATCTCCTCTTCGGCATGGGCCATGACCGGCGAGGCGCCGATGGCGAGCAGGGCGTTGGCCGTGCTGTTCATTACTACGTAATTGGTGATGTTGTGGACGACCGGCGCCTTTTCCCGGATCGCCCGGACCGCCGACCAGACATCGCTTGCCGTGATGTTCATAGGATGCTTCTCCTTTTACCTTTATCTTACCTTCATCCGAGGGGAGTTGCAAGCAAGGGAATGGAAAGAGAGAGCCTTGAAAATTATGAAAAAGGTCTCTAAGAATGGAATTATCGTTCGGAGTAGAGGAAGCCCCGCTCTCCCAGTCTTTTTCCCGGATGGCACAGTTGCCCGTGGAACGGTCATTCGATTGACAATACCATCGATTTCCTTTAGAATAAAACCGTTCTTAAGAAGTGTCTTCAAAAGCAGGCTCCATAAGCGCAGAGGCCCATAAAACTTTTCCATTTCCATTTCGACCCCCTATCGGGGGTTCCTAAACAGGATGGCTCATGGATCATGACCGCGAGAGGGAGATCATCGCTTCCGTCCTCAGAGGGAACCGCCAGGTCTATGCCCTTCTCGTCGACGCCTATCAAACCCCCATCTTCAACCTGGCCTACCGGATGACCGGCAGCCTCCCGGAAGCGGAGGACCTCGCCCAGGAAACCTTCATCCGAGCCTATGAAAGGCTGTGGCGCTGGCACCCGGAAAAGAGTTTCTTCGTCTGGCTCTACACGATCGGTCTCAACCTTATCCGGAATCATCTGAAAAGGGAGCGGAGATCGGAAACCCGCGACGCAGTTTGGGCGGAAGGCCCCGAGCAGGGAAACGCCGAGGCCCAGGCGGCGGATCATCCGGAAGGGATCCTCCTGGAGGACGAGCGGCAGAGAATGCTGCAGGCGTGTCTGCTGAAGTTGCCGGCGGATCTGCGCGCCGCGGTCGTGCTCCGCTTCTATGAAGACCAGCCTTTTGAAAACATCGCCCGGGTCTGCGGTATTTCGCTGAGCTCGGCCAAGATGCGCGTCTATCGCGGGATCGAGAAGCTGCAGGGGATGATGGGGAAATTAGAATAGCACGTTGTGAAGATAATGAAGTGTGTTAGCCTTTGAATCTCTTCGGGTCATATTCCCCGAAGCTTGCTTCGATTCGAGGGGAGCTACCAACCAAGAGATAACCTGCAGCTTGCTGCGGGGAGGTTCATTATTTATGATCAGTTCATGAAATATAATGATCTGGCTTCCGCCATCAAGAGCCCGATATTCTCCCGGAATGACTATTGACAGGATTAAAAACTTTCCCTTGACATGAAACGAATAGCCCATATAATTGCTTCACGATATGAAGCGATAAGGGGCGGGAAATGACTCAATACCTTTGGGAGCGGCCGGAGTGGACACGCTTCCGGTGGAGAAACGAGAATATTCTCCGATCCTTGGGAGAATGCCGTCTGCTGCAGGGGAAACTCCTGGGCAAGGCGACCGGTCTTGGGTTGACCCTTGAATGCCAGACCCAGGCGGAAATTCTGACCGAAGAAACCCTGATGACCGCCGCGATTGAAGGGGAGAGCCTCGATATCAAGACCGTCAGATCCTCGGTGGCCAGAAAACTTGGACTTCCTTCGGCCGGACTTTCCGTGGACCGCAGGATCGACGGCCTCGTCTCCGTGCTTTTGGACGCGACGAAACGCCATGATACACCCCTTACGGAGAAACGGCTCTTCGGTTGGCACGCCTCCCTGTTTCCGACAGGATATTCGGGAATGTACAAGATCAGGGTGGGGCAATGGCGGGGAACCCAACCCATGCAGATTGTATCCGGCCCTGCCGGCCGTGAAATCGTTCACTTCGAGGCGCCGTCCGCCGACCGCATACCCACCGAGATCGGTCATTTCCTCGGGTGGTGGAACGAAGGCCAGGATCATCTGGAAGGATTGCTCCGATCGGCGATCGCGCAATTCTGGTTCGTGACCATCCATCCCTTTGAAGACGGCAATGGCCGAATCGCCCGCGCTTTGACCGATATGGCTCTCTCCCAGGACGACCGGCAGCCGATCCGCTATTACAGCCTTTCCTCGCAGATCATGGCGGAACGGGATGCCTATTACCATGTTCTCGAACGCTGCCAGAAGGGCGACGGGGACATCACGGAATGGCTCGACTGGTTCCTGGGCTGTTTTTGCCGGGCCGTCCATCGATCGGAAGACCTGCTGAAAACCGTCCTCGACAAAGCGGCGTTCTGGAAAGCCCATGCCCAGGATTCCCTTTCGGAACGGCAGCGCAAGGTGATCAACCGGATGCTGGACGCAGGGAAAGGGGGGTTCAAGGGCGGTCTGACGACCCGGAAATACGTTTCGCTTGCCGACGTCAGCCGGGCCACGGCCTTCAGGGAGATGGAGCAGCTTCTCGCACTCGGGATTCTGAAACAAAATCCCGGCAAGGGGCGGAGCGCAAGCTACGATTTGAACTGGTCGGATTAAAGGAAAATCGTTATTTGGCCTACGGGAAGACGAACGCCGGGCGCTTCCTACTCATGGCGCTGATCAACGCCTGCTTTCCTCAACTCCAAACAATTGTGGAGCCACTGCTGCTGGACATTCTGAAAAAATAGCATCTGTCACTATTTTCCCTTGACAGATGTCCTGGATGTAATGTATCCTTACAGAAAGGAGGTAAGGAAATGCTTGCCAAGCTCACCAGTAAAAACCAACTTACGCTGCCACGGGATATTATTAAAGAATTCAAAGGCATCGAATATTTCGACGCCGATGTACGGGACGGACGAATCGTCCTGGCGCCTGTCCGGATGCAGCCCATGGACGCCAATCTGGAGGGGATCCGAAAGAAGATGGAGAAACTCGGGATTACACCTGCCGATATTACGGAGGCCGTCCGGTGGGCAAGAAGAAACGAAACGTGATCCGGGTTGTCCTGGATACGAATGTCCTCGTTTCCGGACTGCTTTTCCCCGGTGGGTTGGGGTGGATCATTGCGGCTTGGAAGGCCGGCGCGGTTGTGCCGGTTTTTTCACGGGACACCTTTAACGAGTTCAGAAAAGTCCTCGCCTATCCGAAATTTTCTTTGACGGTTCAGGAAATCCAGGTTCTCATCGAAGACGAGGTGCTGCCGTATTGCGAAATCGTCGATATCGTAGAAGAAATCCGCGGGGTGTGCAGGGACCCTGCGGATGATCCCTTCCTCTCCTGCGCCGTAGCCGCCGGCGCCGACTACATCGTCAGCGGCGACCGAGATCTGCTTGATCTATTCAGTTTCCGGAACATCCCCATCATCACCCCCGCCGTCTTGAAATAGAAAAGGGGGGGAAGGGGGGACAGCTCCGGATTATTTTCTTCCCCCCTTTCCCCAGCCAGCTCGGCGATTACTGTCCCCATGTTGGTCGCTTTTCGTATTGACATTGCGCATAATTCCATTTATGATGCACAAAAAACAAATATTTTGTGCATCATGGGTGCAGTATGTACAAGGATGTCATTCTCATTCAAAAAAGAGAGCTGGAGAATCGCCTTCAGGAAACCTACATCGAGAGAAAGCTGTCGGTCCCCTGGGACCTGAGTGATGACCTGATCAAGGTCATCTCCGGACCGAGGCGAGCGGGAAAGTCATTTTTTGCCATCCATCTTTTGCGGCAGACCGGTTCTTACGGGTACGTCAACTTCGATGACGAACGGCTGATTGCCATCGAAGACTATGATGAAATCGTCAGCGCCGTGAACACCGTCTACGGCAATCCGCGTTACCTGCTTTTTGATGAAATCCAGAATCTTCCCCGCTGGGAACTTTTCGTCAATCGCCTC
>MICJ01000030.1:34189-67509 GCA_001830835.1 Syntrophobacterales bacterium GWC2_56_13 | reverse complement strand
GGAGACAGTTGCAGTCAGGTAGCAGAATGTCTCCGCCGGCGTTCCCCAGATTGAGAGAGCTGAATTGCCGTACTTCTTGTTCAAGTCATTCTGTGGGTACCAAGGGTTGGGCTGGACAGTCACCGGAACCTTCGGCGAGGATTTTGCCACGCCGGGTTGATACCAGTCGTTCCTCTCACCGGGCACATAGACCTTCCAGGACTGCTGATCTGTCTTGAAGACAACTCTGAATTGCCTCAAATTAAATGTTGCCAAGGCAGTGATGAAAAAGGGATCGTTGACTCATAATGATAATCTTACATATTTCACAAAATCCGTCAATTAAGGGGGGAGACTGCTCGCTGAAAACACCTACAAACAAACGTTCTTTAATATGCGAAAGCATAGATAATTAACGACAGAAATGCTGTTTTTCTAATCAAGGATAATTAAGTATGATGTCCCCATAATTTGTGATTATTCTCTGTCATTGAATAGAACCGTCCCTAATTATCTCCCATAGGATTATTGCTATTTCTTATCTGTTTCCGGTAACGCCGGTTTTTCGGTTTGTAGTTTCTTTTCCGGTTCAGGTAACTTTTCTAATTCAAATTCGTATGTCTCAGGATAGCCGAGAACCCAAATAAACGGGAAAAGCACAAGAACACCACCAATACAAGGCCCCACTTGAAATTCGCTTTTTCTGAGCACAGTTTCAAATGGTCTGTAACCTTCTTTTTTCATTTTGAGAGCCTTTGTGGAGCCGGCAATAGATGTATCAGAATACTGTATCGGAGTTACACCGATTCTGACGTTGTCTACAAAAACATCTGCGCCATCCGGCCGGGATTTGATGTTTGTTGTGCTTGCACAACCCATGAAAAGAAAAATAGAACAAAAAATGTAAATTAGAACTCTTGTAAACCGACCCTTTTTCATCTTTTGCAAAATTGCTCTGAACATCACAGGACTCCTCTCATGAAGTATTTAAATAAGATTCTATTCTAACTTTCCTATAAAACGAAAATTAATAGTGAAGTTATCCAATAAACACAAAACCCCGCTCTCTTTTATAAAACGGGGTTTCAGTATTCAGTCCATCACACCCTCCCCGGGTGTAGGGTTATAAATCATTCAATATATTACTGCATGGATAAATCGATACTCCTAATCTTAGCAAATTTCAAGGAAATTTTGGGGTGATTATATACTTTACACAGGGTAGCATAATGATTTTAAGTATATACTTATTAATTTTCAGCCCTTGATAATTCCCATTACCTTTGCTTTTTAAGGCATGGCCTCCATTTTTTTATCTGACTGTAAATCAACCATAGGTACAGCAGCATATTTTTCTTTTGTCAAATCATATACCCCTGGTTCAAGATGCCAATCTCCCGCACTAATAACACTGTTAGCAAAATCCGATGTTTTTATGCCATGGCTACTTCGGCATGTCTCAGGCTCACCCACAGAATTCCAAATTGTAAGTTCGATCTCCTTGATTTCGGGTCATTGCAATCTTAATTCATCACTTTCAAGTTCTAAAAAAATACATCCCTTAATAGACTCTCCAGGTTGCAACTGCTTATCATGAGCTAAATTATCAAAGCCATTTTGTGTAAAGTCAAAAAGCCTGCATTTTTCCAAACCATGCCACATCCAATACACATTATTACTAAGAAACCCCATACTGTGGAGTTTCTGCCATTTCTCTACTATCTTGCCAGTTGGTTTATATTCATATTTTTCCCATCTATCCAATGGGTTGACGCTAATTATCCTAATGCCACCTTCGTCATATTTTAATAACGCTCGACACTGATAGCTGAAAATACGAGTGGCAGTTGGTCGAGTATTAATAACTTCTACATACACAGCGATGTTTGGAAAAGATATGGTATTCCCCAATGCTGAAGGATAAACCATAAAAACATAGCCGGGATATCCGAAGCGCATTACAATATTAAAATTGCATTTAAATACATCATTTTTAGGAAGGATCACATACCCGGCAAAGAATAAACAAACAGCTACAAACAATAATGCGGTAATCCGTCGCCATAGAAATCGTTCTATCCACCAAAAATTCCAAACAATGTGAAATAGTAAAATACCCCGCCCACAGGACGGGGATGAATGCGGGAGAATTTTATAAATCTATTCCAGTTACTTATTACGGATAGAAAACTGCTACTTTTCCTAAAAGAAGGCCAGTGTTTAGTACAGGAAGACAGTCAGATTCTACCTGAAAAGAAAATAAGCTGTCAAGCCTTCGCAGGTTTCAACCTGTACTGCGTAAGATCGGTCAACGGAAATATGAAAGATGTCCGTCATTGGCGGCACCTACGAGTCAAGTGGTTTCTATTTTCAATTGACGTGATGATAGCCATTTCAAATAGAAATCGCCGCCGATGGGGGCTAAAGCCCCCATACCCACAGCAAAATGTAAAAAGGTAAAAACCAAAAGCTAACGTGTTCTGAGAAAGCGAAAGCCCAGGTGGCGGTTGCGGAGATCCGGGTCATAGAAGTTGCGATACGCTGACCGGCAGTACCTGGCATTGTAGTACCAGGAGCCGCCACGATGCACACGAGCCGAGCCCTCAGAGGAACCCTCCGGATCAGTAACAGAACCCGATGGATAATCCCCATACAAGTCCTTTACCCACTCCCAAACATTACCGTACATGTCATACAGACCCCAAGCATTGGGCTTCTTCCCTCCTACGGGATGGGTCGTTCTTTCTGAATTATCATTATACCAAGCATATTCACCAAGACGACCTGGATCATCACCGAAACAATACACTGTTGTGCTCCCTGCCCGACAGGCATATTCCCACTCCGCCTCCGTGGGAAGACGGTACTTGCCCGTCCCTTCCTGCCGATTTAGTCTTCCGATTAAGTCCTGGACGTCACTCCAAGATACTGTCTCGACTGGAAGATTGTCATCTCCTTTAAAATATGATGGATTGCTCCCCATCACCTTCTGCCACTGTCCCTGCGTCACCGGCGTCGTCTGCATATAGAAGGGCTGGCTAATAGTCACCTGGTGTTGCGTTTCGTGAGCCCATCTCTTCGGTTCATTTTCAGGTGATCCTATTATAAACGTCCCGGCGGGAATGAGGATAAACCTGGCGTTGAGAATCGGGCAGGTGTACTCCTTATCAATGATGTACTGTATCTCTTTAGCAATCGCGCTTGGCCCCTCCCAGCTACTGTTTCCCATCGCGGAAATGTCCATGAAACGTACCTCCATATCTTTCCTATTTTGCTAGCGATCACATCAATAATACTCTCCAAAGGCGCTGCAGTGAGTCGAGTGGACCGGTTTCTCTAAATGTTCTAGGTTGAGAATCGTTTTCTCCGTTTACCGCTTGGTTTCCCGGCGGTGCCACAATATTTCAACCATACATCCGTTGGCCCCAGCACCTCATAAAACAGCCTTTCCATATCATACTCATCGAGGAAATGACATCATTGATAACTGGTTGAAATCCAGTATATGTCATCGAGGTTGACGTTTTGTGGATTTCAGGAAGAACTCGAGAGATCATGTTTGATAGTAGTATGAGCAGTACCGTTCAGGACAAAGGATGTGATAATTCGGTCAACATTCCTGTCAGGACAACGCCTGCCGCCGCTCTTTTTTCTTGACAGAGCCGACTATTTCGTTAAAAGTTTCGGCGAACGAACGCCGGTCGTCTCCCTCCGGAGAGGCCGGCTTTTTAATGATGCAGAGGCATTCATGGTCATCTACCTCAAGCTCTTCCTGACCGCGATCTTATGGGGCGGCACCTTCGTGGCGGCCAGGGTCGTTGCGCAGGATGTCGCCCCCTATTCCGCATCGTTTCTGCGGTTTTTCACGGCCTCCCTTTTCCTGATCGCCATCATCACCATGCAAGAAGGTCGGATTCCCCGCCTGAAGCGGCATCAGGTCATCCCCGCCATCCTCCTGGGCATGACGGGGGTCTTCGCCTACAACGTCTTCTTTTTCTTCGGTATGAAGACGATTGCTGCCGGACGGGCTTCGCTCATCGTGGCCACCAATCCGATCTTCATTACGCTTCTGTCCGCCTTCTTCTTCCGGGAACGGCTGGATGCCGGGAAGGGAATGGGCATCATTCTCTGCCTGACCGGCGCAACGCTCGTCATCTCCCGGGGGAATCCCCTTTCGATCTTCACCGGGGGCGTGGGGTGGGGCGAGATTTACGTCCTTGGCTGCGTCGCAAGCTGGGTCGCCTACTCCCTCGTCGGCAAGATCATCATGAAGGACTTCTCGCCGCTCGCCGCGGTCACCTATTCCTGCATCATCGGCGGCGCCGCCCTGCTCACGCCGGCTCTCCTGGAAAACATCACGGGGCTCATCGGCGGCTTCTACCTCCGGGACTGGATCGGCATCCTCTATCTCGGCTTCTTCGGGACCGTCCTCGGCTTCTTCTGGTACTATCAGGGGATCAAGGCGATTGGCCCCTCCCGCGCTTCCGTCTTTATCAATTTCGTCCCCGTGAGCGGCGTCTTTTTCGGCTGGCTGATGCTCGACGAGGCAGTCAATCTCTCTCTCCTGACGGGCGCGGCCCTGGTCCTGAGCGGCGTCTACCTGACCAACCGCCCCCGCTGACCCGTCATTGCGAGAAGCGTCACCCCCGCCGTCGCTGACGGTTTGCGAGGCATAGGAGAAGACGCGACAGGCAAGGATGACGGCTACGTAAAAAGTCCGGATGCTGCGTTGCGCTTCATCCTTCGTCATTGCGGCGTACGCCAAAATACGCCTCATACCTCAGGGTTCGCGCGCCTTGCCTGCGGAACTTTTTACGAAGCCGTCTTAAATTCAAGGCTTTTGCGACTTGTTACGAGATCGGCAAGGATGACGCTGCAAGGGGAAAGGAAAAACATTGACAGCCCCTCTTCAGGCGTATAGATAAATAGGAAAATAATGCAGGGAGGTCATAAAATTATGCAGGCCTTGTTTACATTGACGTCTTCGGAATCGAAAAGACTGCTCGGCAAGGCGGTCGCGGCGATGCCGGAAGTGAAGCGGGCAAAAGATCACGGTTATCTGGTCGTCGGGCGCGGCTCAACCAATGGCTTCATCCTGGAAGAACTCCTGAACGGAAAGGTGGATAAGGAAAGATACGCGGCCGGCCAGATCATAAAGGGGGTATTATGTGTCCTGGGCAAGGGCCAGAGAACCAGGCCTGTGACTTTTCACAAGGGGGAGGTTCTGGAAGTGGAACCGGGCGACGTCATAGACAAACTCGTGCCCGGGGATGTCCTGATCAAGGGGGCCAACGCCGTCGATCCGTTCGGGAATGTCGGCGTGGTCATGGCCGGTCCGGGAGGCGGCACGATGGGGCAGTTCTATATGGCTCTGAAAGCCCAGGGTGTCGCGACGATCTATCCAGTCGGCCTCGAGAAGCTGATCCCTTCCGTGGAGGAGGCGGCCTTTTACGGCGGGAAAATGCTGCTGGGCCGGTCCATCGGCTGCCGGGTGGGGATGGCCTGCGTCGCTGACGGCAAGGTCGTGACGGAAATCGAAGCCATCGATTCCCTCTTCGGCCTGAAGGCCGTCCATTACGCCTCCGGCGGCTGGGGGGGCGCGGAAGGATCCGTCACCCTGATCGTCGAGGGGGAGGATGCCGTAGTGAATCGATGCCTCGACTTCATCGAGGGAATCAAGGGAGAGCCGCCCCTGCCCGCGGTCAAGAGCCCCTGCAAGGGCTGCGGCGCGCCCTGTAGTTTTGACGGAAAGGAACCGGAGGAGCTGCCGGCCTATCTGAGATAGGAGAACGGCATCGATGGGGACCTTCAGGATCGCGACCTACAACGTCAATTCCATCCGGAGCCGCATCCACATCATCATCCCTTGGCTCGCCGAAAATCGGCCCGACGTGTTGTGCTTGCAGGAAACGAAGGTAGCGGACGGTCAGTTTCCCGCCCGCGCGTTTGCCGAGGCGGGCTATCAGGTGATTTTCCGGGGGGCAAAGCAGTACAACGGCGTGGCTCTGATCTCCCGGGAGGAACCGCAGGAGGTCCACTACGGCCTTACCGATGGCGGCCCGGCCGATGAAGACCGCCTGATCGCAGCTGTTTTTTCGGGAATCCCCGTCGTCAACACCTACGTCCCCCAGGGACGGGAACGGGAAACCGCCCCTTTCGCTTACAAGCTCGCCTGGTACGACCGTCTCCGGAATTTCCTGGCAGGAACCTGGTCCCCCGCTGCCCCGCTCATCTGGTGCGGCGATCTCAACGTCGCACCGGAGCCGATTGATGTCCACGACCCCAAGCGACTCCTCGGCCATGTCTGCTTTACGCCGGAGGTCTGGGAGGCTTACGCCTCTGTCCGGTCGTGGGGCCTTGAGGACGTCTTCCGGAAACACCATCCGGATGAGACAGGCCGTTACACCTTCTTCGATTATCGGGTCCCAGGGGCGGTTAAGCGGGGCCTTGGCTGGCGGATCGATCATATCCTCGCCACGCCGCCGCTGGCCGCAAGATCTATCCGCTGCGACATCGACATGAATCCGCGGCTGGCCGAAAAACCGTCGGATCATACCGTCCTCTTCGCAGAATTTGCGATCGCTTAGGAAGGCCTGATGAACGATCCGGACATTCTGAAGATCAATGAAGGGACCGCGCGAAAATTCAGGAAGATTGAAGAAGATCTCGCCGTCTGCCGGACGGCAGCGGAACTCTTCGAGTCGCTGCTCACGGGTATTGGAGAGGAGTTCGCAATCCCTTTCGTTTGGCTCTCCGTCATTCGCAGGCCGGAGGCGGCCGGCCTTCTGAAAGATCTGGAAGAATCAAAGATCCTGAGGGATCGCCTGAACATCATCGACGAGGAAGCCTTCCTCGCTGTCGTACCCAAAGCAAGCCCTCCCCTCCTCGCCAATGGCGATCTCAGACCCTTCTTCCGCCTCCTGCCGGTCAATCGGAAATATTTTATCAGATCTCTTGCCGTCTCTCCCCTCGCCCTCCACGGACGGCTCATCGGCAGCCTGAACCATGGCGATGCCTCGCCGGACCGTTATCAGCCCGGCATGGATACAACCCTGCTCAGCCGTCTCGCAGGAAAGGTTTCCGAACACCTCTCCCGACTCCTCCCCCCCGAACAGGAGAGCATAGCGGGGAAAGAAGGCTGAGTTTTTTTACTTGACAGTCACTATCGGAAGGTGTTAGTAACTTACCGTTTCTATTTCGGAATATTGTTTCCGAATAAGGTTGAGGCATACTCTACAGTAAGAAAGGGACATGGAAAAATGGCGGCGATGAAATATCCGACCAAAGTGGTTCTCGGCGAAATCGCGGTTCGCGACGGGCTCCAACATGAGGAGAAGACCATCCCCACCCAGGCCAAGCTCTGGCTCGTGGAGCAGCTCGTCCTTGCCGGCTTCAAGCGGTTGGAGGTCACCAACCTGGGAAATCCCAAGGCCATGCCCCAGTTTGCCGACGCCGACCAGTTGCTGCAGGTCATCCAGAGCAGCAAGCTGCTGAAGGATAAGCGCAAGGATCTCGCAATCACCGCCGTGACGATCCGGGAAAAGGCGGCCGAACGGGCCTTCGATGCCCGGCAGAAGGGCTGGGGGCCGGACCGCATCCTCTTCATGGTCTCGACCAGCGAATCTCACCACCGCCGCAATTCCGGCCTGTCTCTGGATGAGTACTGGAAAATGTGCGAAAAATACATCAAGATGGCCCACGAAAACGGGATCAAGGTCAACGGTACGGTCTCAACCATCTGGGGCTGCCCTATCGAAGGGCCGACCGAGCTGAAGAAGGCCGTGGAGTTCACCCGGCGTTTCCTGGACATCGGGGCGGATGACATCGAACATGCCGACCATGACGGTTCGGCGCCCCCCAACAAGGTTTACGAGTATTTTTCCATGGTCCTGGACGCCATGCCGGACCCGAGCCTGCACATCGCCCATTTTCACGTGACCCGCGGCTGGGGTCTCGCGAATGTATTGGCCGCCCTCCAGGCCGGAATCACCCATTTCGAATCCACTCTCGGCGGCACCGGGGGGCAGCCGGCCAACTTCGTGGACGGCTGCCCGGTGGCGGGAACCGGCAAATACTACTACGCCGACCCCAACATCGTCGGTCTGACCTCCACCGAGGACATGGTCGTGATGATGGACGAGATGGGGATCGAGACGGGGCTGGATGTGGACCGCGTCCTGGAGATCGGCCGGATGTATGAGCGCATCCTGGGTCGCCGGCTTCGCTCAGAGTGTATTACTACGGGTCGCATCCCGAAAAAACCTACAGGGCGGTGACACGAACGCTCCCGCCGTAGATATCTCCACATAAAATGATAAGCACACCCATGACCCGTAAATCATCTCCCGGCAAGAAACCAACCAGAATAACCGGAATGCGGCGACAGAGAGGCCCTGCGGGAAAATCTCCCCAGGGCAGACGGAGCAGCCCCCTGCGCCGGATGAGACCGGAGGCGGAACCGGCATTGAAACCTGTCTTCGCGAAGATCGGCAAACCTGTGGCCGCGAAGTTCCGGCCGGACCCCTTTCAACTCGCCTCTCTCGAGGCAATCCGCGATGCCGACTGCCTCGTCATGGCGCCGACCGGTTCGGGAAAAACATGGATCGCCGAAGAGGCCATACGGTCCGTATTCCAGAAGGGAGGCTGCTGCTGGTACGCCTCCCCCCTCAAGGCCCTGACCAATGCCAAATGGGTCGAATTCGGCAATCATTTCGATCCGGCCAACGTCGGCATCATAACCGGCGATACGAAGGAAAACACCGACGCCCCCATCATCGTCGGAACCACCGAAATCCTCCGGAATCAGCTCTATGACGCCATGCACAGCGGAGAAAACCTGAACTGCGATCTGGTCATCCTCGACGAGGCCCATTTTCTCGGGGATCTTGACCGCGGCTTCGTCTGGGAAGAGATCATGATCTACCTCCCCGTCCGGATCAACCTCCTGCTGCTGTCCGCGACCATCGGCAACGGAGAGGAGATCGCCGCCTGGCTCTCATCCATCCGCGGCAAACCGTGCCGTGTCATCCGGGAGGAGAAGCGGCCCGTCCCGCTCTACCCTCTCTTTCTCCATCCGTCGGGCCGTCTCATGCCCCTTATGGAAACCAACCGCCTCTTCGGAAAGGTGGACGATTTCATCGGCCGGCGGTCTCAAGGCCGTCCGGAGCGGGGCATTCCCCCGTTCGGAGAGATGATCAACGTCCTGGAAAAATTTCACCTCCTGCCGGCGATCTTTTTCCTCAAATCCCGTTCCGAATGCGACGCGGCCCTCGGAACTTGCCCGCCGCCGGAAGGCGAAAAGGCGGATGAGGAATTCCTGACCGAACTGGAGGCGCTTCTGGACCGTTTTCCCTACCTCCGGAACCACCGGCAGCTACACGACCTCCGGACGGCCCGCGTGGCGGCCCATCACGGCGGACAGCTTCCCGCCTGGAAATTCCTGGTGGAGACGCTGATGAAAAAAGGACAACTCCAGGCGATCTTTGCCACCTCCACCGTCGCCGCGGGCGTCAACTTCCCCGCCCGGACGATCGTCCTGATGAATTCGGACCTCTTCAACGGTCATGAATTCTCCCCCCTCAGCGGCACGGAATTCCACCAGATGACGGGAAGAGCGGGCCGGCGAGGGCAGGACCGGGTAGGCTTTATGCTCGTCGTGCCCGGACGTTTCATGGACCTCATCCACATCCGGAAACTCCTCTTTCGGAAACCGGAGGCGATCGCGAGCCGGATCCGGAGCGACTTCTCGATGATCCTGAATCTCCTCCTTTCCCAGACGCCGGAGGACATCCGGGAGATCTTTGCGAATTCGCTGGCAAGCTACCAGCGGCGCCTCGGTAAGGCCCCGGGGCAGTCCGCCGGAGAACAGGCCGATCTCTGGACCGGTTTTCAGCGGCACCTCCGCTTCCTTCGGGAGGAGAGGTTCGTGGATGGGAACAGCCGCCTGACGGAAAATGGGATCTGGGCCTCCAAGCTACGCCTGGACCAGCCCCTCCTTGTCGCCGAGTCTCTCCGGAAAGGCATCCTGCCCCGGGATGATGAAAGGCTTCTGGCGGCCGTCATCGCTCCCTTCGTCTATGACGGGGATCAGGATTTGACCGTGATCCGAAAGGATCTCTCCCGCCGCCTGACCCGCGCCTACGACCGGGTGGTAAAAACCCTTGCAGACCTTGCGGAGCGGCTGAAAGCGGGCGGCTTTCCGGTCGCCCCCCTCTACCTCTGGCCGGCGGCGGTGATCTACGAATGGGCTACAGGCGGCGACTGGAACCGGATCATCCTGAAGGCGGGAATCGCCGACGGGGATATGGCCATGCTGATCATGAGGACCGCCGACAACCTCCGGCAGATCGCCTCCCTGAAGGAGACCCATCCCGAAATGGCCGCGCTGGCCTGGAAGGCCCGCGAAGCTATCCTGCGCGAACCGGTTGTTTTTGAATGATCATCCCTTAGTTCGTCTCCCAATTGTCGCTTGACATCGACACGGTCGCATTATATAAGGCTCGCCTCGCAACAAATGCCAAAAGTATCGGATGTTGGTCTTATAAAACTGGGTTCAGAAACGTCCCCATCGTCTAGTGGCCTAGGACACCGGCCTTTCACGCCGGTAACCGGGGTTCGACTCCCCGTGGGGACGCCAAATAATAAAAACAGGTACTTATTGGAATTTGTTTTGACCTTGGCCGATGTTTCCCTTATACTCACGCCAGATTTTACAGAAAACATGACAATACAAATCACTCAGGCGGATCAGCGCCATGGCTACAGACTTACGCGAATTAACCGCTGAGATCGTTATAGCCCACGCTAATATGAACGAATTGTCGTCGGATGACCTTTTAAAGGAACTCAAGGCGGTCTATGCGATGCTACAGGGGCTGGAAAAAGGCGAAATTGAACTCTCAACCCCTGAACCAAAGAAGCGGGGTAGAAAAGCGAAAGGATCTGTCGAAACCATTCCAGAGGAAAAACCTGCTATCCCTTCGGCGCCGGCCCTGACCATCGAAGAGGCATTCAAGCCCGATCAGGTAGCCTGCATGATCTGCGGAAAGAAGGGCCTGACAACCCTGAAACGTCATCTCACAACGGCCCACAATTTGAAGCCTGGTCAGTATAGAAAGCAATTCAATATCCCCAAGGATCAGCCGTTGGCAGCCGCGGAATATGTTGCAACGAGACGTCAGATGGCTCTGGACAGGGGGTTGGGAGAGAACCTGGCAAAAGCAAGAGCGGCGAAAAAGGCAAAGCAGACCGGCGAATAAAACGCACTGGGATAAGGGAAAGGCTATCATGAAGAACATAGAGATGAAGGTGGAAGGCAACATCCTGACCATCAAGGTTGATCTGACGAAAGACTTTGGCCCGTCATCATCAGGGAAAACCATTATTATTGCATCGACAGAAGGAAATGTCGCCGTTGATGGTCATGAGGAGGCTAAGGTCGGGCTGAATGTCTACCGGAAGAAATAATGGCTTCTCTAAGTCAGTAGGTTTGCTCATGGTTCCACACTGCCCCAGTCTGCATGAGACGGAATCGAGGACCAAAGATTCTCCAGAGATAGAGGTCAAAAATTCATATCTGTATTTGACTGTAGCCATGACCGACAAAAACAAGGGGCCAAAAGAGCAAAGCGCCTTTATCATCACAGAGGGCACAGATTATTTTTTCCCTTGACAAATTGGATCTCCAATTGTCCAGTTTAAAAACCTAAATTTGTTGTTTTTATCTTTCACCCTCTGTAGATTAGGACATTGAGGAATTGGCATGGAGAGGGTGGATCACGGTAAATCTTCAACCCTGAAAAAATCAATACAAGGGGGCAGCTTATGGGCTTAGCTTATAAAGAGATAGAAAATAAACGTATCATAGCTGATGACGAAAAATGCAATGGCTGTTTGGTTTGTCAGTTACGATGTTCATTTCGTTTTGAAAAGGCTTTCAATCCTGAAAAGGCCGCTATTAAGGTCAACCGTTTTACTAAAGGAGGCACAGATTATTTTATCTCATTTACTGAGAAATGTGACGCTTGTGGAATTTGTGCAAAGCATTGTCCGTATGACGCACTTTCCTGGATAAAGGAAGAAAAGGAGGTAGCTTAGTATGGATTTTCATGGCTACGCTGGCAAAATTCTTCATGTGGATTTGACCAAAAAGAAGATAAAAGAGGAACAGCTTAGCGAAGAGCTGATAAGAGGTTATATCGGCAATTTAGGTATTAATACCAAACTGGCATATGATTTGATCAAGCCGGGGATAGATCCTCTTTCACCAGAGAACTACATCATCTTGGGTACTGGACCGATGGGAGGGACCACGGCCCCAGCCTGTAGCCGTTCCAATGCAAACTATAAATCGCCTCTCACCAATCTTTTTGGATCAGCCAATGCAGGAGATTCCATAGCCCTCATGCTGAAGTTTGCGGGCTATGACCATCTGGTCATCAGTGGTAAAGCGGAGGAACCTGTCTACTTAAAAATCAATAATGAGGAGGTGGAAGTCTTAGATGCGGGGCACCTTTGGGGAAAAGACGTCTTTGAAACAACAGATAGACTTTGGGCTGAACTGGGTGACTATTGGATCAACTGTATTGGCCAAGCCGGAGAGAACCTGATAAGGTTTGCAAATTCGGTTTCAAACAAACACTCTACCTATGGTCGAACAGGGATAGGCGCCGTAATGGGTTCTAAAAACCTTAAAGCAATTGCAGCCAGGGGTTCCAGAGGAATAACTGTGGCAGACCAAAGGGCCTTTTTTAAGATCATTGAAGAGATATTAGGGAAAATCAAGGCCAATCCCGTGACACAGATGTGGAGGGATTTTGGTTTTGTAGTAGCATTCCCTGCCTATGGGGCTACGGGTCTGTTTGAGCTATTCAATTATGGGGAGGGATTTGCCGATGTAGCAACGGTTTTCAGCAAAGAACAGTATAAAAGTCGTGTAGTGAAAAGACCTTATGCCTGTCCAGGTTGTCCCGTTGGATGTAAACAGGTGGTTGAGATAAAGGATGGGAAATATGCGGGTTTGAATTTTAAGGTTGCGGCACTTGGATCACAGGTGGGTTACCATAACCTTGCAGGTGTTGAAAACTGGGATGAGGTTGTTAAGTGTGTTGAGATAGAGAACAAATACGGTCTAGATAGTAACAGTTTAGCAAGCGTTGCGGGTTTTGCCATTGAGCTCTATAAAAGAGGAGTAATCAACAAGGGAGATACAGAGGGCAGTGAGCTGAATTGGGGCAGTGAGACTACTCGGCTCTTGATTGAAAAGATCGTTCGCAGAGAAGGAATTGGAGATGTTCTAGCGGAAGGCGTCAGGGCAGCAGCATTAAAATTCGGCCCCGAGGCTGCCCCATATGCGGGGCATGTGAAGGGTCTTGAATTGGCGATTGGTTTGAGGGGAAGGCTCTCTACAGAAAATTTTGGGGAGTTAACTAATCCAAGGGGAGGTCACCTTGAGAGATCACCCTCCCTGACGTTTATTCCGAGAAAGCCCACAGCCTTCCCCCCGTTTTGTACAGGAATTGGGGTTTCCCAAGATAGAATAGAGAAAATTTGCGATGGTCCTGAAGGGTTTAATGTGTCTCGACTGACTAGGTGGGTGGAAGATTATAATACGGTGCTTGCTAGTATGGGTATGTGCCACCGGACCCCTGTAATACAACACTTTAATCTACAAACCATTACCGATCTTTACAGGGCTACAACGGGAATTGAAATAAGTCCAGCCGAGCTGCGTCAATCTGGTGAGCGTATATGGAACCTCCAGAGGGCATTCAACCAGCGGGAGGGAGCTGACAGGAAAGACGATATGCCCCCGTGTAGAGCGCTTAATGAACCTATTAGGATCGGTGATAAGGAGTTCCCGGGAATTGGTGAAGAGAGGGCGAGTAGGCTCTTAGATGAATATTATGAAGAGAGGGGATGGAATATCAAAAATGGAAGGCTGACCAGGGAGAAATTGGAAGAATTAGGTCTGACAGAGGTAGCCGTAGACTTGGGATGCTGAATTCATTAGCTGAGACCTGGTTTATTTAAGTCAACAGTTTTTTCAATATTCTGGTCAGTCATTGAGAGGGTCACCTTGTCCGATCCTGGTATTTAGAGAGTCTCAACAGAGCTCTAATCGAGCTTAATTGGAACTAAGGTGACGACGGGGGGTTACGGAAGCTTTGCACGAAGGTCGATGTAATCGCCTTAAAGGTCTCAGCGGTAATCCCCCCGTCTTCACAAGACTAAGCAGCTAATTTTTCATGATGCCGTTGCTCGTAATTCTCCATATATGTCTTATGATTGCGAACCATGGCAAATATTGTTCTCAGAAGTTTACGTGTAATGCCCGGCTTCGACAGTGGTAGGCAAACGGTTTTGCGATAACTGAGTCATTGCGATCATTTAGGATGTGCCCGTTTTTTGGTCGTGTGCCTACGTTTTTAGGGGTTCATTTGGATGTTTTGCATTCGCTTCGGTAGTGATATTTTAAGTAATTTAAAAATGTTATGCTGTTCCGATGTCGGTTCGGTAGTCTGTAGAACACGTCCATCTTTTGAAAAAAATTCTATCAGATGAAGACGCTCCATCACACCACGAATACGGTCCCAGGTGAGCCCCGTTTTTCTCTCCGCGATGCGCACCAGCATGAGCGCCAGGAAACAGAGAAACACATGCGATCGGAAACTCGTCGACCATAAAGATCACGACGTCTTTATGATCAATGGCAGCGGTAGCAACGTCCGGTATCAGAACGGGAGCGTCAAATTTAGCGTTTTGCAGGGGAGGGACATGGGGTCAGGATGGTGATGTTTCCAGCCATTGCCATAACGGCATCAACTGGATCGGGCGCTCGGCATCCTGCCATCGGAACGTCTCCGTCCGGTCAACGCGGTCGTTGAGCAGCAAAAGCTCATCGCAATGCAGCTCCTGAGAAGCCTTGAGCAGCGCCCGCATTTCCCTCTTCAGCGTCTTCGGATTCGTGATGTCCGAACAGACCTGAATCAGCCGCGTCACATGCAGCCCCTCTTTGATGATAAAATCCACTTCCTCGTTTTGCGGGCTCTTCCAATAGAATAGGGAAATTCGACCGGCGATTTCCTCTTTTTTCAGAGCGACGGCCACGAGATTCTCATAAAGCGCCCCCCTGTCCGCACTGAAGCGGAAACCTGCCGATACCGCCAGTCCATTGTCAGTGCAGTAGATTTTCTTGTTGTGTCCCGCCTGATCCTTCACCTTGAAAGAGAAGCGCGGGAGCGAGAAAACCAGATAGGCTTCCTGAAGATAGCGGATATATCTATCGATCGTATGAACGCTGCGGCACTTCGTTACCCCGGAAAGTGCGTTGAACGAATACTCGCGCGCGATGTTCGACATCAGGTAAAGGGTCAGATCTTCGATCCCCTGGACCGACCTGATCTTGAACCGTTTGACGATGTCCTTGTACAATGTAGATTGCAGCAGGTTGCGAAGATAGTCGCGGCGGTCGATCTTTTTGAGAAGGGGTTCCGGATAGCCGCCTTGTTCCGCGTACGCGTCCAGCACGGCCATTTTCTCGATCTCGGTCCGCTGTCCCTCTGATGCGGCCAAGACCTCGCCGAAAGAAAAGGGAAACAGAACAAGAGAGGCATGACGGCCCGTAAGATGGGTAGCCAGTTCCGAAGAGAGCAGATTGGCGTTGCTGCCGGTGATCAGAAGCCTGAACCCCTGGCGCTGCAGACGATTGACGAACATTTCCCAGCGCGGAAGATTCTGGATCTCGTCAAAAAACAGATAGCGAGGATTGCCGTAGACGGCGCTTACGGCGCTGACAATTTCATCGTAATCTTCCACGGCGGTCAGCCGTTCGTCATCGAAGTTGATGTAGCCGTAAGATCCGGCTTGTTGGATCAGATGAAAGCCATAAAACGATTTCCCCGCACGCCGCGGACCGGTGATGACCTTGATCAGATCGTTTCCGAGGTCCCAGGGTATCGATATCTTCCGTTCGACATAGGTTTCCTGAAAACGGCTTTCCAGTTCTCTTTTTTGAAGAAGGGCGATATCTCTTAGCATATTTTACCTATGATGCACAAAAATCTTATTTTTTGTGCATCATAAACAAAGATCTGCACAAAGTCAAATTTTCCTGCGCCTCCTGTGGCCCGGAAAAGGGGGGACAGCTCCCGATTATTAACTCCCGTCCTGTTGCCCGGTTTTTAATGAGCAAAGAGCAATGAGTGATAGGCAATGGGCAATGAGTGAGGAGTAACTAAGCGCGGGATCAATAAACTTCGTCGTGTCCGCCAATATCAATCAGAAGGATTTCGGTCTTGCTTAAAAACTTAAAGATTACCCGGCAATCAAAGCTAACGCTGAATGCCCAGAGCCCTTCAAGCCTGCCCGTCAATTTGTGAGTTCTCAGGCGTGGGTGAAAAGGATCTTTTACAAACATTTCCACAGCGTCCCAAAATCTGCCCTTGAGTTCGGCATCGTTACTTTACCTTCTTTCGGTAAACCCTCTTGAAGCCTTGGTCCCAGGATACTTTAATCACTTTCCAGATCCTTGTATAATTCTTTTACAGTTCCGCACTTGGTCATCTTTTTCCTGAAACTGGCCATTGCTGTTTTTGCCCTCTTGGCAAGGGTCTCTCTTTTTGCCTCTATCAGCTGCTTCTTGATCACTTCTGTCGCATATTCCTTATCATCAAGGGGCAAGTGGCTGAATTCCTCGATTAGCTTGTTTACCGTTGCTGTGCTCATTTATTTCACCTCCTCATATCCATTCTCATTTTATCATATTATGATGTTCTCTACGAAAAAAAGACAGCGCTCGTTTTCCCATTTTCTCACCCGTTCCAGAACTAAGCAATGAGTACCTTAGAAAGGGGGGACAGCTCCCGATTATTTGCTCCCGTCCCGTGGGGGAATTCCTAATCACATATCATCGCTTCCAGTCCTTTACGGTCAAGAATGGTCAAGAGTTTGAGAGAAGGTCCGCTCGGATGCTTATCTCCGATCTCCCACTTCTGAATGGTAGAGAGGCTGGTATTGAGCACGGACGCCATAACGGCCTGGCTAAGTCGATAACGTTCCCGCAGGGAACGAATCTGTTCTGCCGAATAAACAGAAACCGGTTTAACACACAAAACATCATACTCGCGCATCGTGCGTTTACCTATAAATCCGAGTTTATGCAGATCCTGCGCAGTTTCATGAACCGCTTCTAAAAGACGGCTCTTATTTTGTTCACGCTTCATGTTCGACCTCCACCAAAGAACCTTCCCCTAAGGAAACTGCAATCTGCGCCGCTGTCAAATCCAGAAGGTCTTTTGCCAGCTTCTTCAAAGATTCCAGTTCGTTTTCTGAAATATCTACACGCTCGTTCTTTTCAAAACCAAATACAAAAAACCACCTGTCATTCCTGTTCGTCGCCAACAATGTTCTCGTACTGCCACGCTTGCCTCTCCCCGGCAAAGCAATACGCTTTTCCACAATCCCGCCGCCAAGATCAGCCTCCAGCAACCCCCGCTGAATTTCGAGAACAGCCATTTTCAGCAGCGAATCAGACAACCGGGACTTTCGTGCCCATCGTGCAAAATTGCGAGTTTTAAAAATCATCTTTAATTTACTCTATACCACTTAGTGAAGCATTATGCAATATTAAAAGTGGAAAAAGGGGGGACAGCTCCCGATTATTAAATCCCAGCCTGGGGCCCGGAAAAGCCGGGGCGACTCCCTTTTTCCCTTCGGGATAAAAGGGAGTCGCCCCGGCTTTTCCTTCGGGTGGAGTTCAGCTCGGTCGCCAGGCGCCCCGCTGCCTCGGCCTCTTCGACGGGGGTTGTATTTCTGCTCAGTCATTAAAACTGTTTCGGCAGACCGGCTTGTTTGAGAATGCCGTTGGCGGTGTGGCGCGACCTGATTTTACCATCTACGGGAAAGCGGAGCTTCGTGAGGGGGCTGTACCAGATTTCGTGATCTCCTTTGCTCTGACGTTCAAAATGGCAATCATTATTCAGAAAGGATTTTTTTGACGATCGGGGCGTAGTCAGCCATTTCGGGATTTGGTCTTGATGACTTCCTGCCATTGTCCGAGGAGATGAATGGGAATATCGACCGCACCCGGCTCATCGAGCAGGCCATTAGCCTGGAGCAATTCGGGAATTAAGATTTTCAGCTTTTTCATGAGATGCTCCATCGTGTCCGCTTCCGTGATCAACCCCGGGACATCGTCGCTGGAGGCAACCCAAACCTGAGCTTCCTCATCCCAAAACGCTTCCACTCTGATATCTTTGCTTAGCATGTTTTCACCATTTTGTTTCATGGAAATAAAGGCCGTTTTTCAGGGATTAAACTACTTCTACCTTAGTTTGGCTGGCTATGTCAAGGCGTCGATGAAAAGGGAGTTGTACCGGCTTTTCCTCCAGTATTCATGGGGGTTATGTCTTTAAATTTAGCGCTTTGTGGCGTCTTCGCTGACGGGGAACCCGCCGGGCTTATAACTCAGGAACGCGAAGGCCGTCTGCGTTCTCTACGCTCGATAGGGAAAATCACCTGTTTTCGGGATGACGTTTCGCGTGTCTACGACCGGAATGCCGAATGATTTGAAATCGATTTTTTTGTATTCGTCATGTGCCGTTGCAATCAGTATGAGGTCAAAGGCGCCGCTGATCGCAACCGACTGCCTCTGCGCAAATTTCGCATATTTCCGCGTCGGACTATCACCGGGATATACGGGGCATTGTAGAAAACTTCCGCCCCCAAATCCTCCAGTTTGTCCATGAGGCGGTATGACGGCGATTCCCGGTCGTCATCCACATTTGCCTTGTACGCTAATCCAAGGAGGAGGATCTTTGATCCCTTTACGGTCTTGCAATGATCGTTTAACGTCTTCATCACTTTCTCGACGACGTAATCGGGCATGGCGGTGTTGATTTCGCCCGCCAGCTCGATGAAGCGCGTATTGAATTCAAACTCCCGCGCCTTCCAGGTCAGGTAAAAGGGATCGATGGGGATGCAGTGGCCTCCCAGCCCCGGGCCGGGATAGAAGGCCTGGAAGCCGAAGGGTTTGGTCTTGGCGGCTTCGATGACCTCCCAGACGTCGATGTCCATCCTGTCGAAGAGCATCTTCAGTTCGTTGACCAGGGCGATGTTGACGGAGCGATAGATGTTTTCCAGCAGTTTGGCCGCTTCGGCGACGCGGGGCGACGAGACGGGAACGGTTCTGTCCACGATGGCGCCATACATGGCCATCGCAGCGGCAAGGCATGCCGGGGTGTAGCCGCCGACCACCTTGGGGATCGTGCGCACGTTTAAATCCTTATTGTTCGGGTCTTCCCGTTCCGGCGAAAAGGCCAAGTGGAAGTCCCGCCCGGCGATGAGTCCGCTTTCTTCAAGAATCGCCCGGACGTCCTGATCTGTCGTTCCGGGATAGGTGGTGGATTCCAGGACGACAAGCTGGCCCTTGCGCAGATATTTCCCGATGGTTTGCGCCGTGGTGAACACATAATGCACGTCAGGTTCTCTGTTTTTGTTCAGGGGTGTGGGAACGCAGATGATGATGCAGTCCATGTTCTGCAGGAGCGAGAAATCGGTTGTGGGGTGGAAACCGCGGCGACTACTTGCCCCCTTCCCTTCGTCCCCTCCCGCCAGGGGAGGGGAAATGGAATTCCGGGAAATTGGGAGGGAATTGGGGGTCACAATCCTAATTTCTGGTGAGATTGGGTCATGTCCCTGGATTCCTGCAAGAATCGAGGAATTGATATGCCTGATGTAGCTTTTCCCCTCCCGGAGAAGAGATATTTTATATTCATCGATATCAAAGCCCGTGACGGAAAACCCGGCCCGGCAGAATTCGATTGCGAGAGGGAGGCCGACATACCCCATGCCGATCACGCCGACCTTGGCTTCTCTTGACTGTATCTTCTCAATCAGGTTCATATTCCGTAACCCCTAAGCAATGAGAGGAATGTTCATGACAAGCCTTAACCCTTGATAAACCTCAGCCATCCTTTTTTCTGACAGGGCGCCGATATTTTCCTTTATGCTTTTTTTATCAACGGATTTTATCTGAGAGACATTGATTACACAACGTCTGGGCATATTTGCTTCCCCTTTTTGCAATACAATGTTTCCCGGCAACTCACCAAATTTTAGCGTCGATGTGATGGCGAGCATGATAACGGTGTTAATATTGCTGTCGTTTAAGGCATCATTCTGGATGACAAGGCCGGGCCGTCTGCCCATCGGTTCAGACTCTTTTCCGGGCGAAAAATCAACCCAGTAAATCGAACCGCTTCGGATTACCATTCCTGCCCTTCCCGGCTTCCCGCCCCATCCAGCCACATGGCGGTTTTTAACTGCTCATCACAAATGGCGCTGTCAGAAAAGACTTTGTCATATTGATCCTTTAATTGACGATTTCTTTCCTCCAGCAACTTCTCTCGAAGCAACAGGGATATGAATTTGCTCCTGGAAATGCCGCGCTGTTCGGTTGTTTTATCGATGATATCCAGAAGGTCGGATGGAACGGTAATCGCTATCTTTTGAGTATTCATTATTTATGCTCCGTTATGGTATGATAATATCGCGTACCACAACTGCGTGATGGGAGTCAAGCCGAATTTAGGGGTCGAGAGCTTTGCTTCCAGGCCGTTATTTTATCGAGGAGTTCGGGAGGGTTCTGGCCTTTCTTTTCACCGTAGGGTTCAAACTGGACGCCCACCCGGTATTTATAGCTCTTTTCCGGATTCACTGCGGTCCATACCACCTTTCCCTTCATGATCACCGGTTCCTCATCAGGTACTACCAATTTGAGCATCATTTTGGCGCCGGCATCGAACGAATCATCGCATAGAAAGCCGATACCGCCCTTGCTTATATGGGATACGGGGTAGGAGTAATATGAATAATCAGGCTTATGAAAGAAAGCATCTTTCTTGTTTATCCATAATAAATATTCGAGGTAATGTTATTATTATTTTTCTATCCGTAAGTGCCAGCACCAACTTTTAGATGGACGGGTTTTTCGTACTTTTGGGACTCATTCTATTCGTTCCTGGCCGGGTTATCCGCTTAAGAATGCCATGACGACCTCATGGGCAAGGAGGCAGAAATCCTCTTGCACTAAAAACCAGTCATGGTATACACGGATAACCATCCGGGTTCGGTTTTCCATCTTTGGAGGGTGCAGGGCAACTCCTCACTCGCCCGGAGGCGACTGAATAGCCACTGACAAGGTGAAATTTCATCCCAAAACAGAAGAGGAGACAGACTATGTCACGTGTATTCGTAAAAAAAGCCAGCTATGACAATCTGGACCAGCTCATTGCCGAGATTTTTACGCTCTACGACATTAACCTCCGGGGTAAGCGGGTGCTGATCAAACCCAATATGCTGGGCGCTTTTCCGCCGGAACACGGCAATTGCACGGATCCCCGCCTCGTGGCTGCGGTGGTGCGCGAGGTGCGCAAGCAGACCGACCGTATCTGGGTGGGAGACAATCCCATGCGGGTTCAGGCCGGCGGCGGGGTGGACGACTCGGCCCGGATAAGCGGCATTTATGAAGCGAGCCAGGGCTACTATGTGAATGTGGGGGCCAAGGCCCGTGTTATCTCTATCGGGTCGGAAATCATTGCGCAGATGCCCGTCAGCGAATACTTCCTGGAAGCCGATGCCATCATTAACCTGCCCAAGGCCAAGACTCACATGATCGCGGGGATCACGTGCTGCGTGAAGAACATGTTCGGGGCCGTGGTAGGTTCCGCTAAGGCCAAAATTCACTATGACGCCGGTCACGCCAAGCGCTTCACCCAGTTCCTGGTTGACCTTTACAAGTACTTCAAGCCGACACTCAACATCGTGGAAGCTCTGACCATCATGGAGGGCGATGGCCCCACCCACGGCAAGATACGGGAAGGAGGCAAGATCATCGCCGGAACCAGCGGTGTGGAAGTGGATGCAGTGGTGGCATCCATGATGGGATTCCAGTTAAATCGATTAAAATTCCTGCAATTGGCCAGCCAGGCCGGCTTAGGTGAATGCGACCTTGGAAAAATCGAGGTGGTGGGCGACTTTGAGCCCTGGCCCAATTTCGAACTGCCCTCCACATACTCCGGCCGGCCCATGGATAACATCCAGGTTGCCCAAGCGGCTGAAATCCATGAAGTATGGGGACAGGTGGGACGGCTTCATCCCCGTTTCATTGAAGAAAACTGCACCGCCTGCGGCTCTTGTGCGGAGATCTGCCCGGCTGGCGCAATCGCGCTGGATCCATATCCCGTGGTGGACGAAGCGAAGTGTGTCTCCTGCTTCTGCTGCGCTGAAGTCTGCCCGGAGGCAGCCCTGGTAATGCCCAAAGAAGAAGCACAGACACTCTTTCTCCGGCTTAACCCGCAGATTCGGGAAGGATAAGAGGATAAGAAGAGGTTCCCGCATCCGGAATTAAGCCGGAAAAAACATCTGACAGAGCATATCCTTTAGGGCTGTTCGGCTATGGCGACGGCACTAACCAACGAACATCGCCCGCATGCCGTGCGGGTGATGACCGTGGTGCGCGCGCCGTGTTACGAGGAGGGGGATTGCATCCCCCTTACCCCCACTCCGCATTCATCCCCGTCCACAGGACGGGGTTTTCTGCGGGAGAATTTTATAAAGCTGGTCGGGGGATGCATCACAACGATCAACTCAGGATTTTCCAAAGGAGGAATCTGCCATGTCATTCCGGGACGTTCTCAAAAAGGAAAGCATTATTATCGCTCCAGGGGCCTACGACGTCGTTTCTGCACAGATTATCGAGAAGGCCGGGTTCCCGGTCTGCTACATCACAGGACTGGGAAATGAGGCAAGCGATCTTGGCTGCCCCGACCTTGGATTAACGAATTCTGTGGAGATCATACGGAAAGCGGCAAACATCGCCCAAGTGGTTGATGTTCCAGTCGTGTGTGATGCCGATACAGGGTTCGGAGGCGTTACCAATCTCGTTCGCACGGTGAAAATGTTCGAGGCGGCCGGTGTAGGCGGAATTCATATTGAAGACCAGACGTTTCCTAAAAGATGCGGGTTGCTGGCAGGGAAAAAGGTGATTACGGCGGAGGCCTTCGCCAAAAAAATCCAAGCCGCCATCGCCGCTCGTAACTCCGAGGAGTTCGTTATCATCGCCCGGACCGATGCCAAGGCGTTGGGGATCGACGAGGTCATCCGCAGATTAAACCTTTATGTCGATAGTGGAGCCGATATGGGCATGCTGGGCGATGGCTATACTTTCGATGAGTACACCAGGATCGCCAAAGAAGTAAAGGCGCCTATTGTCGCCTGCGGCGCCGACGAGGACCATTTTTCCTTCCAGCCGAATTTCAGCGTGGACGAATGGAAGAAAACAGGGGTGAAGATGGTATTGTACTGGCATTTACCGCTGTTCGCGGCCATGAAAGCGGTGGAAAAAGCCGTGAACATCTTGAGAACCACCGGCTCTACGGATGCTCTGAAAAAAGACATTTTCAGGTATAAGGAATATCAAAAAGTCGTCAAACTAACCAAATGGCTGGAAATCGACGAAAAATACGGGGACTGACCCATGATCATAACGGAGCATTCAGTATGAGTGACAATCGCGGAGCGGATATCGTTCAGCAATTCTTTCCCGGCACGGGAATGACATACGACCATATAGTGAACCTCTGTACGTTTGGATGCGACCGTTGGTGGAAACGGAAGATACTGGAGAAGATCCCGCCGGGATCGACCAGGATTATGGACCAGGCTTGCGGGACAGGCATCCTCACCTTCAGGATTGCTCAAAAGTTTCCTCGTTCTCAGATTGTAGGTGTCGATGTAACGGAGGAGTACCTTGAGATCGCGAAGGCGAAGGCCGGAAACCTGGGATTAAGGAACGTGGAGTTTATTCTTGGCAGAGCCGAGGATGTCCTTCTGGAGCGGAGCTTCGACTGCATCACCTCTTCCTATTTAGCCAAATATGCCGAGCTGGGAATCCTGGTGCCGAACATAAGAAAGATGCTTCGCGACGGCGGTATCCTGATCATGCACGATTTTACCTATCCTGCGCGTAGACCCTTTGCCCTCCTATGGGAGGGTTATTTCAAGCTTCTGCAAACCCTCGGGGTCTGGAAATATCCGCAATGGAAGACGATTTTTGACGGCCTGCCCGGGTTGCTTCGCGAAACGGCCTGGGTGAGCGAACTGGTCCGTATCCTTCGAGCGAACCATTTTTCGGGGATTACCGTGCAATTTCACACTTTCGACACTTCTGCCATCGTCACGGCCACAAAGGATCAGGCCGCTCTCAGGATTCGTTGAATATCCTGATGATTTCCCCCGGCGCCTTGCGCGCCACTCGACTATATTCATTATCGGGGAAATTCTCTTCCATTTCCGATACCGCAGACTGCAGGCGACGCTCGATCTCATTCTCCATGAGCTTTGCGGCAGCGCCGAAGAATTCTGACGCAGATTCGTCCATATCCGTGCATTCTCCTTGCAAGGCAGCGAGAACATAGGGACCCGTCTCCCTGATAAAATGAAGAAATGCCGGCGCCAGGGCCGCCATCCGGTCCGGCTGGATGGATCGCCTCAACAGATGCTGCTTCACTTCCTGAAGATCATCGGCTATCTGGTATGCTTCCCCGATTCGCAGTCCATACCGGTAAGAGGTCTCAGTCAGTCTGCTGCCGGCCCCTGCCGCAATGGCCCCCAGCCGGCAGGCGGTTCCAAAAAGAACGCCGGTTTTGAGATAGATGATCTTTTCATATAAGTCTTCATCTATCCTGCCCGATGCTATCTCCTCTGCCATCCGCAACGGATCAAAAGGTTCATGGAGCGCCCCTTTCGAAACCTCGGCAATCGTGTGGGAAGCGGCAAAGCCGTCCTCCCGGCTGAGCTCGCTCATCATTCTTATGGCTGAGGCAAAGATCACGTCGCCGATCAAAACCGCTCTCCGCGCCCCTTCTACCGTCCAGACGGCCGGCCTGTTCCTCCTAATCGTATCCTGATCCACAACGTCGTCATGGATTAACGTGGCGGCCTGGATCAGTTCCACGGCAATTGCCCTGGGAATCACCGCCTCGAAGAGACCGCCCAGAACGTCGCTGATCAGGCAGGAAAGGCATCCCCGCAGTTTCTTCCCCCCCTCGAGGGCCGCCGTGAGAGAAATGGCGTCCCTCAGGGAGTAACCCCCTAACAGGCCGGATAAGGTTCTCTTGAAAGCCTCGTCCAGCAGGGGCCTGCGCATCAGCAGATATTCCTGAAAGTCTGCAATCATCGTCAGCCGGCCACCCGCCAGATCAATAATCCCCCGCCCAGGAGAATAACGCCAAGACTGACACTTTTCAGAATAGCTTCGTACCTGATCATCAGCGCCTTCTCTTCATCCCGGAGCGTATGTATACACCGCTTGAGATCCTTGTAGGGACGCGAGGCGGTGATCTCAACAAGGCTGAAGAGCGCCATGGATACTGCCAGAGCCAACGCCCCGGCAGAGATGCTGTTCGTCTGCATGATGTAGCCGGACAGGACCGGCAGCAAGCCCCATGAAAATGCAAACCACCTATCCGTGTGAAATCTCCCTTGAAACCACTCCAGGTTGTAAGCGAAAACAAAGAAGCCCTCTAAGAGGGCCATGGACAACAGAAGGGGTGCATATCGAACTATGTAATAGATACCGATAGCGTAAGCAAGCACCAGGGCTATGACCGCCAGGAGCCACAATTGAACCTTCGTAAAAACGGTTCCCCATGGTTTTATCCCTTTGCTTCCCAGGGCATCCAGAGCATGCGCCGCTATTCCCAGCCCGAGGAAATATATAAGGACAATAGCAAGGACCCTGTCCCAGTGGACGCTTTCGGCGAGCATCGAGCCGATGACGGAAAAAGAGAGAACCATCCCTGTGTAAGGCAGAAAAAGGAGACCGACAAAAGACCTGAATCCCGCAGGCCCGAATTTTGGCACGAACCATTCAGATCGCCTATCGGTTGGATTGGCTTCTGTTGACCCGCTCATTTTCTTCATTCGTTACCTATCCGGTCGAAAAAAAGCTTCGGGGGACACCGGTATTAATTCAGTATTATCGGCAAACGGCATTAGTGTATTTGTTTGATAAGCATTCGCTTCTTTGAACGGGAAGTGTACGGAAAAGCGAGCTGTGTGTCAATATAAAACTGCCGCAATATGCGGGCGGTTGAACTTACCATCGATCCTCATTGTCTTTGCCCTCTTTTTCGATTAACTTTGATCTTATGGCAGTGTATTATGTTATAATCTGTTCCGGGTGCAAGGGATGCTTGTTATGGAAAAAGAAATAACCTCTTGAAGAGAAAGGAGACGCATCATGAATGTTTTAATCGTGTACTACTCAATGTACGGCCATATCCACCGGATGGCGGAGGCCGTGAAGGAAGGGGCCGGCAGCGTGAGCGGCGCCAATGTCCAGATCTGCCGCGTCCCGGAAACCCTCCCGGAGGAGGTTCTGGAAAAGATGGGCGCTCTGGAAACGCAACAATCCCTGGCCCATGTGCCAATCTGTAAAGTGGGTGATCTGGCCGCGGCGGACGCGATCATCTTCGGCACCCCGACCCGCTTCGGCAACATGTGCGGCCAAATGCGCCAGTTTCTCGATGCAACCGGCGGACTCTGGGCCAAAGGCGCCCTGGTCGGCAAAGTGGGAAGCGTTTTCACCAGCAGCGCAACCCAGCATGGCGGGCAGGAATCGACCATTCTCTCCTTCCATTTCACGCTCCTGCACCAAGGCATGGTGATCGTCGGCCTTCCCTATACCTTTACAGGCCAGATGCGCATCGACGAGATCACGGGGGGATCGCCCTACGGGGCTTCAACGATCGCCGGCGGCGACGGCAAACGGATGCCGAGCGAAAACGAGCTCGCTGCAGCGCGCTTTCAGGGTAAGCACGTTGCGGAGATCGCGGCTAAACTGTCCCGTTAAGTGCGAAGGTCCGATCAACCCTGGAAAGGCATCTCGCTGCAGGGGTCGGGAGAGACCTCTGCCGCATTGAAATATTGATCATCTTCGTTAAAATAAGAAGGCATCGGATCAGGGATAGCAGCAGTTGAAAATCATAGCATTCAATGGAAGCCCGCGCCTTGGCGGCAATACCGAGGTCCTGATGAACGAGGCGCTCAAACCCCTCCAGGGAACGGGACACGACGTCAAGGTCTATCATCTCAATACCTTGAACATCAAGCCCTGTCAGGATTGCAGTGGCTGCGTCAAGACCGGCGTCTGTATCCACAAGGATGCTATGACCGAGATCTTTGCTGCGATCCGTGGAGCAGACAGGATCATCCTCGCCTCCCCCATTTTTTTCTACAGCCTGAGCGCCCAAGCCAAGGCCATGGTGGACCGGTGCCAGTCCTTCTGGTGCGAAAAGTACCTCCTGAAAAAGACCATTCCCTCCGGCCCCCATGGCAGAAAGGGCCTGCTCCTACTGGTGGGCGGCATGAAAAAAGAGGATGGCCTTCGCTGCGCCGAGATTACGGCAAAGGGGTTCTTCAGGACCGTCAGCGTGCCGGAACATGAAACGCTGGCTTATGGCGGCGTCGATGGCAAGGGAGATGTCGTGAAACATTCCACCGCGCTCAAGGACGCATATGAGGCGGGGAAGAGACTGGCAGAATGATTCATCTAATGCATTGCGCACTATTCCATCCTGAGATAGAACCCGATGTCAGGGTCATAGGCGGTTGCGACTGTAAATTGGCAGCCTATGTAATTCCCAGTGACCCTGCGAACCACCGCATTCCTCTTAATCTCGGTGCGCTTGGCGTCATCCAGTTTAAAGACCAGTTTAATCCAGTCGCCTTGATTAAGGGCAGGTTCGTTAGAGGCAAGCAAGCCGCAACCGCCGAGCGTAAGATTGACAACAGTCATCCTTTCGAAATCACCGGGGGAAACCAGCTTCGCATATAAACCTTCAAGAGATGTTTTTTTCCGGAAAGTCTTTCTGGCATCGATTTGGACATCATAAGTATTCCCACATGAACAGGATATGGTGACTGGTTTATGAATATACGGGAACTGTTCCAGCGGCCTCTTGCTGCCCTCCCCGCAAAAAGGACAAAGCAGATAAACCATACCTTTATCATCAGCAAATACTATTTTTTCCGACACCTTTTTATATCCCCCTTTTTTCGTTGTAGTCTAATATTATCATATCACATCTCGCAAAAAGTTGAAGCCCTGGTAAAACCGGTCCGTTTTGCAGGGTCTGATGCAGACATCCCCCGTCTTTCTCCTCGAGAGAAAAGGGGGAAGGTCCTTGACAAGGGGGAATGGCTCGGATATGGAGAAATTCCTTTTCATGGACATCATGAACTGGCCCAGTTCGTCAAGGCGGGCGGCGTGGGCGCCGCATTGGGGAGGGATTAAAGATGAAGCTGCCGAAGATGACCCTTTGCCGTCAACATTTCCTCCGGGATATTGTAACGGCGCCTGCAGAAACCCTGACCTCGCTCATGCGGTCGAGCTGGATCCCGGAGAGGGTCCGGCCGGGGCAGACGGTCGCCGTCACGGGCGGCAGCCGCGGCATTGGCGCTATCGTGGAGCTCATGCAGGCGATAGTTTCAGTGCTTCAGGAACTCGGCGCCCGGCCCTTCGTCGTCAACGCCATGGGAAGCCACGGCGGCGCGACTACCGAAGGACAGCGGGAACTCATGGCCTCCCTGGGGATGACGGAGGAGATGCTCGGCTGTCCGGTCACCGTAGACATGGAAATCCTCCAGGTCGGCGAACTGGCGGACGGTTTTCCCGTCCTCTGCGACCGGAATGCGGCGCAGGCCGATCACATCATCGTCATCAACCGTATAAAAACGCATACTGCCGTAACCGGTCCCATTCAGAGCGGACTCTGCAAGATGTGCACGGTGGGGCTGGGCAAGGTGGAGCAGGCGTCCCGCCTGCACCGTTACGGCCCTTCCCGCATGGGGGCGATCATCCGGGAGGCGGCCTCTACGCTGACCCGCCGGGCGCCGGTGCTGGCAGGCGTCGGCATCGTCGAGAACGCCTACGGTGAGGTTGCGAAGCTGGATCTGGTCCGGCCGGAGGAGTTCCCCGCGACGGATGCGAGACTCCTGCAGGAGGCCTTCCGTCTCACGGCCAAACTGCCCCTTTCCGAACTCGATCTCCTCGTCGTCGAGGAGATGGGCAAACGCTACAGCGGCACGGGCCTCGACCCCCATGTCATCGGGCGCTGGCGTATCTGGGGCGAGCCGGAACCGGACTCGCCCCGGATTCAGAGGGTGGCGGTCCTGGCTCTCGATCCTTCTTCGCATGGAAACGCCCAGGGAGTCGGCCTCGCCGACATGATCACGGAGCGGCTCTTCCGGAGCATCGATTTGCAGAAAACCTATAAGAACACCCTGACCAGCACCTATGTCCAGCGGGGGATGATCCCCATTATCGGCGGCAGTGACCGGGAAACGATCGAAAACGCCGCCTATTCCATTCCGCTCGTCCGGGAGGATCAGCTCAAGATCGCCTGGATAAGGAATACCAATCAGCTCGAGCAGATCGCCCTCTCACCGGCGGCGCTCGCCCAGTGCGGAAGCGAGCCGGCCCTCGAAAAACTGCGCGACGTCGAATGGGAATTCGACGGACAGGGCCTTTTAAAACCCTGGAGAAAAGAGTAAGAGAAGCATGGCCAAGGCATTAAAAACCTCGATTTCGACGCCGGCCGGATCGTGGAGGGGGCGACAATCGCGGAGGTGGGAGCAGAGCTGCTCGAGAAAGTTGTCAGGATCGCATCCGGAGAACCGTCCCGGGCGGGAGCTGCTGGGGCATGACGAACTGTTCTGCATCACCCGGATTTGAACGAACGGACCGGGATCCACCCCCCGACCCGAGGAAACGGAGAAAATGCCAATCGGTAAATTGTCAACCAAAGAAAATCCATACAGAAAAAGAGGCCCGGGACCTGCAGATGAATCTCATCGACGGCAACAACGCGGTCACGGTTAGGTGGGGAATCCCCGGGCTCAAGGCCGCCATGGAGATGATCGGTCTTTACGGCGGAGCCACCCGGCCACCCCTTTTGCCTACGGGAGAAGCGGATCGGGAGGAGCTCTTGAAGATCCTGACGCGGACAGGGTTTTTCCCGCAGCCGAAGGTTTGACGGCTTCCCGCGGCATTTGACTTTTTCACCCGATCCCGGTATAAATTTTCCGTCAGAAGATGAAAATCGGTAAAACGGGAAGGAAGATCAATGAATGTAAAAACCGTCTGTCCGCCCCCCACGCTCGGCGCCGGGGAGACGCGGTACGGTTTTCAGATACGACGGGTCGAGCAGATCCCGGAGATCCGGGTCACCGCCTATGAGATCGAACATGAAAAGACAGGCGCAAAGCTCCTGCACCTTCACTGCAACGACCGGGAAAACCTCTTCTCCGTCGGCTTTCGGACGCCGCCCCGGGACTCGACCGGCGTCCCTCACATTTTGGAACATTCCGTTCTCGCAGGGTCCGAGCGCTACCCACTCAAGGACGTTTTCAACGAACTCCTCCGGGGGACGCTCCAGACCTTCATCAACGCCTTCACCTACCCCGACAAGACGATTTACCCCGTCGCCAGCCAGGAGCGAACCGATTTCTTCAACCTTGCCCGGGTCTATGCCGACCTGGTCCTCCGGCCGCGCCTCCTCAAGGAGACCTTCCTCCAGGAAGGTCATCATCTCGAGTTCGACGCGAATGGCGAGCTGACCATCTCCGGCATCGTCTACAACGAGATGAAGGGATCTTATTCATCGCCGGAGACCCTGATGTTCAAAGCCCTCCAGGAAAACCTCTACCCAGAGACTCCCTATGCCTGCGACTCGGGGGGGGACCCGGAGGCAATCCCCGATCTGACCTTCAATCAATTCCGGGAATTTCACCGGACCTTCTACTCGCCGACGAACGCCCGCTTCTTCCTCTATGGGGATATCCCGACGGAGGAACATCTGCGCTTCCTCGCGGAGGTGCTGGCCTGTTTCGACCGCGTCGCGGTGGATTCCTCCATCGGCCTTCAGAATCGCTGGAGCGAACCGCGGTCCATTCGCGGTTTCTATCCCATCAACCGGGAGGAGAAGCTGACCGGAAAAACCACGGTCAACCTCGCCTGGATGACGGCGGAAAATACCGACAGAAAGACGGCGATGCTGCTGACGATCGTCGCCGATCTGCTCATCGGCAGCGCCGCCGCCCCCCTCCGGAAGACCCTTATCGATTCCGGTCTCGGGGAGGATCTCTCGCCGGTCACAGGCCTGGAGAGGGACCTGAAACAGATCGCCTTCGCCGTCGGCCTGCGGGGAACAGACCCGGAGAAGGCCCCGCGTATCGAGGCCCTGATCCTCGATACGCTGCGGGACGTGGCGGCAAACGGTTTCGACCGCGACCTGATCGAGGGCACCCTCCACCAGATCGAATTCCACGGACGGGAGATGGTCCGCGGCGCCTATCCTTACGGGATCGTTCTCATGGGACGCGCCTACCACACCTGGCTGTACGACGGGAACCCCCTGACGGACCTGAATTTCCCCCGCACCATCATCGAAATCCGCCGGAATTGCGAGGCCCGCCCTGCCCTCTTCCAGGAGGTCGTGCGGAGATGGTTGATCGACAATCCCCACCGTCTGCTCTCCGTCATGGAGCCGAGCAGGACCTTTCAGGAAGAGCGGGAGCAGGCGGTTCGCGAGCGTCTGGCCCGCCTCGCGGCCTCCCTTTCCCAGGAGGAGCGGGAGCGGATCAGGCAGGAAACCATAATGCTGAAGCAGTTTCAGGAGCAGCCGGATTCCCCCGAGGCTACCGCGACACTGCCGAAGCTGAAGATCAGCGACATCTCCCGCGAGATCGAGACAATTCCCACAGACACAGCGGCCATCGGCGGCGTTCCCGTCCTTAGTCACGATCTCTTCACCAACGGGATCGCCTATCTCGATCTGGCCTTCGACGTCTCCGACGTCCCCGAGGAGCTGCAGCCCTACCTCCCCCTGTTAGGCAAACTCACCACCCAGATGGGGGCTGCGGGGCTCTCCTACGAAGAGATGGCGAAGCGGATCGTCCTTCGGACCGGCGGACTGGGCGCCGGCCTCGCCGCCGGTTTGACCGCGGACGGGAGCGGAAACTGGCAGAAACTGATCTTCTCCGTGAAGGCCCTCTACCGAAACGTGGATGAGGCTCTCGGGATCATCCGGGACATCCTGATGGAGGGGGATCTGACCGATGACGCCCGGATGCGGGATCTGATCCTCGAGAAGAAGAACGGTCTCCACGCCTCGGTAGTCCCCTCCGGTCATCTCTTCGCCCAGATGGCCGCCGCTGCCTCCCTTTCCCTGACGGCCTGGCGGAATGAGCAATGGCACGGGAGAACCCAGCTACGCTTCATCACCGGAACGGCCGACCGCCTGCCCGATCTCCGGGAGGATCTCCACGAGAAGCTGGTGCGTCTGAGAGAGATCGTCTTTGCCCGGAGACGCCTGACCGTGAATCTGACGGCGGATGGGGAAGGGCTCAAAGGCCTCGCCGGGGCGGCAGGCAGGCTGATCGAGGCCCTGCCGGAGGGAAGCGCGGCAGGCGTTATGACGGAACCGACCCGCGACCGCACCCACATCGGCATCGCCATCCCGGCCCAGGTCTGTTATGTGGCAAAGGTACTCGCAGGGCCGCCCTATACCGATCCATTTTCCGCTGCCCTCTTCGTCCTGGCGAAACAACTTTCCAACGGCTACCTCTACCGCCATATCCGGGTTCAGGGGGGCGCCTATGGGGGCACCTGCCGGTACGAACCGGCAAGCGGCGTATTCGCCTTCCTTTCCTACCGGGATCCTCATCTGACGGAAACATTGGATATCTATCGGGGTGCGGCGGAGTCTGTCTGCAGGAGCCCGGTTTCCCGGGAAGAACTGGAAAAGGCCGTCATTGGCGCGATCGGCGCCTTGGACAGACCTCTGGACCCGGCAGGCAGGGGATACACCGCTCTGATCCGGGAGTTCTCCGACATGACCGACCCCGTCCGGCGCCGTTTCCGGGGCGAGGTCCTCGACATCACCCCGGAGATCATCCAGGAGACCGCCCAACGCTACTTTACAGAGGCGGCCGGAGCCGAGGTGGTCGCTGTTTTTGCTGCCGAGGAACGACTGAAGAGGGCCAACGAGGTCCTGACCACGAAAATGAAGCTGGAAAAACTGGCTTGAACCGGCCCGCTCATTCGCGGTGCATGAGTCCGATCAGGGCCAGGATCAGGATGATCATGCCAAAACCGAAGTAGAGAAGGGTAAAGGTGTTGAGTTTGATCAATCCCCCGCTGGTAAAGAGATCAATGTTGACGATGTAGCCCCAGTACAGGGTGAAACAGTAGTTGATGATCAGGGCCAGTTTGAGGC
>MICJ01000030.1:0-34118 GCA_001830835.1 Syntrophobacterales bacterium GWC2_56_13 | reverse complement strand
GTGGATGTAAAAAACTCGGACGTAAAAAGATCCATGGTGTACCTCCGGCAGTCAAATCGCTACCCGGTTTTCATAATCGCGGAAGAATTATCTTTGTTCTCTTTATAGATGTCAAGGGAATTCGTATTTCCATGGGCTTAAGGAGAGAGGCGTGGCATTCCCTCCGGTGTCTCCCCTGAAAAAAAGGAGTGACAGGATGACAATGCAATGAAAAGGGGCAAGCGATCGGCGTCTGGTATTCAATCCTTTCGGCCCGGACCTTCCTCCATATGGAAGAAAATGGAACCGTGAGGATCGACACACCCGATCTTGAAACCTACGAAAAGCTGGAAATTGAGGAAAAGGATAACTGAGCGACGTAGGTGTCAGAGACCTCAGGGTGTTTGTCCCTTGCAAATCCCCTGGAAATCCGGTAAGGGTTTCGTCGAATCTCTCCGAGGAGGCAGGACGCTATGAAGGCTTTGGTCACCTACTACTCTCAGACCGGCAACACCGAGAAGCTCGCTCGCGCCATCTATAAAGCGATTCACGTCGAGAAAAAACTCCTCCCCATCGAGGAACTCAAGAGCGTAGAGGGATACGACATCATCTTCGTGGGTTTTCCCGTCCAGGCTCACAGCGTTCCCGCCAAGCTCCTTCCCTTCTTCAAGAGCCTGCCCGACGGACAGAAAATCGCCCTCTTCTGCACCCATGGTTCGCTCAGAGGCGGTCATCTGCCCAAGCAGGCGCTGGAACACGCGATCGGCCTCTCCTCCCGGGCGAAGGTACTGGGTACCTTCGGGGTGCGGGGGCAGGTCAATCCCAAGGTCATCGACAGATTGATGAATATGGTGGAACACCGGGCTTGGGCCGAAGAGGCGCAGGGAGCCTGTGACCATCCCAACGATGCCGACCTTGCCGACGGGAAGGAATTTGCACGGGGCATCCTCGCAAAAATCTGTCGCTAACCGGCTGCTGAAAAACACCCCGTAAGGGCAGGCTGTTCAAAAATGCTCAGGTGCAAGGCGCGCGCGGGGACGGATTTGAAATCCGTCCCCATTATGAGGCGTACTTTTCCGTACGCCGCAGTGACGAAAAATGCAGCGCAACGCAGCAGATGAGCGTTTTTCAACAGCCTGGTTAGAGGAGATCCCGGAGCCTCTCGATGGCCTCCTCCAGATGCTCCGGCCTCTGACCGCCGGCCTGAGCCATGTCGGGCCTACCGCCGCCGCTCCCCCCGACGAGAGGGGCGATCGACTGGATGATCTTACCTGCGTGATACCGATCCGTGAGGTCCTTCGTGACCAGACACAGGAGCATCGCCTTGCCGTCCGCCCGGCTCCCCAGGAGGATGACGCCGGAACGGAGGCGGTCCCGGAGCTTGTCGCCGAAATCGCGGAGGGTTTTCACATCGGAGGCCTCCACCACGGTCGCCAGGACATTGATCCCGTTGATCTGCCGGACGCGGCTCATCAGATCGGAGGAATCCCGAGCCGCCAGCTTTCCCTTGAGGGCATCGATCTCCCTCTCCAACTCGTGCTGGCAACGGAGAACCTTTCCCGTCCTTTCTGCCGTTTCTAAGAGACCGGCCTTCAGCAGCGAGGCGGCATTGCGGAGCTCGTCCTCCAGCCGCCGGACATGGGCGACGGCCCCCCTCCCCGTCAGCGCCTCGATCCGGCGGACGCCGGCGGCCACGGACGACTCATGGACGATCTTTAAAAAGCCGATCGCACCCGTCCTTTGCACATGCGTTCCTCCGCAGAGCTCCCTGCTGAACTCGCCCATCCCGACGACGCGGACCGTCTCCCCGTACTTTTCGTCGAAGACCGCCGTCGCCCCCGTCTTTACCGCCTCCGCTAGGGGGAGCACGACGGTCGAAACGGAGACGTTCGCCCGGATCATCCGATTGGCCTCGCTTTCAACCCGCGCCAGCTCCTCCTCTTCGATCTTTGAAAAATGGGTGAAATCGAAACGGAGACGCTCGGCGTTCACCAGGGAGCCGGACTGCTTGACATGCTCTCCGAGGACCGCCTTCAGGGCGGCCTGGAGGATGTGAGTGCCCGAGTGGTTGGCCTCCGTCGCCCGCCGGGTTTCATCGTCCACTGCCAGGCTGACCAGGTCTCCCTTCCGGAGTCTCCCGCTTTTGAGTTTGCCTATATGCGTGATGAGATTCTCCAGGGGCCGCCTAGTATCCGCCACCTCGAAGAGGGCGCCTTCATCGCCTGCGATCACGCCGGTATCGCCGACCTGGCCCCCGGTCTCCCCGTAGAAGGAGGTCCGCTCGACGATGATCTCGGCCTCGTCGCCTTCGCCAATCTCCTCCACGGCCCGCCCCTTTGTCAGGAGGACCGTCACCTTTGAGGTCCCCTCTTTTACCCCCTCGTATCCGACAAACTCCGTGGCGATCCCCTCGATGGAGAGGCGGTGATAGACCTCGGAGACGGCCTCCTGACCGCTCCCCTTCCAGGATTCCCTCGCTTTCTCCCGCTGGGCGGACATCGCCTTCTCAAAGCCATCCATGTCGAGGGAAAGGCTGTCCTTCCGGACGATGTCGGCCGTCAGGTCGGTGGGGAAACCAAAGGTATCGTAGAGCTTGAAGACGATATCGCCGGGGATGATATGCCGGCCCGCCTCCTTCAGGGCCGCCACTTCCTCCTGGAGGATCTTAAGCCCGGCGTCGAGGGTCTCGATGAAACGCTCCTCCTCGCTCTCCACAACCTTCCGGATAAAGGAAGCCCTCTCGACGAGATCCGGGTAGGCGCCCTTCATCTGGTCGATGACGACCGCGGCCACCTCGTGGAGAAAGGGCCGGTTCAGGCCGAGCAGCTTCCCGTGGCGCGCCGCCCGGCGGAGGATTCTCCGGAGGACATAGCCGCGTCCCTCGTTGCCGGGGAGAACGCCGTCGCCGATGAGAAAGGTCACCGCCCGGCTGTGATCGGCGATGACACGGATGGAGATGTCATCCTCCTCGTCTTGTTTGTAGGTCCGGCTGCTGATCTTCTCGATGAAGCGGATGATGCCGGTGAAGAGGTCGGAGTCGTAGTTGCTCGTCACCCCCTGAATAACGGCAGTTAGGCGCTCCAGCCCCATTCCCGTATCGATGTTCGGTTTCGGCAGGGGGGTCAGCTTCCCGGAGGCGTCCCGGTCGAACTGGGTGAAGACGAGGTTCCAGATTTCGAGGTGGCGGTCGCATTCGCACTCCACGCTGCAGGCAGGTTTCCCACAGCCGGTTCCCTCCCCCTGGTCGTAGAGGATCTCGGAGCAGGGACCGCAGGGACCGGTCTCCCCCATCATCCAGAAGTTGCTCTTCTCCCCCATGCGGACGATCCTCTCCGCGGGGATCCCCATCCCGTCGTGCCAGATCCGGAAGGCCTCGTCGTCGTCCTGATAGATCGTGATCCAGAACTTTTCCTTCGGCAGGCCCATAACGCCGGTGAGGTATTCCCACGCCCAGGCGATCGTCTCCTTCTTGAAGTAATCCCCGAAGGAGAAGTTTCCCAGCATTTCGAAGAACGTATGGTGGCGCGCCGTGACCCCCACGTTCTCCAGATCGTTGTGCTTCCCGCCCGCCCGAAGGCACTTCTGCGAGGTCGCCGCCCGGTGGTATCCCCGGTCTTCCAGTCCCAGGAAACTGTTTTTGAACTGCACCATCCCGGCATTGGTAAAAAGGAGTGTCGGGTCGTCCTTTGGGACCAGGGAGGAACTTTCCACCCGCACATGACCCTTTCCCGCGAAAAACCTCAAGAAATTCTCCCTGATCTCACTCCCCGTCATCGTCATGAACCTCTTCCCCTTCCGATCCTTTCAATTTCTTAAAAATGAGGCCCGCGGGAAACCCCTTCCCCGTCAGACTCCTTGCCAATCTTGTCTTTTGGCGGTCGTCCATCGCGGCGACCGCCATTCCCTTTACCTTTTTCCTGATCAGCCGGCCGATCGCCTCCTCCTCGCTGATCTCCCCGCGGATCTCCCCGATCGCCTCCCGGGAGAGCTCTTCGGGTATCCCGCGCTCCTGCAGGTCGAAGGCGATCCGGCGATTTCCCGCAAGGCGGTTGACGGCGAGCACCCGCACCCGCTGCCGGGCATAATTCCCGTCGTTCAGATAGCCGAGTCCCCGGCACCTCTCGACGACCCGGGCGATCACCGACTCTGCAAAACCGCCCTGCCTGAGTTTTACACGCAATTCCTTCTCGCTGTGCGCACGGAGGGCAAGGAGCCGATAGGCCTTCTTTTCGGCCTTTGCAAGGAGAAGGTCTTCCGCCATCTACTTCTGCTCTTCCTTTGCCGCCTTCGGCTTTATCCCGAGCTTCTCGCGGACCTCCGCCTCGACCTGCGCCATGACATCCCCGTTTTCCTTGAGGAAGGTCCGGGTGTTGTCCCGCCCCTGGCCGAGGCGCTCCCCCTTGTAGGAGTACCAGGCGCCGCTCTTCTCTATGATGCCATGATCGGCCGCGAGATCCAGGACATCGCCCTCCTTCGAGATACCCTCGCCGAAGATGATGTCGAATTCCGTCTCCCGGAAAGGGGGCGCCACCTTGTTCTTGACGACCTTCACCCGGGTCCTGAAACCGATTACATCCTGTCCCAGCTTGAGCGCGCTGACCTTCCGGATATCCAAGCGCATCGTCGAGTAGAACTTCAGGGCGTTCCCGCCCGTGGTCGTCTCGGGATTGCCGAAGAAAACGCCGATCTTCATCCGGAGCTGATTGATGAAGATCACAGTCGTCTTCGATTTGCTGATGCTCCCCGTCAGTTTCCGGAGGGCCTGAGACATGAGGCGCGCCTGGAGCCCCATCTGGGCGTCTCCCATCTCCCCCTCGAGCTCGGCCTTGGGAACGAGGGCGGCCACAGAATCGACGACGAGGACGTCCAGCGCCCCGCTCCGGACGAGGGTCTCGGCGATCTCGAGCGCCTGCTCCCCCGTGTCGGGCTGGGAGATGAGGAGGTCATCCGTGTTGACACCGATTTTCCGCGCGTAAGTGACGTCGAGGGCGTGCTCCGCATCGATGAAGGCCGCCAGCCCGTTCTGCTTCTGAGCCTCGGCCACGATATGGAGGGCAAGGGTGGTCTTCCCGCCCGATTCCGGTCCGAAGATCTCGACGACCCTCCCCCGGGGAACCCCGCCGGTCCCGAGCGCCATATCGAGGCTGATCGATCCCGTCGAGATGGCCGGGATGTCGGAGATCATCTCCCCGCCGCCCAGCCGCATGATAGCCCCTTTTCCAAACTGCTTCTCGATCTGGGTAATCGCCAATTCGACCGCCTTTTCTCTGTCCGCATCCGTTCCCATATGCACCTCCCTTACCATCGTCCGTGGTTTCGTCCGTGTCGATCCTCTCCCCTCCGCCGGTCTCATGCGCTGCCCTGCCCCGCAAAGGGATACCACGCGAGCCTTGTGTAGACGGCGCCCCGGGGCGTCAGATCGCTTTTAAACAGGCCAAGGCCGGAAGCGGAAAACTCTCCCGCCGTATAAGATTCCCCTTTTTCCACAACCCCCGCCAGACCGATCAGCCCCCCGGGGGACTTGATCCGTCCCAGGGTCAGATGCGGCAGGAAAGGCCGCTCCTCCCGGGGAAAGCCGATCGTCTCGAGCGCCCGCTCCAGCTCTTTCTGAAAAGCGATGAGCCTCTCCACATCGCCGTTCATCCCCAGATAGACGACCCGTGGCCGGTGCGGATCGGGGAAGGCGCCCGTCCCGCCGATCGTGAGGACCAGCGGCAGGCTTCCCGCCGCTATCTTCTCCACGACGGCCGAGATATTCACCACGTCGTCCTCGGAGATGTTGCCGAAAAATTTCAGGGTCAGATGGATCCCCTCCGGCCTGGCCCAGCGGATATCTCCGTGGATGATCTTCTTGAGGCGGCTCTGCACCGCCCCGATTCCCTCCCGGATCTTCTCCGGCGTATCCAGTGCCAGAAAAGACCGGATCGTCTTTTCATCCGTCAAAAGCTCGCCTCCCCTCTCAGATACCGCCAGAGCATCATGAGGGCGGCCTGGGAGGCGACGATCTTGTTCCGCCGCCGCTCCCAGCGGAAGGCATGGTGACGGCAGGCGACCGTCCCCCCGTCGGCGAGGGCTATATAGACCGTCCCCACCGGCTTCGACTCCGTGCCGCCGGAAGGACCCGAAATCCCTGTCACGGCAAGCCCCAGATCGGTCGCGGCCATGTTCCGGACCCCCTCCGCCATGAGATGCGCCGTCTCGGCGCTCACCGCGCCGTGCTCCCGGATCACCGGTTCCGGAACGCCGAGGAGGGCGGTTTTGGCCGCATTGCTGTAGGTCACGACCCCCCGTTCGAGAAACACCGAACTCCCCGGAATGTCCGTGAGACGGTCCGTTATCAGGCCGCCCGTGCAGGACTCCGCCACGGCGAGAGTGAGACGCCTTTCCGTCATCAGCCCGGCTATGTTCCCTGCGAGCGTCTCCTGACCCCTTGCAAAGATGTATTTCCCGAGCCTCGCCTCCACCCTTGCCCCCGCCTCCCGGAGCTTCTCCCCGGCCTCCTCCGCAGACGCGGTCCGCGCCGTGAGAACGAGGTGATTTTCCGGAAAGTTCGGGTAGAAACCGATTGCGACCCCCAGATCCGCGAGATTCGCGCCGGCCATCGCCGCATCCACCGCCGCCTCGGGGAGCCCGAAGAGCTTGAAGGTGGCCGTCTCCACATGGAGCGCCGCTTCCTGAAACTCCCCCCTGAGAAGGGGAATCACCCCTTCCTCCAGCATTCTGCGGGCCTCGGCGGGAACGCCCGGAATGACCGCGACGACCCGTCCCTCCCGTCTCAGGGCAAAGCCGGCCGCTGTCCCCGCGGGATTCGCGATGATCTCCGCCCCTTCCGGGAAGAGAGCCTGCTTGGCGTTGTTCTCCGTCCAGGCGAGGCGTCGTTTCTCGAACATTCCCCGGATATGCGCAAGAATGGCTTCATCCGTGTGCAGAGCCAGGCCGAAGGCCCGGGCGACGGCCTCCGTTGTGATGTCGTCGGCCGTGGGACCAAGGCCGCCGGTCACGATCACCGCCTCGGCCCGCATGAGCAGATAGTCGAGTGCAGCGCGGATCGCGCCGGCGTCATCGCCCACGGACATCATCCCCGCAACAGGCCAGCCCTGCACCTGCATGGCGCGGGCAATCAGGGAGGAGTTCGTATCCTGTATCCGGCCGCTCGTCAATTCATTTCCGATCGTCAATATACCCATTATCATGATAAAATCCTATGCCCATCCGGAGCGTCACCAAGCGCAGGAGCTCCACCTCCCGGCAAGCTCAGGGGTTAAGGCCACGACATTTAATGTTCAATCAAAGCGCCGGGCACATCCTGCTGTCGCCGCCGTTTTTTCATATCCCCCAGAACCGCACCAGGAGCTGGAGGGCCAGATTGGCGTAGACAGCCGCCGCCAGGTCATCCCCCACCACTCCGTATCCGCCCGGGAGCCGCTCCTGAAAGAGCCGCGCCGGAAAGGGCTTCACGATATCGAAGAGGCGGAAAAGGATGAAACCCAGCGCCACGCGGAGCGCCGTCGGCGCGATCAGAAAGAGGGTCCACTGAAAACCCGTGATCTCGTCGATCACGATGCACTGCGCATCCTTCTGCCCGAACAGCTTTTCGGCCTCCCGGGAGACATACCAGGCGAGGCAGGTGAAGGCCGCAACCGTGATCAGCCAGAGCGGCCAGGACATGGCCGAAAAGACCAGATACAGGGGGATGCCGACTAGCGTTCCCGCCGTCCCCGGCGCCAGGGGCGCATACCCGCTCCCGAAGCCGGTGGCCGCAATCTTGATGAACCTTTCGTTCAGGGGACGCCTCTTTCCATCGGATTCGAGCGGGAAATCCTATGCCGGCGGTAAATTACCCTCTTTCCCCCACCCTGTCAATGATGAGTTGCCGACCATGCCAAGCTCGGCTGTTTTGAAAAAACCCTTGACAATAGAACGATAGTTCTATTATACTTGAAACCGGGAAAAGGCAAGCGTTTTTTTCAGATTCAGTTTTCATGAGATGAGCAAAGGCTTCGACCATGAACGACGTTATTTTCAGCCTCCACAGCTGGCCGCGGGCGATTCTCCACGTCGACGGGGACGCCTTCTTCACCTCCTGCGAGGAGGCGCTCCATCCGGAACTCAAGGGGAAGCCGATCATCACGGGGGGCGAGCGGGGGATCGTCGCCTGCGCGAACTATGCGGCCAAGCGGCTGGGGATCAAGCGGGGGGTCCCCCTCCACGAGGCGAAGCGGATCTGCCCGGCGCTCGCCGTCCTCCCTTCCGACTACGAGGCCTACAGCCTCTTCTCCCGGCGGATGTTCAACATCATGCGCCGCTTCACCCCTCAGGTGGAGGAGTACTCCATCGACGAGGCCTTCGCCGACCTCACCGGAATGAGGAGGGCCCTCCGAGCTTCCTACGAGGCCACCGCCCTGAAGATCCAGGCGGAGATCGCCCGGGAGCTGGGGATCACCGTCTCCGCGGGGCTCAGCATCACAAAGGTCCTGGCCAAGGTCGCCTCCAAACACCGGAAGCCCGCCGGTTTCACCGTCATCCCCGGGCGGGCGATCGCCTCCTTCCTGGAGGGGCTGCCCGTGGAGAAGGTCTGGGGGATCGGTCCCGCCACGACGAACTACCTGAATAAAATGGGTGTAAAAACCGCTCTGGAGTTCGCCCGCCTCCCCGAGAAGACGATCCGGGAGAGGTTCACGAAGCCCGGCATCGAGACATGGCGGGAGCTCCGGGGAGAGCCAGTCTACCCCGTCGCCCCGGAGGAGAAGAGCTCCTACGTCTCGATCAGCAAAACGAAGACCTTCGCCCCGCCGACGGCCGACCGGGACTATCTCTTCGCCCATCTGATGCGGAACCTGGAATCGGCCTGCATCAAGGCCAGGCGCTACGGCCTCGCCCCCCGGAGGATCGCCGTCTTTCTGAAGAAGCAGAACTTCGACACGGCGGGCCGGGAGGCAAAGCTCAGCCGCTCCTCGGTCCATCCCCTGGAGCTGTCCGGCCTCCTCCGCGGCCTGTTCAACGAGATGTACCGGCGCTGCGAGATCTACCGCGCGACCGGCGTCGTCCTTTTGGACCTCGTCCAGGACACCCGGATCCAGTACTCCCTCTTCGAGGACCCCCTGAAGGCAGAGAAGATCCGGGAGCTCTACGAGGCCGTCGACGCCCTCTCCGGCAAGTACGGCAAGCATACTCTCCACCTGGGCGGCTCCCACCCCCTCGAGGTCTTCGGCCGTGGCCGCCGGGGGGCGCCCACCGTCCGCGAACAGACGCAGCTCTATGGCGAAACCCGCCGCAAGCACCTGGGGCTGCCCCTCTTCCAGGCGGACTTCCCGCCCTAAAAATCCCATGCCTGTGTTGCAACGCCACATATTTTTGTAGAAACTTATTGACAGACAAGGCCGATCTTTGTATTAACCCCCGGTTAAGAAATAAGTAAAACTAATGCTATGAAAATTATATTGCTTTTACTATCGCTCATCACAATCGGATTCGGTCTCCCGGCTTCGGCGGCTCAGCATGATGACTATCCCGTTTCCTCGCCTCCCCTCTCCGAGGGAATCTTTCCCTGCAGCAATTGTCACGCCGGGCTTGAAGTAAACACCAGGAAAAGGGAATTAAAGGACGAGCATACCTCCATCAAATTGCGCCATGCGGAGCAGGAAAGGTGGTGCCTCGATTGCCATAATGCCGGTGACCGTGACAAGCTGAAGCTTGCCGATGGCGAAAACATCAATTTTACCGAATCCTACCGGCTTTGCGGGCAGTGCCATGGGAATATTTACAACGACTGGAAGGCAGGAATTCATGGGAAAAGAATTGGCTATTTCAAGGGAGGGAAACGGACCTATTTCCTTTGCGTAAATTGTCACAACCCTCATGATCCCAAATTCAAACCCATAAAACCAGAATCGCCACCGATAAGACCGGAAGCAACGCATGCAAGATAGTAAATCACATACCAGAAGAGATTTCATAAAAATGCTGTCCATGGGGGCCATGGCCGGGTTGTCCATGGGGAGTATCTCTTGCACTCGGGATGCTGTGGAAGAGTTTCTCCAGAAGCACTTCCGCGAGATGACGGAAGAGGAAAAGAAACAGGTCATCCGCCGTCTGGAAGCGAAGTATTTAAAAAAATACGGGAAAGAGTTTCATATCAGCACACAACCGGCCGACACCGGGGTCCTTTGGGGCTACGGCCTCGATCTGTCGCGCTGTATCGGCTGCAGAAGGTGTGTTTACGCCTGCGTGAAAGAAAATAACCAGTCCCGCATAAACCCCCAGCTGCAGTGGATAAGGGTCATAAGACTGAAAAAGGGAAGCCTGATCAACCTTGAAAACGCAGAACATTACTATAATCCCGAAACAGTTCCCGAACCGGGGTTCATGTACATGCCCGTTCAATGCCAACAATGCGAAAACCCCCCCTGCGTGCGCGTCTGTCCTGTAAAGGCTACATGGACGGAACGGGATGGCATCGTGGTGGTGGATTACGACTGGTGCATAGGCTGCCGGTATTGTGTTGCCGCTTGCCCCTATAAGGGCAGGGTCTTTAACTGGGCGGAGCCGAACATCCCCTCTGCAGAATTGAATACAGGGGTGCACTATCTGGGAAACAGACCCCGGATGAAAAATGTTGTGGAAAAATGCACCTTCTGCATCCAGAGGGTAAGGCAGGGACGCTACCCGGCCTGCGTGGAGATTTGTCCGACAGGGACAAGGAAGTTCGGAAACCTGCTGGATCCGAACAGCGAGATACGGTACCTAATAGAAAATAAAAGGGTCTTCAGATTGAAGGAAGACTTCAACACCGAACCTAAATTTTATTACTTCTTTTCCGCATAGCGTCAAGAGGGTTGCATGGAAGCCTGGAGATTATTTAAAAAATCGGTTAATATGGTTCTCTTCGGCACGAGAGGCTACTATCTGTGGTGCGCCTTTCTGCTGACAATAATCGGCGTGGCCCTTACCTTCTATATTGACCAACTGGATGCGGGGCTGATCGTTACCAATATGCGGGATCAGGTGTCGTGGGGCCTTTATATAGGCAACTTTACCTACCTGGTCGGTGTAGCCGCCGCGGCCGTACTCCTCGTTATCCCGGCATACATTTATCACTTCGATCCCATCAAGGAAATCGTTGTGTTGGGTGAGCTTCTTGCGGCTTCAGCAATCATCATGGCCCTGATGTTTGTCTTTGCCGATCTGGGAAGACCGGACAGGTTCTGGCACATGATCCCCTTTATCGGAACGCTATCCTTCCCTAAATCTCTGCTGGCCTGGGATGTTATCGTACTCAACGGCTATTTCGTCCTGAACACCCTTGTCCCGATCTATATCCTGGTAAAATCTTATTTTGGCAAAGAACCTAACAAGAATTTTGTCATCCCTCTGGTTTTGCTCTCCATTCCCTGGGCCGTGGGCATCCATACGGTTACCGCCTTCCTCTATAACGGACTGGCCGCCAGACCCTTCTGGAACGCCTCCATTTTGGCGCCCCGCTTTCTCGCCAGCGCCTTTTGCTCAGGGCCGGCAATGGCCATTATCATTTTCCAGATCCTGAGAAAAACGGCCGGGATGAAAATTAAAAACGAGGCCCTTTTCAAAATCTCCGAGTTGATTGCCTACTCGATGTTTATCAATCTATTTCTGCTGGGCGCCGAATTATTCAAGGAGTACTACACCGGCACCATTCATCTGGCGCCCCTGGAATATCTCTATCAGGGGTTGCATGGACATAACTCACTGGTTCCCTGGATCTGGTCGGCAATGTTCATGAATATTACGGCATTTGTCATATTTCTGATCCCTAAAACCAGAGAAAATCTGATTACGCTCAACATCGGTTCTCTTTTCATCATAGTGGGGGTGTGGATTGAAAAGGGGCTCGGTCTTATCGTCCCCGGTTTCATTCCCGATCCGCTCGGGGAAATCTATGAATATATGCCGAATATAACGGAAATATTTGTTTCTTTGGGCATCTGGGCCTTTGGGCTTCTGATCTTTACCTTCTTTATGAGGATTGCCATTCCCATCCAGCGCGGCGATTTCATCCGCTCGAAATATGCCAAGGCAACCGCTCGGCCCCAATACGAGCGGATAAAGCCGTAATTTTACCCTCGCAAACCGTTATAAGCGTGCCCGATAAATTATCTTGACACACAAAGGCCACCTTCATATACTCGCGCCACCAAAAAGAAACCTCTGAGTGCGTCGGGAAAAGCCGGATAAATCCAGTTGGTTGTGAAGCCAGCCTGACAAAGTTGGCCGACCGTCAGAACAGAGTTCGGGAGGAACCGGCCTGCTCGACTCAAGCAAAAAAGAGTATAGCGGTCACTCTTGCGGCTAACCATAGAAATACCTTTGTTTACGGAAGGTTAAGGATTAATTGAGGGGGAGGGATTGCATGAAAGATTTTTTTAAAAAGATTCCTGAACAGGCAGTTAGAATTATTGTTCTATTTGCGGTCTTAGCTTTGGTATTGTTAGTGGTGAGGCAATTCATCCTCCCTCTGGAACTGAAAGACCCGGCTTTGCAGAAAAATTCTGCCATGGAGAGGGAAGCGGCCAAGGAAGTCAAGTATGCCGGCGCGCAGAGTTGCGGGCAATGTCACGAGAAGGAACCGGAAATGAAGAAAAGTGGCTACCACCGGGATCTGTCCTGTGAGTCCTGCCATGGCGCCGCGCAAAAACACGTGGACAACCCAACGGATGTAAAGCCTACTTCACCGAAAAAGCGCGATTACTGTTCCTACTGCCATAACTACAATTCCTCAAGACCGACCGGCTTCCCTCAGATCAACCCGGATACGCATAACCCGCGGAAGCCCTGCATCACTTGCCACAATCCGCATAACCCCAAACCGCCCAAGACGCCTCGTTCCTGCGCAGCCTGTCATGCGGAGATTGAAAGAACCAAGGCGACCTCCTACCACGCCCTGATCGAGTGTACCGTCTGCCACAGCACGCCGGAAAAGCATAAGACTTCACCGAGGACCGTGACGCCGACGAAACCGGATAAACGGGAATTTTGCGGAAAGTGCCATGCGAAGGGTTCCGGCGGCAAGGGAATGCCGACTGTTGATATGGCCACCCACGGAGAAAAATATGTTTGCTGGCAGTGCCATTATCCACATATGTTAGGAGGTATCTAATGGATCGACGAGACTTCTTGAAACATGTTTGTTTACTGATTTCTTCCGGCGCCGTCGTCGGAGGACTATCTCCGGCCGCCTGGGCAAAAATGATTCATAAAGACTATGATCCCGCCAAACATTACTACGGCATGGGCGTCGACATCGATAAGTGTATCGGCTGCGCCAGATGCATGCAGGCCTGCAAAACGGAAAACGATGTGCCCGGCGATCCCTTTTACTTCCGCACCTGGGTGGAAAGATATGTCATCAAGGTGGACAAGAGCGTGACTGTCAACACCATCAATATGGGCCTTGATGAATCGAGAGATGTCATTATGGAAAAGGATGTGCTGCGCAGTTTTTTTGTCCCGAAACTCTGCAATCAATGTGATCACCCCCCCTGCGTGCAGGTTTGCCCGGTGGGCGCCACCTTCAAAACCGATGATGGCGTGATCCTGGTGGACGGCAAACGCTGTATCGGCTGCCGGTATTGCATTCAGGCATGTCCCTACGGGGCGCGTTACCTCCATCCGGAAACCAGGGTCGCCGATAAATGCACCTTCTGCTATCATCGCCTGGTGAGAGGCCTGCTGCCCGCCTGCGTGGAAGTCTGTCCGAAACAGGCCCGGGTCTTCGGCGACATGAAGAGCATTGCCAGTCCGCTGGGACGGTTCATCAGGATGAATAAACTGCATGTTCTCAAGCCGTCTTTGAATACGGATCCCAAAGTTTTATACGCAAATCTTGATGGTGAGGTGAACTGATATGGAAACAGCCCAGAATTTTGCGGAACTGGCCAAACAGGTAGTGGGGTTCATATACCCGAACGAAATCGAAATCCACTGGTCGATCCTGATCGTGGTGTATCCATACATCACCGGACTCGTCGCCGGGGCCTTTATCCTCGCCTCCCTGGTCAAGGTCTTCAACGTCAAGGAATTGCAGCCCACGTACCGGTTGGCCCTGCTGACGGCGCTGGCCTTTCTCCTGATTGCGCCCCTGCCTCTGCAGCTCCATCTCGGCCAACCGTGGCGTTCCTATGAGATTTTTCTGACCCCTAATCTGGCTTCGGCAATGGCCATGTTTGGTTTTGTTTATCTCTGGTATCTGATGGTGGTGCTTTTGCTGGAAATATGGTTTGAATACCGCCGGGATATGATCGTTTGGTCCTCCGAATCGACGGGTCTCAAAAAGTGGGTGCTCAAGGTCCTTTCTCTTTTTTCCACCGATATCAGTGAAAAGGCCGTCGCCTTCGATAAGAAGACTGTAAAAATCATCACGATCATCGGCATCCCCTCGGCTTTTCTGCTCCACGGTTATGTGGGTTTTATCTTCGGTTCCATCAAGGCAAATCCCTGGTGGAGCAGCGTGATGATGCCGGTCGTGTTTCTCTTTTCGGCCATCGTCTCGGGGATCGCTATCGTCATGTTCCTCTACATGATCATCATCCCCATTCAAGGCGGAAAAATAGATATGAAATGTCTCGACAAGGTGGCTTCCTTTCTGTTCTATGCCGTCATCGTTGACTTTTCTATTGAAGTCCTTGATTTTATCCATCGCCTCTACGAAAGCGAAGAATCGATTAAGATCCTGTCCCAGTTGGTGAGCACAAAGCTTTTTATGAGTCTGGTGGTGCTCCAGATCCTGTTGGGCATGCTGCTGCCCCTGGGCATTATGGTGGTCATCAGGGTATTCCGTCTTCAGGAAGAATTGAGGAAGCTTTTATATTTCGTCTGCGTCGTGCTCATCCAGATGGGGATCTTCAGCACCAGATGGAATGTGGTGATCGGCGGGCAACTGTTTTCGAAGAGCTTCCGGGGTTTGACGACCTACAAAATGGAATTGACCGGCATTGAAGGTTTGCTCGTTTCCCTGGCTCTATTGATCATTCCTTTTGTCGTCCTTGCGATTTTAATAAAGCTTCTACCGCCCTGGAAGAAGGAGGAGCTGGCAGGCGGCTGAACGAAGGGAATTATCGATCCTTGACAGGGCCGCCGGCCATGCCCTTGCGGAAGGCCGAGATTTCGTCGGTCAGCCAGCGGATCCAGTCGGAAACGCCCTCCCCGGTCCGACAGGAGAGGGCAAGGATGCGCATCCCCGGGTTGAGTCGGAGCACCCTCTCCTTCAGGGCCTCCGGGTTGAAATCCGAGCCTTCCAGGTAATCGATCTTGTTGACCACCAATAGATCGCAGACGGAGAAAATCAACGGATATTTGAGCGGCTTGTCGTCCCCTTCGGGGACGCTCAGGATGACGGCCTTCCGCTCGGCGCCGGTGTCGAATTCGGCGGGGCAGACGAGGTTGCCGACGTTTTCGATGATAATGCAATCCAGGGCTGCGAGATCCAGCTCCTTAAGGGCGGCGGCGATCATGGGCGCGTCCAGGTGGCAGGCGCCGCCTGTCCGGATCTGGACCGCCGGGATCCCCTCCCCGACAACCTTCTCCGCGTCCACCACGGCGTCGATGTCCCCCTCGATCACGGCGAATCTGAATGTATTTTTCAGCTCCCGGAGGGTCCGGAGGATAAGGCTCGTCTTGCCCGATCCGGGGGAGGACATCAAGTTCAGCATGTAGACGCCGCGCCGCCGCAGCTCTGCGCGGATATCGCCGGCCTCCTGCTGGTTTTCGGCCAGTATCTCCTCCCGAACTTCTATCAACCTTATTTCCACCATCGCATCACCGAAAAAAAGGGGACAGATCTATTTTTCTAATTACCTGCCAAGGGGAAAATAGATCTGTCCCCTTTTTTATGCCAAGGGGAAAATAGATCTGTCCCCTTTTTTAGATGACCTCGATCTGCTGTACCAGATACTCGCGTCCGGAGACGAGGGCCGTCTCTTCGGAGGCGCAAAGGGCGCAGCGGATCTCCTCCCTCGTCCGGGGATCGGCCGGAAAGCTGTGACCACAGGCGCCGCATCTGAACATCGCCGGCGACCGTTCGATTCGGATGACGGCCCCCTCCGCGATCGTGCCCCGGCTGAGATGGTCGAAGTAACGCTGCACCCATTCGTCGACGAGATCGCTCACTTCGCCGATCCTCAGGCCGACGCTGACGACCTTCGACGCTCCGCCGGCGCGGGCGTGGCGGAGGACCACCTGGAGAAGACTCTCTGTGACGGCAAGCTCATGCATAATTCAATTCATCCTGCAGCCCCATTTATCACACAGTCCACCGGAGATGAAAATATTATTGCATTCTTTTTCGGTTTCCCGCCGGCCATGCACTCCTTGATTTCGGGCTCCCTTTTCATTATGGTGTGAGCCTTGAATCGCATCACCGGGGTTTTGGATCAATGAGAGTCAACATTCCACTTAAACGCCAGTTTCAGAAAAAGCTGCTTTCCTGGTACAATCAGCGGAGCAGACCCCTGCCGTGGCGGGAAACGAGGGACCCCTACAAGATCTGGGTCTCAGAGGTGATGCTCCAGCAGACCCAGGTGAAGACCGTGGAGGCGTACTACGGACGCTTCATCAGCCGATTCCCGTCGGTGGAGGATCTGGCGCGGGCCGCTCCGGACGAGGTGATGAAGTACTGGGAAGGTTTGGGTTATTACGGCCGGGCGCGTCATCTCCATCGGGCCGCGCGTGACGTCGTCGATCTGTTCGACGGCCGCGTCCCCGATTCCTTTGAGGATTTGATCTCCCTCCCCGGCGTCGGCCGTTACACCGCCGGTGCGATTTTGAGCATCGCCTTCGGAAAACCCGAGACCGTCCTCGACGGAAACGTCATCCGCGTACTCTCGAGGATCTTCCACGTCACGGACGACGTCCGGAAGGCCTCTACTCAGAAGGTGCTCTGGTCGCTTTCGGAAAGCCTCCTGCCGAAACGCTGCATTCGGGATCACAACCAGGCCTTGATGGAATTGGGCGCGCTGATATGCCGGGCCCGGAATCCCGCCTGTTCAGACTGCCCGGTATCCCGGATATGTGAGGCCAACCGGCTCTCCATCCAGAGCGAGCTGCCCGTCAAATCCCCGCGGAAGCCCGTTCCCCACTATCAGGTCACGGCCGGGATCATCTGGCGGGGCGACCGGCTCCTGATCACGCGCCGGCCGCCGAAAGGGTTGCTGGGAGGACTCTGGGAGTTTCCCGGGGGGAAGCTCGAACAGGGCGAGGACCTGGAGGGTTGCCTGAAAAGAGAGATCCGGGAGGAGCTCGGAATCAATATCGAGGTAGGAGCTTGCCTCACCTCGGTGGAACATGCGTACACCCACTTCAGGATTACCCTCCATGCCTTCGACTGCCGGTATCGGGGGGGCCGTATCCGGCTCATCGGAGCCGACGACTATCGATGGATTCTCCCCCGGGAACTCGACGGATTCGCCCTGCCGGCCGCCGATCACAAGATCATCGACCTGTTGAAGAGCCGGAAATACGGGGACATGGAGTGAAGGCCGATATAGGACGTTCAGCATGATCCGACGCGATCCGTCCAGTAGCGTGGCAAGCGGTGTAAGTGAGTAACTGCTACAACGACGATCGAATCATCTTCCATCCCGTAGATCAATCCATAAGGGAATCTGGCCAGCAGGCATCGTCGCAGACCCGGTTCAATTTCCGGACAGGACATAGGGAAAGCAACCGTCCGTCGAACCGCGCGGTCCACTTCATCGAGAAAGTCATATCCCAGGCCGGAAGCTTGTTCGTTATACCAAGCGACGGCATCATCGAGTTCCCGCTGAGCTAATGTGAGAAAACGCACCTTCATACGCGGCGATATTTGTCCATGACATCCTGATACGATACGGACGGAATACGGCCTTCTTTATAAGCGGTCCACCGTTTGCGGGATTCTTCAGCCCAGATGCGATCCAGTTCAGGGTCCGGCCTGTCAAGGTCGGCGAGAATCGTATCCACCAGGTGCAGTTTTTCCATATCCGTCAGCGATTGAATCTCCAATGCCAGCTTCTCCGTCGTCGTTGCCATAACAGCACCTCCTTTGTTATCGATCCGAACGCTTATCATTGTCACACCAAAATCCGAAATGATCAAACATTTTCGCCCCAATCCCCGATAGCTTCGTCTGAATTTTCTTCTCAAAAATTTCGACAAGCTTCCGGTTCGCCTCCACCAACGCCCGCTCCGCCTCGATTTCCATCACGATCTGGCGTTGGGTGTCGAGGGGGGGGGAGCCGGCATGCTGCACCATCCTCCTCTTCGCCCCATACGCGGAGGCGATGATGAACAGCGGATCGGTGTGCTTTGGTCTGCGTGGAAACTCAAACGTCCTTGAGCCCGCAGTGCTGTTGGATGAGGTCGAATTGTCATCACGCCTCGTCTGTCTCATTGTCAGATGTTCCGCTGCTATTTTCCATCATCAGCACCGCTTTGGTTTCTGCAGCGGGTAATTCCTGTACATCCTTCAATTTACGCCCGATTGCCCGCGTTCGCGTCTGGGCCTGTTCGATGGTGTCCGATGCCTCGTGGATCTTTTTCTGCACCTTGGTCAAAACATCTCCGTATTTCGTCCACTCCGTCTTGACCGCCGACAGCAGGTTCCAGACTTCGCTGGATCGTTTCTGAATCGTCAGCGTCCTGAAACCCATTTGCAGGCTGTTGAGGAGCGCCCAAAGCGTAGTCGGTCCGGCGATCATCACCCGGCATTCCCGTTGGACGAATTCGACAAGGCCGGTGCGGCGGATGACTTCGGCAAACAAGCCCTCCGTGGGCAGGAACAGGATGCCGAAGTCGGTCGTCTTCGGCGGGTTCAGGTACTTGTTGCAGATATCTCCCGCGCATTGCCTGATGCGTGTCTCAAGCTGTTTTGCGGCGCTCTCCGCAGATTCGGCATCGGCCTTCTCCTGAGCATCCATGAGGCGCTGATAGTCTTCCACGGGGAACTTGGCATCGACGGGAAGCCACACGATCTCTTTGTCATCCTCGCTCCGGCCCGGGAGCTTTATGGCGAATTCTACCCGCTCACCGCCGTCTTTCGTTGCCACATTAGCCGCATATTGATCCGGCGTGAGCACCTGTTCCAACATGGCTCCAAGTTGCACCTCGCCCCATGTACCGCGGGTTTTCACGTTCGTCAGCACCTTCTTCAGATCGCCCACGCCGGTCGCCAGGGATTGCATCTCGCCCAATCCTTTATAGACCTGCTCCAGCCTTTCGCTAACCTGTTTGAATGACTCGCCCAGACGCTTCTCCAGCGTACCCTGGAGCTTCTCATCCACGGTCGCCCGCATCTGATCCAGTTGCCTGGCGTTATCCGCCTGAATCGCATGAAGACGCTGTTCCACGGCCTCCTTCAGCATGTCGAGTTTCCTATCGGTGGTCTGCGTGAGTACGCCGAACTGCTGGAACAGCGTGTCCCCGACCCCTTTAAGCGCACCGCTAAGCTCCTCACGGGATTGCTGAAGCGCCCTGGTTGTCTCCTCCCGGTTCTTGGCGATTTCCTCCCTTACGGATCGCTCCGTGCGCTCATAGGATTGCTCCACAGATTGAATGGCCTGTTGGACAGGGTTCAGATCCACAGGAACTTTGCGAAGAAGGAGGAAAATTTGGATAATGGCGATCACAACCAAAATGGCTATGACGATGACCATGAGCACACCATTCATGACTTTACCCCCGATACGGGTTTCCGTATACCCGGTTTTGATTCTTCAAGCGTACTTTTTGACTGCCTGAAAAGTTGATTCTGATCATGCACATTCACGTTATCCCAACGCACCTGGATAAGACAGCCCCAGTGAAGACGAGATCCGATCCAGCGGCTTATCGAGCGTCCACAGCGGAACATTGCTCAAAAAGGCGGAAGCAAGCAGGTGGGTATCGATCCACCCCAACCCTTTTCCCATCAAAGCATGGCGCTCGATGAAGATCAGCACTTCTTCATGTCCCGCCACGACGGCCATCGGCAGTTGCCGAAGAAAACGAAGGATTGGCTCTCTATTCTTCAGATTTCCGCACGCCAATTCCCCGATGATCAATGGATGACAGAGGACATGTCCTTCATGGAGCAGTGCTTCAAGTCTCTTACTGCCGTCGCGCAAATGCGCTACCCATACGGAGGTATCGACCAAAACCATGTTATGCCTCTACGCCTTTCCTGCGGGGTATCTCCTCCAGCCCTTTCTCTGTTCCTCCCAATAGAGCCAGCCGCTTGGCGCTTTCCCTTGCGATCAGTGATTCAAGTCCCAGTCTGACCAGTTGGGTTTTTTCCGCAATGCCGGTCAACTGCACCGCCTGATCCAAAAGATTGCCGTCTATGTTCAGCGTCGTCCTCACAATTTCACCCCCCCTTCCTGATATGCAATATTGTATGTATGAATATGCATAATCAATGTGCATCTGTCAAGAGGTATTCTGTAGCGTTACAGATCTTGCTCACACATTACCGAAAGAAAGTCGCAGCGCAACCTCCAAAATAGCGTTGACTTTCTCCAAGTAGTACAATAAATTGATACTTACTGGAGAGATTATGCCAAAGGATCATTTGACCCTGATGCACGAGCTTCGGGACTACGCCTCGCCGAAGGCCCGCCTGACCCGGATGATCAAGTCAGGCGACGTGATTCAGGTGCGCCGGGGGCTCTTTCTGGAAGCGCGGGAAACCGGCCATTCCCTCAAAAGTCTCGCTTCCGTCATTTACGGTCCGTCCTACATCTCTTTTGAATACGCCCTGGCCCATTACGGGCTGATTCCGGAACGGGTGCAATCCGTTACGTCGGCGGTTTACAACAAAAATAAGAATCGTCGCTTTCACACGCCCTTGGGAGATTTTTACTACTACTATCTTCCAGCCGCGGTCTTTCCTTACGGCGTTTTACTGGGAGAGGAAAACGGTCAGAGCTATCTGATGGCCACGGCGGAAAAGGCGCTTTGCGATACGCTCTACAAGACGCGGGGCATCGGCAGCGTCAAGGCCCTCAAGGCATTGCTGTTTGAGGACTGGCGGATGGAACCCGAGGCTGTCCTTTCTCTTGACCGGGCAAGCATTATGTTTCTGGCGCCGCTGTACAGAAAACAAATTCTCCGGCTGCTTCTGAAATGGCTGGAAGGCGAGGCAAACGATGCATAGCGCCATACAGGACATGCTCAAAGCGTATGACTGCCGCATGGCGGACGACTGCCGTCACGCGCTCAACAAAATCGTCCAGGAGATTGCGCTCCTGGGGCTTCACCGCGGCGGTTTTTTCGCCAAGGCGGCCTTCTACGGAGGAACGGCCTTACATATTTTTTACGGGCTGGACCGTTTTTCCGAAGACCTGGATTTTTCGCTGCTGAAAAGTGACCTCGCCTTTGATCTTTCCTCCTTCACGCAGGTAGTGCAGGACGAACTGGGCGCCTACGGTCTGGAGATGACGGTCAAGAAAAAAATCAAGCGCAGCGAGTCCCCGGTCAAATCGGCCTTCATCAAGGGCGGCACGCAAATTCATCTGCTCAAGATCGCGTCGGTTCAGCCGCCGGTGGCCGGCATCAACCCCCAGGAGCAAATCCGGGTGAAGTTGGAAGTGGATACCCAACCGCCGCGCGGGGCGACCTTTGAAATGAAATATCAACTGCGCCCGGTGCCTTATTCGGTGCGCCTCTATTCGCTCCCGTCGCTCTTCGCCGGGAAAGTGCACGCGCTGCTCTGCCGGACATGGAAAACGAGGGTCAAGGGACGCGATTTTTACGATTATGTCTGGTTTTTGTCCCAATCGATACCTGTGAATATCGTGCATCTGGCGGAGCGGATGAAGCAGACCGGACACCTTCCCACCGATGCGGTATTGACCGAGAAGGATCTGAAGAGCCGTTTAAGCAAACGATTTACATCGGTTGATTTTGATCAGGCTAAAAAAGATGTGCTGCCGTTTATAAAAAATCCCGAGGCCGTTCACCTCTGGTCTGCAGAATTTTTTTCGACGATCACGGACGACAAACTGAAAATTGAAGAGGCCAAAGTGCATGCCTGACTTCATCTCCGAAGAGCAGAGCCCTTCAGTTCGTCAATCAGCCAATCTTTCCATGGCTGCTCAAGGTATGATCGGTTGGGCCAGCGCGGACAGCCTGTGGGTTCATAAGATTGAACCGAGCAAATTCAGCCAGGCGCTAGATGGAATTCGTCAAATTGACCCGAAAATGATCTTCTCGGCACACTTACCACCGGCGAGAGGAAAGACCGAACAGTTCCTGGAGTTGCTTGCGACGGTCCCTACCTCGACCCCTTTTCTTGCTCCCAACCAGACGGCACTGGAGCAGATGTTGGCTCAGATGATGAAATTATGATTTTAAAATGAAAATGCAATTCCTTCGCAGAGTGCTTCGCCCCGATCATGCCGAAACAAAGAAACGCCCTCGATCGTTTCTACTCGTCATCCTGACACTTATCGCGGTCTGCAACATGGTTCTTTGCTCCTGCGGGGAAGATGGTGAACCCATCGACAAGCCAGATGAATTCACCCACGTTTACCAGGCCAACGAAAAGTACATTATGCGGGCCATCTATCAGATCTTCAAGGACAAAGCCCTGGGAACGCGACCATCAACGAAGACACGCATGAAGTAACATCGGACTACATCGTCCAAGGTGAATGGAGAATTCGGAGCCTGGCCCGCATCCGTGAGGTCAACCGGAAGGAAAGAGAAGTGACGCTCTCCATCATCACCGAGAAGAAGACGTCAACGGGATGGGAAATGAGGCGGCTACTTGGAAAAGAGCAATACGAACGGTTTTTCGACGCCATCGACACCCAGATCTATCGGGAGATGTCCAAGCCCGACTGACCGAGCGTTATGGGAAATCAGCGCAACGAGCCCCGTCCTCGACCCTTCCCTTCACCCTTCGTACACTCACACATCATGATCGCGCGGACTTCTCCTGCTGGAAATAAGCATTGCAACGGATGCCCGCGGGAAGGGAGAAGAGGGGCGCCTTTGCGCGAAGAGGCGGCCGCAAAGGTGGAGTGCCATGCCTGCCATTTCCCCATTAAGTTACCGGACACCTTTCTTCTTGTAGTGTTGTTTTTCTGAATTTGCCTATCTATACCACATTTCAGTCGTAAATCATTAAAGCGACCGTCGGCAGAAAAAGGCTTCCCTTCATCACGGGAATAGGTTCCATTAATTACTGGAATTGCTTCCATAGCCGCCCCTCCATAAACAGCAGCGAATAGCAAAACACTCTCCTCTTTTTGCGAAACAGGAGTCGTGAGTTCAGCATGTTATAACTGGCTACCGTTGCGCTGATTGCTGGCATGTATGATGCAGGAGGGGATACTATGCATTCCTGTGAAGGGTTTTCGGTGCTGTCAATTACAGGAGGCAAAATTCAAGGTCTCGATTTCAACTGACTAAAGAGGTTATTCCTATGCGAAAATTCAGAAAGTATGCATTCGGTATCGGAGTGTTGTGCATTTTCTCGCTGGCAATTCCCCTTCAGGCGTTTGCCCAGGCGGAAGGCGCTGCAGGTGCGGGAGGCACCGCCGGAGCAGGCGCTGCTGCAGGGATCGGTGCGGGAACGATTGCTGCCGGGGTTGTCGTAGCCGCTGTCGCGGTCGCTGCCATTGCCGCCTCTACGTCGGGGGAAACGACAACTTCGCACCACCATTAATAACCATTGATCCGCTGTAGGTTGAAAGATGAATCTGTCTGTCGCAGATAAAGCAGGGTCGCTCACTTTGGCTCGCCATGACAAGGAATAAGGCCATGCATGTGTAAAAAACAGAAAATGAATCTCCCCGCCTCAAGCAGCGGGGTATCTTGATGAACCAGAAGCACTCTCTTCTTCGTTGCGAGCGACTGGGGATTTGACCCGGAGAGATTAAACAGGCGAGATGCTGCGATGCTCGTTTTGTATCATTTACCATAAAAAATGAAGACAAAAAAATCGGATACTTTATTGAGGCGTTTTTCCGTTTTGTATGTGGGTTTTGCTCTTCTTCCCCTGCTGTTTATTTTTTATCTCTTCACTCTGTACAACGACCAAAATGCGATCATCGAATTTTCTCGCGACCGATTCAGCCTGTTTGCGCTCCTGGTCGGTGTGACCGCGTTGGTAGGATATCTCAGCCTGCGCGCCGCTCTTGCGCGCTTTATTACTTTTTCGGAAACGGTCAAAAAGTCCGTCCTTGAAAAGATCGATTCCAAAGTCATGCTGAAACTGGTCGATGAGGAAGGAGAAATCGGCGAGCTCGCCAAATCGTTCGCTCAGATCATCAATCGGCTCGACGACAACATTCAGGAACTGGAGGAAACAAAGACGACGCTTCAGGAGCTGACGAAAAAGGTCAGCAGTGTGCTTTCCTCAGCGGAGAACTTCGATAGTTTGGTGCATCTCGTTCTGGAGACGGCGGTCGATGCCCTGGGAGTGAAACAGGGCGCCTTGTTTTCTTTTGATAACGACCATTACACCCTAATGTCAAGGGTGGGCATAGGGGATGATGTCACCGACGACCGGGCGATATCGTCCGTGAAATCATATCTGGATCTGATTGCAAAAGAAAACAGGGTCTTCGTTCTTCCCGCGATGGGAAAGACCGAACAGCCCGCCGGTTTGTTCGACCCCCCGTTGATCTGCCATTCGCTCACGTATCGTGGAACAATCTGGGGCGCCTTGCTGTTGAGCGGTAAAAAGCACGGCGACAATTTTTCAGAGGACGATTTGGGCATCGTTTCCAATTTGAGCAATCAAATGGCCGTTTCTTTTGAAAACGCAAAGTTGAACGCCGATGCGGAGCAGACCTATTTTGAAACCATGGCGGCGTTGGCAATGGCGGTAGAGGCGCGTGATCCTTACTCGCGCGGTCATTCCGATCGCGTGGGCGAATATGCGCAGAAAATTGGGTCCGAGATGGGACTCCCCGAGGAAAGCATCAAAATCCTCCGCGACGCTTCCCGTTTGCATGACATAGGCAAGATCGGGATTATGGATTCCGTTCTGGTTAAAGCGGGGACGCTCAGCACCGATGAGAGAGACCTCATCAACAGGCATCCGATCATCGGGGAAACCATTCTCATGCCGTTAAAGACATTCAAACTTCTTCTGGACCCCATCCGGCATCATCACGAAAACCTCGATGGAAGCGGCTATCCCGACGGCCTCCGTAGCGATGAATTGAACCTCACCACCCGCATTTTGTCCATTGCAGACAGATATGACGCCATGACCACGGATCGCCCTTACAGAAAAACGATGGATTCCGTCTTGGTGAGAAAGAATTTCGATTCCCTTGTCGCCAAAGGGAAAATCGACGGGGAGGTCGTTTCTCATCTCTATCGGATAATCGAAAAAGGTGATCTACGCTCCCAGACTGAGGATCTCTTGACCTGCTCCCTATCTGGTATAGTCCAGGGGTATCCACCATGATCCCGATGTCGTGGATGTCTGTCCGAGGCTTTTCAAGGAGAAGGACTATAAATGGAAGGCTGGCGCGTCTTGTACAGCTTATAATCTGGACGGCTTGCTGGCCCAGTTGCGTGCGCTCATCTTGCAGGCCCGGCAGCAGGCGCTTCGGGCGGTGGATGTGGTTCAGGCGCGCACCTGTTGGGAAATGGGGAGGCACATTGTCGAGTTTGAACAGGGCGGTGCGGACCGGGCAGAATACGGCGCCAGGCTGCTGCCGCGTCTTGCCGAACGGCTGACCATGGAATTTGGGAACGGATTTGATGCCTCCAATCTCCGCTATATGCGCCTATTCTATCAGGCATTTCCGAATTGTGACGCACTGCGTCACGAATTGAGTTGGACCCACTACCGGCTTTTGCTGCGGGTGGAAGATCGCCCAGCTTTAATGATATCGAATAGATAAGTAAGTTCAGTGCACTGAACTGAATATGAGATTTGTCCAATAGTCGTTTGAGAATGTGATGGGGAAGTGAAGGAAAAAGTGATAACGCTCACAGGCTAATAGTCCATAAGTAGGGCACGCTCTCGTCGAGATAATATGGATAGAGATTCAGTTATTCGGCTGGCTGCTTTTGATTGGTGTGCTTTATGCAGGCTACGTCATCCAGAACTTCTTGATGCAGCACATATTATACCGGATTCCCACCCAGAAGGTGCTGCCAAAATCAGCAATGGTATTTCCCTCTGCAAGTTTCATCATGCTGCGTATGATTCTCTGATTCTGGCAATTAGCCCCGATTTTACTGTCTTGATTAGGCGTGATGTACTTCTGGAAAAGGATGGACCGATGTTGCAGCACGGACTGAAAGATCTTCATAAGACAAATATAGTTTTGCCTAAACACAAAATGGAGTGGCCAGACAGAGACTTGCTAAATATTAGATATCAACAATTTAACAACGCAGCATAGAGAACAAATGTTCATCTTCTTCAGTACGGTCCAAAAGGAGATTGAGGATGAGCGCCTGTACGACTGATGCAAGGCAAGGAGATTCGCTCCCCGTTAGACCGGAATCATCATCGTGTGAAGTATCTCTATGACCGCTGATTTGATCCCCCCTGAGCGAATTCAGCAATCGATATATCTGATCCGCGATCAAAAAGTCATGATAGATCGCGATCTGGCCTCTTTGTATGGTATTCCAACGAAGGCTCTGAAACAGGCCGTGCGCCGCAACAGAGAACGATTCCCGGACGACTTTATGTTTGTCCTCGACGCGAAGGAGTTTCAGATTTGGAGGTCACAGTTTGTGACCTCCACGGCAGATAGGAAGGGGCTTCGTTATGCACCCATGGCGTTTACCGAACACGGCGTGGCAATGTTATCCAGTGTTCTGAACAGCACGCGGGCCATCCAGGTTAACATCGCGATCATACGGGCCTTCATCCGCCTGCGTCGGTTACTGGCCGATCACACGGATCTATCAAGAAAATTGAACGACCTTGAGAAGAAGTACGACCAGCAATTTGCCGTGGTGTTCGATGCGATAAAGCAACTTATGGAGCCGGCGAAAACGCCGCGGAAAAGAATCGGATTCCACGTTAAGGAACCACGCGCCCAGTATTCACGCAGGGAAAAGATAAGGGACGTGCGGTAAGCTATGTGTTCCCCAAATCGGCCGACTATGTGAGGCGGAATTCGGCGTGACGAGGCCGAGTACGGTGGGCGACTTTTGAAAATTGGTCCCATTTTTTTCTTGATATTCCCCCGTATTGCGTGTAGCGTTTGCCGTCACACGCGCTTGCGCTTTCCGCTTTTCCGCAGTTTGGCTGGTCATCGCTCCTCGCTTTCTTAGCAGTTCCCGGCTCGGCTGGGCCGTCGTCGATACGTGAAACCTGAAAGGCCGCGGGCGCCTCGCTTGCCCCGCCGACGGTCCCTGTTTCCGACAGAAACCCGTTTTCGACGAGAAAGGAGGATCTTCCGATGGCGACTTACGTTCCCAACCAGCTCTACCAGGTGCCCTTGGCCGAGCTCCAGCCCGACCCGGCGCAGCCCCGCAAGTACATGGACCCCGCGGCCCTTGAGGAGATGACGGCCTCCGTCGGCCAGGTCGGGATCATCCAGCCCGTCGTCTGCCGGCAGGATGGAGCGACGGGGCTCTGTTACGTCGTGGCCGGCGAGCGGCGCTGCGCCGCGGCGCGGAAGGCCGGCCTCCCCACCGTTCCGGCCGTCTCCATCGACGGCGCAAACTACCCCGAGATCGCCTTGGGGGAGAACCTCCTCCGCCAGGACCTGAACCCCGTTGAGGAGGCCGAGGCACTACAGCCGCTGATGGACGCCCGCGCCTGCCAGCAGGACCAGTTGGCCGAGATCATCGGCAAATCCAAGGCCACCATCTCGGAATCCCTTTCGCTCAACAGGCTCCCTCAGACGATCCGTGACGCCTGCCGCCAGGACCCCACGGTCCCGAAGAACGTCCTGGTGGAGATCGCCCGGAAGAAGCAGGAACGGAGCATGCTGACCAAGTACAACCAGTACCGGGACAAGCAGGCCAAGGCCGCCGCCAAGGAGCAGGAAACCGGCGCCCCGGCGGCGCGGAAGCGGACCAAGGCGGAGGCCCTCGCCGAAGGGATCGGCAACGCGGCGAGCAAGATCGACGACATCGACTTTCCCTCCTTCTCGGAGGAGGACCGGGCCATGCTCATCGAGTCCATTTGCTATGCTGGCAGAAGTTTCAGATTTGATTTCCAATTATACTGGAACGTTAAAGAAGGTGCTGCTACAAAACTTTCTTGCTGTGAAATTTTTCCGACCGAAGTAAACTACCACCGACCTTGTCGGTGGCCTTGAAGGACGACAACTCCTGACAATGTCATTCGCTGTCGTCCTTCCATAGCCTAAGCTGTTCTTCTCGAATTTGTTCCTCTGCCTGCTCTTTTACATAATTCTGTATCACGGTGCTGTTGATACCCACGGTACTGACAAAATAACCTCGTGCCCAGATATGCATTCCCCAGTATTTCTTGCCTAATTCTGGAAACTCTTTACGCAAACGCTCTGCACTTTTCCCCTTGAGTATCTTCATCACGAAAGACGGAGAATGCTTCGGCGGTACCGATAAATACATATGCACATGATCCGAACATATCGCACCCTCTATTACCTTGATGTCCTGCCACTCGCATAACTCCATCAGAATCTCTCGCAGCCGTGGTTTGATATCCTTCACCAAAACATGGTAACGATATTTCGGAACCCAAACAAAGTGATACTCACAACGATATTTTGCATGGGACGAGTTGTTGTAACCCTCCATATCAAATACCTCCTGCAATGTAGGTTACAACAAAGTCCCTGTGCTCATCAACTGTGTTGATTCGCTAAAGGTGTGGGGCCTCCGCCCCCACGCCCCACCCCTGACTACGTCAGGGGATTTGTTAAGATTAAATATCCAACCGAAATCTATATATACAATCTCCATCGATCAGAATGGTATGACTGATGATTTTTCCAGTGGCCCTCCCGGTTATCCTTACCGGGTTGCTTGCACCGACAGGGACGGTGCTTTGCGGTTAATATTGCAAGGTATATTTATGGGACTGGCAGAAGTTGTTCAATTAGAAAAGAATTAGAGGGAGATTATTTACGAAGCATGGAGCCAAAGCAATTAAGCATGAGGGTTTTTAGATGGACAGTTAATACCTTAAAAGCTGCCAGAACCAAAGATACTTTTACCTCGTGAATATGATGTAATGTAGAAGTGCCAAATAGCTTCGCTACTTGGTTCTTGTTGTGCTTCGCGCGACGGCGCGCGGTTAACGAACGCCGAGCGTTGGGCATAAGGAGTGTGTACATGATTAGAATCAGAATCGGGGACGTTGAAAGAGAGCTCGGTAGTGCAGACGAGAATTGGATCAATCAGCAGATTAACCGACGCCAAGCGGATGGTCTATCAGTTTGCGTGAGGGTGATTGTTAAGGAAGGCGACTTGGACATGATTCTGTCGACTCCAGCATGCGGACCCAGCGAAGGTGGAAGTAGGCCTCCTCGGTCTAGCGAAAAGACTGTGTTCAATCTTTGGAATCAACGCGGGTTAAGCGAGCCTGACTTTACTGGAGGCAACTTAATCGCTTTTCTTAAGCAACTGAGACATATTATGTAGACAGACAAGGCAATGAAATTATGGCAAATCTATTCTTTTCCTATTCGCATAAAGACGAAGAACTACGAAACGAATTAGAAACCCACTTGGCGCTATTGAAACGTCAAGGGGTTATCTCTTCCTGGCATGATCGACGTATCACTGCCGGCAGTGACTTTGACAAAACAATTAGCTCCGAGCTTGAGTCTGCTCAGATTATCCTGCTTCTTGTCAGTGCCCATTTCCTTGCATCGGACTATTGTTATGAAAAAGAGATGACACGCGCAATAGAAAAGAATAAAGACGGAAGTGCAATTGTTATTCCCGTGATTTTGCATCCCTGTGATTGGAACTCTGCTCCATTCGGTCATTTAAGAGCCACACCTACAGATGGTAAACCGGTTTCGCTGTTTGCCAATCAGCACGAGGCCTTCGCAATTGTTGCCAAAGATGTTCGCGAAGCAGCTGAAGCAATCCACGCATCGGCTGCGACCTCAACATGTGATAAGCTTAATTTGAGGCCCAAAACGGATATGCCCCAAGCAGATCGTTCGAGCAATCTAAGGATTAAACGAAAATTTGATGACCACGAACGAGACGAATTCTTAGAAGATAGCTACGAGTACATAGCACGTTATTTTGAAGGATCACTGCAGGAACTCTCCAACCGAAACCCACAGATCAAGACACGGTTCAAGCGATTGAGTGAAACAAGTTTCGCGGCGTTCATCTATGACAGTGGTGAAAGAGTTGCTGAATGCTCTGTTTATTATGGGGAGGGTTCTTTTGGCTCTCCTGGGATAGCTTATTCTCATTCTAGCGATGTCCAGAGAAATGGTTTCAATGAATCACTTAGTGTTGTGGACAATGGATATACTTTACAACTCAAACCTTTAGGCTTGCAAATATTTGATGATCGACGTGAGAATCCATTGTCCCAGCAAGGGGCAGCCGAATATTACTGGAGTCTGTTTATAAGGTCACTACAGGAATAATATTGCCTAACCTGGACTATCCCGTTTGGGCATGGGCTGGGTCTTAGTTTCTCAATATGGAAGGGAGTTGCCAATGAGCAAGTTTCCTGTCGGTACTTGGGTCAGTCCAAAGTCACAGACCCTTCGCGGAATAGTCCGAGGGCACAAGGCGAACCTTACTATGGTTTGCTGGTTGGGGAGAAAGAAGGCACAAACCTGTTCAACCAAAATCCTGAGGAAGACCTCACCTCCACGTGCAATGATACTTGAAGGATCTCTTGACAACGATCTTGCGTCTCAGCGATCAGAGGAGAATTTACTTCGCACTTGGCTTGAAGCAGAGGGCGTCCCTGTAGCCTACAAAAATGTTCATGCTCTTTCGGACATCTCCATTCTTGCAAGAGGATTGGCGAAAAACCGACCGCCATTTGTACATATCGCTTGCCACGGAGATTATGACGAACATCGCCGCCCCTACATTGTATTTGCTCCAAAGCCAACAAAGAAAGACCTAATATACCTCGACGATCCGGAGACACAGCGAGTATTCAGCGATGCTTTCTCGGGATTGCCAATCTTTTTCGCTGCTTGCCTTCTCGGAAAGTATCAAATGCAACTTGAGACTTTCAAGTCCGGAGCCAATCTTGCGGATGTCGCTGGCTTTACGAGAGTGGTCTACGACTCGGAAGCTATGATCTTCGAGCTACTTTTGTATCAAGGCGTCCTAATCAATGGATGGAACTTCGGAATGGCCGTGAACAAGGCCTGTGATGCCATGATGGTGATGAATGTCCTAGGTGCAAAAGGTAAAGCACAAAAGCTGGCGCGTGTTTTATGACTCACGTTGATAAACATGTGTAAGTTCAAAGACTTGCTTTTTCGTAAGATTAATGAAACTCTGGTCAATGGATGGAAGATGCGCTATAAGGCTAAATGTGATGCTGTACAATGGAACTGGCCATCTTCAGCATAAATCCTTGTAAAGCAGAACACTTTCTTTATCAGCTTCCAAGGGATAGACCATTGCCGAAGAGGTTAATAGCTTCACAAAAGATTTGAAATCGGAAGATCTCCAGAAGGACTAAGACATAAATGCCCATTCTCAGTGAAAAAGATCGAGAGAACATCATCCGGCTGCTTCGGGAAGGTAAGCCGCTTCCTGAAATGTACAAATCAGCGTTATTTCCCTCCGATGACAAGGAATATATCGAGCTGACAAAGGTTTACCAGCTTGTTTATCCGGGGAAGAAACGCAAGGAGGATATAATTGCCGAAACCCTGGAAGCGCCGCTCCAGGAGGTACGCGCCTTCAATGCGGAAAACCCCTTCCCCGACGGGTGGCGGAACATGCTCATCTTCGGCGACAACCTCATGGCCCTGAAATCTCTCTATGAGGACCAACGGGGACCAGACAAGTATGGCACGAAAAACAAGATCAGACTCATCTATATCGATCCACCATTTGCCACGAAACAGGACTTCATGAAGGACCGGGAAAAGGCCTACCGGGACAAGATCATCGGCGCCCAGTTCATCGAGTTTCTAAGGAAACGGCTGATCTTACTGAGAGAAGTTTTGGCGGATGATGGCAGTATATACGTTCATTGTGATGCAAAGAAGTCGCATTATATAAAAGCAATATGCGATGAGGTATTTCAGGAAAACTCATTTCTTTGCCAAGTTGTTTGGAAAAGAATGCAAAGTGGAAGAAAGGCAAAAGCAACCAAGTGGCATAGTGTAGACGATACGCTTCTAATGTATGAAAAACAAGATCATCTCTTCGAACCCCAGTACTTGGGTTATTCAAAGAAGTATATGTCTCGCTTTACTGAAATAGACGAAAATGGAAGATATTTTTGGGATAACATCGGAAGCTATTCAAAAGAAAGATTAGCATTACTTGAAGGGCAAGGGCGTGTAAAATATTCAGAAACGGGCGCAAAACCAAGAATAAAGAATTATCTTCACGAAGGAAAAGGAGTTATTATTGATAACATTTGGATAGATATACCCCCAGTTAATTCGCAAGCAGAAGAGGACACAAATTATCCTACCCAAAAACCCGAACAACTAATAGAGCGTATCATAAAAGCTTCCTCAAACACGGGGGACATCATCCTCGATGCATTCGCTGGATCCGGCACAACCTTAGCCGTAGCAGAGAAACTCGGCCAACGATGGATCGGTATGGATTGTGGCAAGTTGGCCATATATACCATTCAAAAACGAATCCTCAATCTCACCACTCAGGTCGGTTCTGGTAAAAAAGATGAGCGCAAACTGCCTGAGCGCGTCGAGGATTTCGACAATCACCTGAAGACTTCCAAGTCGCTCTTCCTCGTCACTGAAAAGGCAAACAAAGGCGAACTCTTGATTGACGATGCCTTCCTGGAAGCCCTTCACGCTGTGGTGTCCGCAACCCAGAAAAAGGGCGAGTTTTCCCTCATTTGTCCCGAAGAAAAATTCCGAATCCAATCCTTTGACGAAGATGAAGAAGGCAGGAAAATCATCAAAAAGGATCACATCACGTATGTCGTCTCCTTCGGTGAACCCAAGGATAAACCCGAAAAGGAAAAACCGCTGACTGCCAGGGCCTTCGCCCTCTTTAATGCCGGGATTTACGATAACGAGGCGATCCTCAATCTCGACTGGCAGGCCTACCGGGGATTCGTCCTGAAGCTCTTCGAGGTTCGGGAAGAAAGGCACAGCATCAACGGTTTTTCCGTAGACGGCTATATCGGCGTGGACAGCGCCTATATCTGGGACTATCCAAACTGCAAGACTCAAACCCTCGACGAAGGGTACGTGGAATCCCTCCACCGAGTTATGGGCGGCAAGGCGGGGGAGCGTTTTTATCTGATCGCCCCCGTTGTCAGCTTTTCCTTCTTGATGGACGAGATCCGCCTGGGTGATACGACCTACGTGTTTCTGAAGGTGCCCATCTCCGTTCTAGCCCGCCTGATTGAAAAGAAGTCTCTGGGGGCTTTCCCGCAGCCTTGCGCCGAGGCTGATGTGAACGAGGTTATCGATGCGGTGGGCTTCGATTTTATCTCGCCGCCTGTGGTCAAGGCCCAATATCTGAGACTGCCGCCGGAAAAGCCTGATCTTTTGACAAAGGACCGCCGTGACTACGTGATCCGCCTAAAGGAGTTCTGCTCCGATACGCTGGCGTCCAGCCCGGAGGATTTTGAGAATTTTGAAACCCTGTCGATGGTTCTGGTCGATTTTGAGTTCAATGGCAAGGTCTTCGACATGGATGCCGTCTACTGGGCTGAAGACCTGGTCAATGCAGAGTTGAAAAGAAAAGAAATCACGTCCTCAGCGAAGTTTGCGGAAAGATTAAAGGAATGTGACTATCTGGATATCCGGCTGCCGGAAGAAAAGGCGGCGGACAATATGATGGCCATTTTCATCGATAAATACGGCAATGAAAAGAAGCAAATCCTTAACACTACAACGCCGGTAAGTCTGATTCATGACGGGTGATCCTTCAGCCATTTTTTCTTATGAGAGTTTCTGGATCTTTCTTTGGTACACCGCTGTTTCATAAACCAGGCGATTACGTCTTGTGGGTTCCAGGTAATTCTCGGGAGAACTACCTCCAGGAGTCTTCGGATCTCAGGCACTGTAGCC
>MICJ01000029.1:643-6559 GCA_001830835.1 Syntrophobacterales bacterium GWC2_56_13 | reverse complement strand
GCTCAGCCATATTTTCAAATCGGCGATTGAAAATATGCTCTACACCGTCAGAATCGCCGCGTGACTTTTTACGAGGTCGTCAATATTTATATTCCCTCCCATGCTTATTTTAGCGCTGTCAACAGGATATTTTCAGAAGAAGGTTCAAATGGCAGCTACGACTTACAAAGAAATCATCAATACCCTAACCCAACTCTACGTGGAGGATGACCGTCCTTGGCTGGTAGGTTTCAGTGGCGGCAAGGACAGTACAATGCTTGCGTCACTGATTTTCGACGCTGTTCTTTCCGTCTCCGACGCACAACGAAAAAAACCCATATCTATTCTCTGCACCGATACACGGGTGGAAATTCCTGCCATTTCCGAAATAGTCGAAGGCACCCTACTGAAGATGCAGAAATTTTCCCAGCAGAACGATCTCAATATCGAGGTCAATCTGCTCAAACCTCCGCCCGAACAATCTTTCTGGGTGAATATCATCGGGCGTGGTTATCCTCCGCCTAATCGGGTCTTCCGCTGGTGCACGCAACGCCTCAAGATCGATCCCGTGACCGTTTTTGTAAATAGGCGGCTCGGCCACTGGGGTGAGGCGATTCTTCATCTGGGGGCGCGTCGGGCGGAAAGCTCAACTCGCTCACAAACCATGGCCGGCCGCGAGACCCGCAATAGCCTATGTCGCCACCCCGATCTGCCGCGTGTTTGGATATCCAATCCAATTGAATTCCTGACCACTGAAGAAGTATGGGCGTATTTGCTGCAAAAGACGAACCCATGGGGTAACGACAATCGCATTCTCTATAAGGTCTACACCAACGCTTCAAACGGCGAATGCCCTATCCAGATTGACACCAGTACCCCGGCGTGCGGTCATTCCCGTTTCGGCTGCTGGACCTGTACGGTCGTCGAACGCGACAAAGCCAGCGAAGGCCTGCTTGCCGCCGGCGATGAACGTATGGAAAACCTCATCGAGTTCCGCGAAACGCTTTTGGAATTCCGCAACCACGAAAACGGCTGGCGCGACAGCCGTCGCATGAATGGCAATGAGGGCCCGGGGCCCCTTCTCATCAAAGGCCGCCGGGAACTCCTGAAGCGTCTGCTTAAGCTCCAGGAAGAAACCAATATGATGCTCATAACCTCCGAAGAACTCCTTTTAATCCAACAACTGTGGAAATCGGCGCGAGATCCTGATGACGGTCGAGGGGTCTCTCGTATACTCAACAAACAGCGAGGTGTTGTCATGAATACCGACCCTATTGAGTTAAACCGCCTCCGCGAAATGGAAGAGGAAGTGGCCCAGGAACTTGGCATCCGTTCTGATACGTTACGTCGTATGCTTAACAAAGTAGAGGAATACGGCGAAAGCCACCGTGCTCACGGCTTGCCTGACGACCTTCTTAATATCCTGAAGGATGATCTTTACATAATGATCGCTCAGGAAGACTTTCCCGCTATCCACTAACATGATAATAAAAGATCAAAAGTACTGGTTACATAAACTCGCTACATTGCGGATTGACCGTTCTCACGGTCCGGCACCTCATAAACCACTTCTCTTGCTGGTCATCATGGAAATGGTAGAAAAGGGTGAGATAGCGAGCCTCGAAGTTGCGCGTTCTCCTAATCTTGTGTTCAGGTTCAGCGTGTTTTGGTCAGTTGTGGCTAACCGTCGCAAACAGTCTCCGGAAGTGCGATTACCTTTCCACTACCTTGGTTCATCCGGTATGTGGCAACCGTTTACGGCTGACGGCAAACCTTCACCTGATAAGAAACTGACCACCATGATCAGGTTCGACCCAAGTTTCTTCGATTGTCTTACTAATCAGAAATTTCGTGATCGGGCACAGCGTATACTGATTGAAACAGAACCCTATTTCCTTCCGGAAGAAAGAGCGGCACTCTACAGCATGCTAAAAATCAAACCAATAGTGCCTGAAATCCGGGAATACGAAGAACTTTACAGAACGAGCATTCAAACGGGGCGAGATGCACGCTTTCGCATAGAAGTGGTCGTTCTTGCCTACAAACACACCTGCGCGCTTACGGGTTATCGGTTGACTACGCTGGAAATGGAGAGCATCGTAGATGCTGCACATATTCATGCTTTCAGTGACTCCCGTAGCAACGACCCTCGCAATGGATTAGCGCTCTCGAAGAACGCCCACTGGCAGTTTGATCGTGGTCTTTGGTCAGTGAATGATGATTACCGAGTACTTATAAATACAGAAAAATTCATTGAAGACGGGATACCGGGACAACGCCTCGCGGATTTCGAGGGGAGAAGAATTTTTTTACCCCGTGATCCGAAGTATTGGCCAGAATACACCTATCTCGACTGGCATCGCAGGAGGCACGGTTTCCCAAGCTGATAGCCTATTCAGACTCCTTCAATGACTCCCCAATTTTTTCCACAGGAAACAACACTCCCGTCTCATTATTCGCCCACATCAACGAGACAACCGCGGTTTCCTCTGCAATGGCATTTTCCAAATCTGCCAGCTTTAACAAGCCCTCCCGGTCGACGGGTAAATAGGTAATCCGGTAGGCTTCCTTTTCCAGTGCTTTGCAATAATTCAGCACTGATGAATGTTCCACCGCTGACGTGACAATGTGCCGTTTCCGGGGATTGGCCTTTAGTGCAGCATTAATTACCGTGTTGTTGCTTTCCGTCGCGCAAGACGTGAAAATGATCTCCATCGACCGCGCGCCGATTAATTCTGCTACCTGGACACGCGCCGCTTCAATCACCGTTTTCAGTTTTGAACCAAATTTGTATGTACTGGATGGGTTGCCCCACTCCGAGGTAAGGTAAGGCGTCATCGCCTCAAAAACTTCCGGCGACACCGGCGTCGTGGAATTGTAGTCAAGGTAAATCATATTTCGTTCACCTTCGACCTATTTATTGGCATCTCTCGGCATTTCCGATATTCAAGCAAGGATTTTAGGACGCGCCCCCCGGACTTCAGCATTCCTCGCCCAGTTTCTACGGCATTCGGCTGCAGAGGCTCGATCACGATGCGGTTACCCTCCTCGTATATCTTAAGCCTGGTTCCCCTGCCAATGGAGAGCTTTTTCCGGATCGTCGCGGGGATGAGAATTTGTCCTTTTGCCGTGGCCCTCATGATGGTCACCGAATCACCTCCGAAATGCAATATTTTTATAAATCCTATTACTTTCTTCAATTCAAATCAACGAAACACTCACGGCGTGAACATGTTGCTTAAAGGATGAAATTCTGATATGGGAAATAAAACAATAGGAACTGGAGGCGATCCCTTCGAAAACATTATGAAGCAATCGGTGCAACAGGACCTGCGGTATCAGCCGCTTTATACCCTCGGTGAGGTGAGCCGCTATGCCCGCGTGAAGCCCGCGACGTTGCGTACGTGGACCCAGAACGGGGACGTCCACGTGATTATTCCTGCCGTCGCATCTGGAGTTGCACCTTTCAGTTTTATCAATCTCATCGAATTGTACGTCCTTGAAGGGTTGAGACGTACCCACCGCCTGCCCATGCAGCGCATACGGAAAGGCGAGGAATGGCTGCGACGGACCTATAGCGTTTCCCATCCTCTTGCCGAATTAAACCTTGAGACGGATGGATATGATCTTTTCATCCGTGAGGTGGATATTCCCATCAACGCATCAAGGAAGGGACAGGGCGGTTTCCCGGAGGTTCTTGCCCGTTACCTCCAGCGTATAGAGCGGGATGCGGGTAAAATCCCCACACGATTCTACCCATACACCTATGATCGAGCACCCAAGGTTGTGGTCATGGATCCTGCCGTGGCGTACGGACGGCCGGTGGTTGCGGGCACCCGCGTGACTAGCCTGATGATTTTCGACCGTTACAGCGGCGGAGAAAGCCTGAACGACATTGCTGCCGACTATGATCTTGATATCTCTCGCGTAGAGGAGGCCCTGCGGTGCGAGACAGCGCGGATCGCCGCCTGATTCTGCTCCTCGATGAAAACCTTTCCGGCCATAGAATAGTCGAGGGATTGACCGAACTGGAGATTCCCGTCAGGCCTCAGACGACCATTATGCAGCGCGGTTTGCCCGATGAAGAAGTTTTGGAGATTCTCGCGCGACATGCCGACTGCTTCCTGCTGACCAAAGACAGCGACTTCCATAAGAAACCCATGGTGAAAAAAGCGCTCATCGAACACGGCGTCGGCGCCTTCGTCATCACCGCGCACAAAGGCAAGACCGGCGAGGAATTGGTCAACTTAATCGGGAAGGCATGGCATCGGATCCAACGGTTTGCGAACAAACATGAACGTCCCTTTGTTGCCAAGATTCTAGCCGATGGCCGCGTCGAGGAGGTCACATGACGGCCACCAGTCCCCGGCGTGCGCTTTCCCGAACCCCACTACCGCTGGCGGAACTGGGCGACGCTACAGGATGAGAATCTGTCCTTTTGACGTAGCCTTTATGGATCGTCGCCGACTCACAAATTTCCCCTTGACAGCGCCGATCATTTTCCCCTACACTTCCATCAAACGATTGAATCACAGACTGGAAGCCGCCCATGACCACCCCCCTCGAAAAGGCCCGCCAGGACCCCGAATCGATGAAGGCCCGCATCTTGGATGTCGCGCGCCGCATCTTTGGCGAGTACGGTTTCCACGGCACGACGACCCGAATGATCGCCCAGGAGGTGGGAATCGACATCTCGACGCTCCACTACCACTGGGGGGGGAAGAAGGACCTCTACGAGTCCGTGGTCGTCGACATCAACAAGGATCTCCGGCAGAAGCTCAGCGAGGTGGAGAAAGTGATCCACGGCCTCCCGCTCAGCGAGCGCCTCGCCATCTCCATCGACCTGACGACCGACTACCTCTTCGACCACCCCGAGGTCTCCAACCTGATTCTCTACCGCTATTTTGGCAAGACCCGCTGCGAGGGGAACCTCGACGCCATCGTCCCCGAGTTCACCGCCGATATCGCCCGCTCCATGGGGCTCGCCCGGGACAAGAAGAACGTCCCGCCCGAGACCACGATGAAGGTGCTGGCGGTGATGAACTCCATCCATAACTTTATTTCCGGCGAAAGCTTTTTTCGCCCCATGGTGAAGGTGGACCGGGAGCGGTACATCGCCCTGGTGAAAGAGACCCTGAAGTTCATTCATATCCCGGCCTTCGCGCAGAACGAAACGACATAACGCCGGCGTCCGTCCACAAAGGACGCCCGCAGCATATTCACCGTTTCCATTATTGACATTAAGGAGGGAACAGATGGCACTCAATATGGATGCAATCGGCAGGAAGATCGGCCCCCTGAAGAAGGACTACGACTGGAAGGATGTGATTCTCTATGCTATCGGCGTGGGGGCCGGCTCTGATGAACTGGACTACACCTACGAGAAGAACCTCAAGGTGATCCCCAGCTTCTCCATCGCGGCGATTTACGACTTCCTGGGCCAGGTCGGCGTCGCCTCCAACATCAACCTGGCGGGGCTCCTCCACGGAGAGCAGGAGCTGATCTTCCACAACCCGATCCCCACCTCGGGGACGCTGACCACGGAGGGGAAGATCACCCATTACTACGACAAAGGGAAGAAGGGGGCCCTGGTGATAGCCGAGGGGGAGACCTTTCATTCCAACGGGAAGAGGCTCTTCACGAACATCATCACCCTCTTCGGCCGCCTCGACGGCGGTTTCGGCGGCGAGGACGCCCCCCAGAAGCCCGTCGATTTCCCGGAGCGGGCGCCCGACTTCTCCGTGGACGCCGCCCCCTCCCCCGACCAGCCGCTGCTCTACCGGCTCTCCGGGGACATCTTCCAGCTCCATGTCGACCCCGAATTCGCGCGGATGGCCGGCTTCGAAAAACCGATTATGCACGGCCTGTGCACCCACGGATTCGCCTGCCGCGCCCTCATGGCGAGCCTCGCGCCGGGAAAGCCGGAGCTGGTCCGGC
>MICJ01000029.1:318-595 GCA_001830835.1 Syntrophobacterales bacterium GWC2_56_13 | reverse complement strand
GGACGCTGATCTGGAAGATCGCGGCGGGGAAGGCCGTCTGGCGGATGATCAACACCCGGACCGGCGAGACAGTCATCGACAACGGCCTCTTCGAATACGGCGAGATCCCGAAGGACGAGATCCGGTTCGACGGAAGGGTGGCCGTGATCACCGGCGCGGGCGGCGGCCTCGGCCGTGTCTATGCCCTCGAGTTCGCCAAGCGCGGCGCGAAAGTCGTCGTGAACGACCTCGGCGGCGCCCGGGACGGTACGGGCGAGGGGTCGGCGACGCCGGCCCA
>MICJ01000029.1:0-306 GCA_001830835.1 Syntrophobacterales bacterium GWC2_56_13 | reverse complement strand
CAACGTGGCCACCTCCGAGGGGGGCGAAAATATCGTGAAAGCCGCCCTGGATGCCTTCGGGACGGTGGACATCCTCGTCAACAACGCCGGGATCCTCCGGGACAAGAGCCTCCTCAAGATGGAGCCGGAGACTTGGCAGGCGGTGCTCGACGTCCACCTGAACGGCGCCTACCACGTGACGCGGCCGGCCTTCGCCGTCATGAAGGAGAAGGGCTACGGCCGGATCATCATGACAACCTCCGCCGCCGGCCTCTACGGAAACTTCGGCCAGACGAACTACAGCTCGGCAAAGATGGGCCTCGTCGG
>MICJ01000028.1:48621-48810 GCA_001830835.1 Syntrophobacterales bacterium GWC2_56_13 | reverse complement strand
CTCGGATTGTTTGAAGATGTCGAGGCTGCACACCTCCCGGCAGTAGCCGCAGTCCTTGCAGATGAGATCGTTGACCGCCACTTCGAATTCGCGGAGATCGCAGGAGAGGCAGCGGGATGCTTCCGCCGCGGCTGCTTTTCTCTCATAGGCCAGCTCTATGGGATCGAAGGTGGCGCGCCGCCTCTTCAG
>MICJ01000028.1:36812-48528 GCA_001830835.1 Syntrophobacterales bacterium GWC2_56_13 | reverse complement strand
CCCCGTGCCGCCTAAAAACCGGTCGATGGATGCGCAGGCCAGTCTCCCCTGGGCGATGGCCTCGATGATGGTCGAGGGACCGGTCACGGCATCTCCCCCGGCAAAGACTCCCTTCTTCAGAGTGGCCAGATTGCCCTTATCCACACGCACCGTCCCGTTTCTAAGCCCTTCCAGATTTACGGAAGCGGCATCCGCGGACTGACCGATCGCCATGATCAGGGTGTCAAAGCTCAAAGCATACTCGCTGCCGGCGACGGGAACAGGCGCCGGTCTGCCGGTTGCATCGGCATCCCCCAGTTTCATCCGGATGCAGGTCGCCTGATCTTCTTCGATCTTCACGGGCGCCGTCAGATACTCGATTCGTACGCCTTCCTCAACGGCCTCGACGATCTCCTCGCTGCTGGCCGGCATTTCCGAGCGGGTCCTACGATAGACCTGGACCACCTCCGCACCAAAACGGATCGAGGCCCGGGCCGCATCGACGGCAGTATTGCCGCCTCCCACCACGATCACCTTTCTGCCGATGGCCGGTGTTTTTCCTTCATTGACCTGTCTTAGAAAAGAGATGCCGTCGATGACTTTCGGCGAATCCTCGCCCGGGATTCCCATCCTGGCCGGCTTCCAGGCGCCCGTCGCCGCCAGAACCGCATCAAAGCCCTTTTCCCGCAGGGCTTCCGCCGAGGAGACCGGCGTGCCCTCAACCAGATCGACTCCGCCCTCCCGGATCAACGCGATCTCCCGGTCCACGATCTCCTCGGGCAGGCGATACTCGGGAATGCCGTAACGCAGCATGCCGCCGGGCAGGGAGAGCGCTTCATAAACGGTGACGCTGTGCCCCAGGACGTTCAGATAGTGGGCGGCCGTCAAGCCGCAGGGACCGGAACCGATGACGGCAACCTTCTTTCCCGTAGGCGGCCGTTTTAAGATCACCGCCGGTTTCCGCCCGCCCTTCTCCGCGGCAACCCTTTTGAGCATCCGAATGGCGACGGCTTCATCAAACTGGATCCTCGCGCATTTTGCCTCGCAGGGATGGACGCAAGCGCAGCCGCAGACAAAGGGAAACGGTATCCGCTCCCGGATGACGGCCAGCGCCTTTTCAAAGCGTCCGTCCCTGATATGTCTGATATACCGGGGGACATCGATGCCCGCCGGACAAGCCTCCTGGCATGGGGCTGTCGACTTCTTCCTGCACTGAATGGCTCCCACGCTTGCTTTCCTTCCCGAACGACGCCTTCAATTCCGCTATATGAAGTTCATCCCGGCAGGATCTGCAGGGATGAACTTCTTCGGAGGTTTCTTTTTCCTGCACCCTGACACGGTGCATGAATCCGGCCTGGATTCATCGCTGCTCTATGGGCGCATGATGAGTTCTACGCCCCTCTGGAGCGCCTTCAGATTCAGCTCCCCGGCGTTTCCCTGGAAATGCTTCCGGATCACGCTGGCCAGACTTTCCGTCTTCACCATCCGGCCCGCGGCCGACAGGGCCCCCAGGGCAAGGATGTTAACGGCGGCGGTGTTCCCGAGGTCACTGGCCATTTTCGTAAAGGGATAACCGGTCAGGTTTGCCCCCGCTCTGGCCTTCGCCAGCGTTGTATCATAGAAGACGGGCGCCCCTTTTTCCGCCCAGGCCGCGTATTTTTCCAGGGCCTCCTCGGTCAGCGCCAGGATGATATCCGGTTTCTGGACCTGCTGGTAGATGATCTCCTCCTGATCGATGATCACCTCCGCCAGGGATAGACCGCCACGGCTGGCAATGCCGTAGGACTGAGTCTGGACAACAACTTTACCTTCCAACATCGCCGCTTCGCCAAGCATGATGCCGGCAAGCGCCAGTCCCTGCCCGCCGGATCCGGCCAGGATGACCTCATATCTCTCTTTCTTTTCATTCATCTCGTTTCACATCTTACCCGGCCTTTTGGGCCGTCGCCCTGACCCTGATCTCTTCATATCTCGTATTGAAATCCGGGGCATCCCGGTCCACCAGTTTCCCGATGGCGAAATGGTTTTCTTGCTCCTCGGCGCTCAATTTTCTGTACCGCTCCACGGGCAGGCCCCTTTCTTTGAACCAGTCGAGCATCTCCCGGGGCTCTTTCATTTCGTTGTTCTTGCCGAAGTGGGTGGGGCAGGGACTGAAAACTTCTACAAGAGAAAATCCTTTTTTGTTCAGGGCTTCCTTGATGAGTTCCTTGAGTTCCCATCCGTGGTAAGGAGTCTCCCTGGCCACGTAATTGGCGCCGGCGACTTCAGCCAGGGCGCAGATATCGAAATCGCGCTCCGGGTTTCCCCAGGCTGTGGTGCTGGTAAAACTTCCGCCGGGCGTGGTGCCCGAGGCCTGCCCTCCCGTCATGCCGAAATTGAAATTGTTGATGACGATGGCCGTCAGATCGATATTCCTTCTCGCGGCATGAATGAAGTGATTCCCGCCGATGGTGACGCTGTCCCCGTCTCCCATCAGGACCACCACATGCAGTTTCGGATTGAAGGCCTTGATCCCGGTCGCATACGCCAGGGCGCGGCCGTGCGTTGTGTGCAGGGCATTCGTCAACAGGTAATCGTCCGACTTCCCCGTGCAGCCGATCCCCGTTACGACGACGGTATCGGCGTTCCTGTAATCGAGCTCCTCGAATGCCCGCAGCATGGCCCCCAGCATGACGCCGATCCCGCAACCAGAGCACCACATGTGAGGCAACACCTCGTCTTTCAGATATTTTATGCCTGTCGCATGCGACAATTCCAACCCCCTCTGTTTTTATCTCGCCAATGGTTCCGCGCCGCTGAACATCGATCGCCACACAGGAAACATGCTCCCATTGTCACCCGTCCTTTCTTCCTTAATCTTGATAAGAACTTGTTTTGGGTGGTGTGAGTATAGGGAAATGGTTTTTGTGCGTCAATATAAATAACCCGCACGAGGTCGTCAATCTTCTTGACACATAAGAGCCTTCTCCCTATATTCAGCCCACCCGAAAGAGAGCCCTCATTAAGAGAGGGCTCCAGCAAAAGGAGAAAAGACATGGCCGGTGTTGACGGCGGTATCATGTTCGCCGCGGATAAGCTGCGGGGCTGGACACAAGAGGTCTTCCAGAAGGTCGGGGTGAGCCGGGACGACGCGACGCTGCTCACCGATTCCCTGATCGAGGCCAACCTCCGGGGCATGGATACCCACGGCATCACCCGGATGCTCTGCGTCTACGTGGAACGGATTCGAAAGGGGGTCATGAGCGCGAAGAGCAATCTGGTCGTCGTGCGGGAGAAGGCCTCCACTGCACTGCTCGTCTGCAACAACAGCATCGGCCAGGTGGGCGCGGCGCGCGCCATGCGGATGGCGATCGAGAAGGCCAGGCAGACCGGCGTGGCCTTCACTGCCGCGGCCCACTCCAACCACTACGGCGCGGCCGCCTACTGGGCCATGATGGCCCTCTCGCACGGCATGATCGGTTTCAGCTCGACCAATGCGCCGGCCGCCATGGCCCCCACGGGTGGCTGCACGGCGATGTTCGGTACCAACCCCTTTGCCATCGCCATCCCCGCGGGCCGGGAACCGCCGGTGGTCCTGGATATGGCCACGACTGTGGTGGCCCGCGGCCGGATCGTGCTTCACGCCAAGCAGGACAAACCTCTGGAGCCCGGCTGGGCGTTCGACGAGCGCGGCGTCCCCACCACGGACCCGCATGCCGCCCTGAAGGGGATCCTCGCCCCCATAGGCGGCTACAAGGGCTACGGCATCGCATTGGCGGTGGACTTTCTCTGCGGCGTTCTGACCGGCTCGAGTTACGGGGCCCACTTTCCCGGCTTCCTGGCCGATAATATGATCGAGCCGACCGACGTCGGGAGCGTCTTCGCGGCCGTGAATGTCGAGAGCTTCATGGATCTGCCGGAGTTCACAGCTGCCATCGACAAGGCCCTTCAGGAGATCAAGACCTCGACCAGGGCCCACGGGATGAAGCGCATCTACGTCCCCGGCGAGATCGAGTTCGAGATGAAGGCTGAACGCCTCGCGCACGGCATTCCGATCCCCGAGCCGGTGGTGAAGGATTTCATCGCCCTCGGCCGGGAGCTGGCCATTTCCTTTCCCCAGGCCTGACAGGAGAGGAACGGAACCACCGATTGCGCAGATGATTGAGACACACCGATCTTGTGTTGAAGGGAAGCGATAAATCTGATAGACGCCCTTATATGAACCAGAACGTTTCCTCAAGAGAACACTGCCGTTTGCGGGGAGGCTGCCCCGAAGGGGAAGCGACGGGATGAGAGCGATCTTTATCTCCGACGCTCACCTGAAAGGCGCTGAAGATGGCGGCTGTAAAAAGCTCCTGCATTTTTTCGACCATCTTCGGGATGGGATCGTAACGGCCGGCAGGGGGGGAGGCGGAGCGACCGGGAACGGCGGACCGGTGAATCAACTCGTCATTGCGGGAGATTTATTCGATTTCTGGTTTGCAAAAGGTGATGTGATCTATCCCGGTTTCCGACCGGTGGTGGAAAGGCTCGCACTTTTGCGGCGTTTGGGAATCAGGATCAGCTTGTGTGAAGGCAACCACGATTTCTTCCTCACGGACTATTTTTCGCAGAAACTGGGTATGGAGGTCTATCCGGAGTGGGCCGAGATCGATCTTGACGGCCTGCGGATCCTCGTTTCGCACGGCGATACCGTGGACAGGGAAAATCGCCGCTACCTGGCGCTGCGGCGATTCCTGCATAGCCCCTTTTCCTTCCGGCTGCAGCGTGTGCTTCCGCTGGCGTTCCTCTGGCGGATCGCCCGGATCAGTTCGGAGATGAGCAAGGGGATATCCGGGGGCGCGCAGGATCGTCTTGCAGAGGTCATGTACCGTTTTTCCCTGGACAAATTTGAGGAAGGCTATGATGCCGTAATCCTGGGCCACTGTCACAAGCCGCTCATTCGTGAGGTGCAGCGCGGCGGCAGGCTCAGGACCTTCGCCACCCTGGGCGACTTGATTACCCACGATTCCTATCTGCTGTACGAAAACGGCCGTTTTACACTGAATCGCTTTTCGTCCGAGGGGCAGCATGGATGAGAGATTCATCTGCGATCGCAATCTGGGAAAACTGGCAAAGTGGCTGAGGATCCTTGGCTATGACACCCTTTTTTACCGGGGGAACGCGGATCGGGATTTTCTCCGGAAAGCAGACCGGGAGGGGCGGATCGCCCTGACCAGGAAGAGGGATCTCGAACGCCGGCGCCATGCGGGACGCCTCGTCGTGATCAAGGCCGATCGCGCAGACGCGCAGATCGGTGAAATCCTGGAGGTTCTGGCTCTGTCACCGGATCCGTTGAGAAGGATGAGCCGATGTCTGCGCTGCAACTCGACGCTGGAGGAGGTTGCGAAGGAAGCTGTGGAAGGCATGGTTCCCGTCTATGTTTATGAAAACTGCATGCAATTTCACAGATGTTCCCTGTGCAGGGGAATCTTCTGGCCGGGGACTCACCCCCGGCATGTCGAGGAGTATCTCAGGCGGCGCATTCCCTCTCGTCGCCCTTGATCTTTTCGATGGCGTGCGGGAGGGCGGGCAGGAGGACTTCAAGATTTTCCCGGGCCCCTTTCGGGCTTCCGGGGAGGTTGATGATCAGGGTCCGGCCCCGGGTGCCGACCAGGGCGCGCGAGAGCATCGCGTGAGGGGTAATGGCCGCGCTATGACCCCGCATGGCCTCCCCCATCCCCGGGATCTCCCGTTCAATGACCTCCCGGGTGGCCTCCGGCGTCACGTCCCTGGGGCCGACGCCGGTGCCGCCTGTCGTCAGGATCAGGTCCGCTTTCTCACCCTCGCTCCACTCAAGAAGAACCCGGCGGATCATCTCCTTTTCGTCGGGCACAATCCGCCGAGCGACAATTTCCATCCCCAGCCCTTCGATCATTCCGGCGATTTCCGGACCGCTCTGATCCTCGCGTTCGCCGCGGGCGCCGCGGTCGCTGACGGTGATGATGACGGCCCTAAAACCCACGTTAATCCTCCGCTTCCCTCTCTGATTCGGCGATGATCTTCTCAGAGATGTAGGAGGGAACCTCCTCGTAATGGGAGTGTTCGCAGGTAAACGTTCCGCGTCCGCTCGTCATCGAACGGAGATCGGGGGCGTATTTCAGAATCTCGGCGAGGGGGACCTGCCCCTTGATGATCTGGTGGTGACCGATGGAATCCATCCCCAGGACCTTCCCGCGGCGGCTGTTCAGATCGCCGATGACGTCGCCCATGTACTCGTCGGGGATTTCGATCATGATATTGACGATAGGTTCGAGAAGGGTGGGCTGACATTCGAGGACCCCCTTTTTGAAACCGAGGGAGCCCGCGATTTTGAAGGCCATTTCGGACGAATCGACGGTATGATAGGAGCCGTCCACGAGGGAGACCCTGAGATCGACAACCGGATAACCCGCCAAAACGCCCTCCGCCATGGCCTCCACGATGCCCTTCTCCACGGCCGGTCGGTACTGCTGGGGAATAACGCCGCCTACGATCCTATCGGCGAACTCAAAGCCGACTCCTCTCGGGAGCGGCTCGATCTCCAGCCAGGTATCGCCGAACTGACCGCGGCCACCGGACTGTTTCTTGTAACGCCCCTGAATGGTGGTCTTTCCCTTGATCGTCTCCTTGTAGGGGACCTTCGGGGTCTTCAGATTCACCTCGAGACCGAATTTCCGTTTCATCTTTTCGACGGTTACCTCGATATGAACCTGTCCCAGGCCGGAGAGGATCATCTCCCTGGTCTGGCCATCCCGGTGGAATGACAAGGTGGGATCCTCATCGGTCAGGCGGTGGATGGAGGAGACGAGCTTGTCTTCATCGCCGCGTGTTTTCGGTTCCACGGCAAAGGAGATGATCGCCGGGGGCGGTTCGACCCTGGCAAAGACAATAGGAGTTTTTTCCGTGCAGAGGGTATCGCCGGTTGCCGTTTCCTTCAGTTTGGCGATGGCCGCGATGTCGCCGGGGATGAGGGTTTCAACCGGTTTCTGGGTTTTCCCCTCCAGGAAGAAGAGATTCCCGATTCGCTCGGTGGACTTCCGGGAGGCGTTGAAGACGCTGGAGTCGGAGCTGAGAGTGCCGGAATAGACACGGAAGAGGGTGAGACGCCCCGCATAGGGATCGGCTATGGTCTTGAAAACGAGGGCCGAAAACGGCGCCGACTCTTCCGGCATCCGGATTTCATCCCCTTCACTTCCCGGCTTCTTTCCGGCTTTACCGCCGGGGTCGACTGGTGACGGGAAGTACTGCACAACCGTGTCCAACAGGGATGATATCCCGATGTGTTTCATAGCCGAACCGCAGGCGATGGGGGTCAGTAAGCCGGCCAACACCCCTTTTCGCAGACCCGCCTGCAGATCTTCGGCGCTCAGTTCGCCACCTTCCAGGTATTTATTCATCAGCCCATCGTCCGTTTCGGCGATATCTTCCACCAGGATGTCCCGGCATTTCTTGACTTCCTCAGCCATATCGGCCGGAATATCGACCGATTTGGCCGCTTTCTTCTGGTTGTCGAAAACGAGGGCCTTCATGGCGATCAGATCCACCACCCCGGCAAAGGAGTCCTCGGCGCCGATGGGAAGAGAGACGATCGTGATCTTCTCCCTCAGCCGCTTCCGGATGCTCTCCACCGCCTTGCCGAAATCGGCCCGTTCCCGATCCATTCGGCTGACGAACAGGAGGCGGGGAAGCTTGAATTCGTCGGCATATTCCCAGACTTTTTCGGTCTGAAATTCGACACCCCCGACGGCGTCGACGAGGACCACGGCTCCGTCCACTACCCGTAGAGAGCTTTTCGTGTCAAAGGTAAAATTGGAATCCCCGGGTGTGTCGATGAAGTTGACCCTGTGTTTTTCCCAGTCGATATTGTTTGTGGTGGCGCTGATAGAGATATGTCTCTTCTGCTCCTCCGGTTCATAGTCCATGCAGGAGCTTCCGTCATCAACGCGTCCGGGCCTGTCCGTTTTCCCGGCGACGTAGAGAAAGGATTCGCACAGAGAGGTCTTGCCGGTTCCTCCGTGTCCGATGATTGCGAGGTTTCTTATCGATTTAGATTCATATTTTGACATGAAATCTCCTTATCTGAGCGCCCTGGACATGTGATTCTATGTGCCTGAGCTCTTTAGCTTAAGGGTCTCTTCAAAGTCAAGACAATTTTGGGCGATAAAACGATGCTTGACTTTTGGGATGATTATGTTATTTTGCAGCGGAATTTCTGCCTCAGCCGCCGGTGAGATGATCTGGGATGGGGGTTTCAATGCCGAAGAATTTCTATACCCATCTTCACTATTCCGTGATGCTCAACGGCGTCGCTATCAATCCGAGGAAGTATTTGAATTAATCCCTTGTCGCTGGAGAGGGATCATCAGCCATCTGAAGAACGAATCCGCCGGTCATGGTACCGGTTTTTTTTTGAAGGAATTTTATGCTCAATGCGATTCTAAGGAAGCTTATCGGCAGCAAGAATGACCGGGAATTGAAACGCCTTTCCCTTATTCTCGTGGAAATCAATGCTCTTGAACCGACCATGATGGCCCTGAGCGATGAAGAGCTCAAGGCAAAAACCCCGTATTTCAGGGATAAACTTCAGAGCGGCGTCGAGCTGGACGAACTCCTCGTCGAGGCTTTTGCAGTCGTTCGAGAGACTGCACGCCGCAGCCTGCAGATGAGACCTTTTGACGTCCAGATCCTCGGGGGATTGGTTCTGCATGAGGGGAGGATCGCCGAAATGAAAACCGGGGAGGGAAAAACCCTGGCCGCGACGATGCCGCTCTACCTGAACGCACTGCCCGGGAAGGGCGTTCATCTCGTGACTGTCAATGACTATCTGGCCAGGAGGGATGCGGACTGGATGGGGCCCATCTACCATTTTCTCGGCATGAACGTCGGAGTCATCGTGCATGGGATGGATGACGATGAGCGGAGGGCCGCCTACCATGCGGACATCACCTACGGAACGAATAACGAGTTCGGTTTCGACTATCTGCGCGACAACATGAAGTTCAGCCTCGATGACTATGTTCAGCGTGACTTTCATTATGCCATTGTGGACGAGGTGGACAGCATTCTCATCGACGAAGCGCGGACGCCCCTGATCATCTCCGGACCCTCGGAGGAATCGACGGACAAGTACTACCGGGTAAACCAGGTCATCCCGCACCTTAGGAAGGAGAAGGATTATACGGTAGACGAGAAAAGCCGCACCGTCGTCCTGACGGAAGAAGGGGTCGCGAGGGTTGAGCAGTATCTCAAGGTGCAGAATCTCTATGAACCGCAAAACATCGACACCCTCCACCATGTCAACCAGGCCCTGCGCGCCCACACCCTCTTCCGGCGGGATGTCGACTATCTGGTCAAGGATGGCAAGGTCATCATCGTCGATGAATTCACCGGAAGGGTCATGCCGGGCAGGCGTTACAGCGACGGTCTCCATCAGGCCCTTGAAGCGAAGGAAAGGGTGAAGGTCGAACAGGAAAATCAGACCCTGGCGTCGATCACCTTCCAGAATTACTTCCGGATGTATGAGAAACTGGCGGGAATGACAGGTACGGCAGATACCGAAGCGGAAGAATTCGCCAAGATTTACCATCTCGAAGTCCTCGTGATTCCGACCAACATGCCGATGATCCGGGCGGACAACTCCGATGTGATCTACAAGACCGAGAAGGAGAAATTCACCGCGGTCATCGAGGAGATCAAAGAGCTGCACGGGGCGAAAAGGCCCGTTCTGGTAGGAACCATCTCCATAGAAAAATCCGAGCTCTTAAGCAAACACCTGACCCGGACGGGAATCAAACACCACATTCTGAATGCAAAAAATCATGAGAAGGAAGCGGAGATCGTCTCCCAGGCCGGACAGCCGGGACAGGTGACCATCTCCACGAACATGGCCGGACGCGGGACGGACATAAAACTTGGCGAAAGGGTGGCCGATCTGGGCGGCCTCCATATCCTGGGGACGGAGCGGCATGAGAGCCGCAGGATCGACAACCAGCTCCGCGGTCGGTCGGGACGTCAGGGCGATATGGGGTCGTCGCGGTTCTATCTCTCCCTCGAGGACGATCTCCTCAGGATTTTCGGGGCGGAGAGGATCTCCTCCGTCATGGACAGGATCGGCATGGAAGAGGGTCAGCCGATCGAGCACCGGCTCATTTCCAGGGCGATCGAGAATGCCCAGAAACGCGTCGAGGGGCAGAATTTCGATATCCGCAAGCATCTGCTGGAATATGACGATGTCATGAACCGCCAGCGGCAGGTCATCTATGAACAGCGGAAGAAGGTCCTCAAAGGAGAAGCGCTCTGGGAAGACGTGGAGGAGATGCTGGAGGAGATGGTCGAAGGGATGGTTCAGGACTACGTGGATGAGAAGCTCCATCCGGAGGAATGGGATCTTAAAGGTCTGGATGAACGGGTTTTCAGGCATTTCACCGTGAAGTTGAATCTCGCCGAGAGAGGCCGGGAACTCGGACCGGAGGCCATCCGGGAGACGATCATAACGGAAGTCAAAACGCTTCTTAGAAATAAAGAGAAGGAATACGGCAAGCCCCTGATGGATTACCTGATGAAGGTGATCATGCTCCAGTCCATCGATTCGCAGTGGAAGGAAAACCTCCTCGCCATGGATCATCTCAAGGAAGGGATCGGCCTGCGCGGATACGGCCAGAAGGACCCGGTTCGGGAGTATCAGAAAGAGGGCTACGAGATGTTCATGGACATGATCAGCCGTATCAAAGAGGACACGGTGGAAAAGCTCTGCCTGGTCCAGATCCGCCGGGAGGAAGAGGTGGAGAGGATCGAGGAGAAGCGGCGGCAGGATTACATCATGTCGCGGGGTGAGGATACACCGGCGGCGGCCACGGTCAAAAGGGAGACGGCCAAGGTCGGCCGGAATGACCCCTGCCCCTGCGGCAGCGGGAAGAAATACAAGAAGTGTTGCGGCCGGTAGGTGCGGTAAACGCAAGATCGCTTGGCCGGCAGGCTTAAGGAGGCATATGACGTCATCGAAGTGCTATCGGGTGCCCGGTTTTCTCGCCAACGGCGTCCATGCGGGGATCAAGGCGGATGGACGCCCGGATCTGGCCATGATCTTCTCAACGAGCCCGGCAACGGCAGCCGGGGTGTTCACGACAAACTGCTTCAAGGCGGCGCCGGTCCTTCTCGACCTGGAGAGGATCAGATCCGGCGAGGCCCAGGCAGTGATCGCCAACAGCGGGGTTGCCAACGCCGCAACCGGAGCGGAAGGCTTTGCCGACGCCCTCGCCGTTTCAAGAACCGCTTCCGGGGAACTCGGAATTCCGGACGAAATGGTCCTTGTCGCCTCGACCGGCGTTATCGGTCATCGTCTTCCCCTGCGGAAGATACAAGAGGGCGTCAAGGGGCTGGTTGCCGGACTCCACGACGACGGGATTCCCGCTGCCGAGGCGGGCATCATGACAACAGACCGCTTTCCAAAGATCGCCTGCCGCAATGGCACGGTCGGGTCGAAAGAGGTCACCCTGTGCGGTATCGCCAAAGGTGCGGGGATGATCGAACCGCATATGGCAACGATGTTGGCCTTCATCATGACCGATGCCGATATCGAGCATGATGCCCTCGACAGGGTGTTCAGACAATCGGCGGACCACAGTTTCAATGCCGTAACCGTCGACGGCTGCATGAGCACGAACGACACGGCGATCATTCTTGCCAACGGTTTTGCCCGGAACCCTCGGATCAAGAAGGGGTCCCGCCGCCTGGGAAG
>MICJ01000028.1:32698-36802 GCA_001830835.1 Syntrophobacterales bacterium GWC2_56_13 | reverse complement strand
CTGCTCTCCTCCCTGATGTCCGAGCTGGCGCGGGAGCTGGTCCGTGATGGAGAAGGGGCGACGAAGGTGATCGAGATCACGGTGGAGGAGGCAAGGACGCTTGGCGATGCACAGAGGGTGGCCTATGCGATCGCCAATTCGAATCTGGTCAAAACGGCCTTTTTCGGCGGCGATCCGAACTGGGGAAGGATCATCTCTGCCGCCGGATCGGCGGGCATCCCTCTGCCGGTGGACCAAGTCCGTCTCTTTTTTGAAGACGTCCCCGTTTTTTCGGGAGGGAAAGGCGTTGCGGGAAGGGAAGGGGAACTCGATGCGGTAATGAAGAAGGTGCAGATCCGGGTACGTCTCGGATTGGGCATGGGGCGCCGGTCGTGGACGGTCTTCGCCTCGGATCTTTCCTTTGATTATGTGAAGATTAACGCCCATTACCACACCTGAGAACGGTCTGAGAAAAAGGCCTTTTACTACTTATTTCAGCTTGATTAATTAAAGTCTTTATGTTAATCAGCCTGCCCAATTCACACATCCCCGGATTGCCGGGCGTTGCTTTTCCAGATGGAAAAGTTTCCCGGTCAAGAGGATGGGGGTGGCGGAAAAAACAAAGAAGGAGTCTAAAGTATGGCTAGTATTTCCATGAAGTTGTTGCTTGAGGCGGGGGTTCACTTCGGCCACCAGACGAATAAATGGAACCCCAAAATGAAAACCTATATCTTCGGCGCCCGCAACGGGATCTACATCATCGATCTCCAGCAGACGGTCGGATTGTTTCAGACGGCCTATCAGTTCGTTGTGGATACGGTTGCGTGGGGCAAAGAGATTCTCTACGTCGGCACCAAGAAGCAATCCCAGGAGTCGATCCGTGAGGAGGCCGAAAGATGCGGCATGCCTTATGTCAATCAGCGCTGGTTGGGGGGGATGCTGACCAATTTTGCGACCATCAAGAAAAGCATCGACCGCTTGAATGAGCTCGATCGGATGTTTGCCGACGACAGCATCAAGGCCTTTCCGAAGAAGGAAATCATGGGGCTTCAGAAGGATCGGGATAAACTGGACAAGGTCCTGGGAGGAATCCGGAATATGAAGGGTCTTCCCGGCGGTCTGTTCATCGTCGATCCGAAGCGTGAGATGATCGGCGTTACGGAAGCGAGAAAATTGAAAATACCCATTGTGGCGATGGTGGATACGAACTGCGATCCCGATTTGATCAATTACATCATTCCGGCAAATGACGACGCGATCCGGGCAATAAAGCTCTTTTCCGCGAAAATGGCCGATGCGGTCCTCGAAGGGAAGAAGCGGTTCGAGGAGCGTCTCCAGGCGGAAAGCGACAAGGGAAGCAATGTGACGATTTCGCGAGCGGCTGAAAACGGCGATGCCGATGTACCAGAAAGCGTGGAAACAAAGGCCGCCGTAAACGAATATGAGGAATCGCCCGAGAACGGCAGCAAGCAGGATCAGGCAGAGGAGGGACGGTAAATTGGATATCACATCAGCGATGGTGAAAGAATTGAGGGTAAAGACGGGCGCCGGCATGATGGATTGCAAGGAGGCTCTCACGGTTGCGGAAGGCGATTTTGAAAAGGCGATCGACTGCCTCCGGAAGAAGGGGATGTCGGCGGCTGCGAAACGCTCCTCAAAGGCGACGAAAGAAGGCGCGATTGCTTCCTATATCCACATGGGAGGGAAGATAGGGGTCCTGGTCGAGTTGAACTGCGAAACCGATTTTGTGGCCAAAACGGATGATTTCCTGGCGCTGGTAAAAGATCTGGCCATGCATGTGGCGGCGTCGAATCCGCTCTATGTGAGACCGGAGGAAATCCCGGAAAGCGTCCTTGAGAGAGAGAAGGAGATCTACCGGAGCCAGCTTGTGGAGGAGAAAAAACCGGAGAAGATCTGGGAGAAGATCATCGAGGGAAAGCTGAAGAAGTACTATGAAGAAGTCTGCCTGTCGAATCAGAAGTTCATCAAGAATACGGACATCACGGTGGATACGCTGGTCAGCAATATGATTGCCAAGACAGGTGAAAACATCATCGTGCGAAGGTTTGCCCGGTTTCAGCTGGGCGAGGAACTGAAATAGGTGGTCATGGATTGTCCTGTCTACAAGAGGGTGCTGCTGAAATTAAGCGGCGAATCCCTCATGGGAAATTTAGTCTCCGGCATCGATCATCAGATCGTGGGCGACATTGCCGGGGAAATCCGGGAGGTGGTTGCCCTCGGGGTGCAACTCGGGATCGTTGTCGGGGGCGGAAACATCTTCCGGGGGATAACTGCCAGCACGAAGGGGATGGATCGAACCACCGCCGACTACATGGGGATGCTGGCCACCGTGATCAACAGTCTTGCCCTCCAGAGCGCCCTTGAGCGACAGGGTGTCAGCACGCGGGTGCAGACGGCCATAGAGATGCGGGAGGTCGCCGAGCCGTTCATCCAGAGGCGGGCGGTCCGCCACCTGGAGAAAGGACTGGTGGTGATTTTTGCCGCGGGAACGGGAAATCCCTATTTTACAACCGACACCGCGGCAACCCTCCGTGCCGTCGAGATCAAGGCGGATATCATCCTCAAGGCGACGAAGGTGGAAGGAGTTTATGACCGGGATCCGCTCCAGCACGCCGATGCCGTAATGTATGAAAAGATAAGCTTTACCGATGTATTGACAAGCAACCTTAAAGTTATGGATGCAACAGCGATATCCATGTGCAGGGATAACGGGCTTCCCCTGGTCGTCTTCAATCTGCAGAAGGCGGGTAACATCAGAAGGGTCATCTGCGGAGAGGCCGTGGGAACAGTCGTCGGAGGTTGAACTCATGAAGGATGTGATTTATGAGGAACTCAAAGAGAGCATGGATAAGGCGATCAATGCCCTCGATAAGTCCTTCAGGAAGGTGAGAACCGGCAGGGCCTCGTTGTCCCTTCTGGACGGCATCCGGGTCGAGTACTACGGTACGCCGACGCCCCTCAACCAACTGGCGTCTCTATCCATTCCTGAAAGCCGGCTGATCGTCATCTCTCCTTGGGACAACTCGGTTCTCGGGGCAATCGAGAAGGCAATCCAGAAATCCGACCTGGGGCTGATGCCCAATAACGACGGCAAACTGATCCGTCTTGCCATTCCCCCGCTTACCGAGGAAAGACGGAGGGAATTGGTCAAAGTCGTCCGAAAGATGGCGGAAGAATGCAGGGTCAAGCAGCGCAACGCGCGCAGGGACGCCAATGAGCAGCTCAAGGAACTGAAAAAGGGTAATGAAATCTCGGAAGATGAACTCTATGGCTTCCAGGAAGAAGTTCAGAAGATGACCGACCGCTACATCGAGAAAACCGATGCGGTTCTGGCAGCCAAGGAGAAAGAGGTCATGGAGATCTGACAAGGTCGGAGGAACCGTCCTGAAAACGGGGAGCCCGGGGGCTCCCCGTTTTGTTTCGATCCGCCTTGAAAAATAGTCGCTGATGTGTTAGTCAAAACAGAAGGAAAGCCGTCATCACCTCTGTTTTTGCGGTTGAATATGAAAGAAATCGATCCGGCAAGAGTTCCCCGGCATATCGCGATCATCATGGACGGAAACGGTCGCTGGGCGAAGAAGCATGCCATGGGCAGGGTCCTCGGACATCGGAAGGGCGCCGAGTCCGTGCGGGTGACCGTAAGGACCTGTCGAAGGATCGGTATCCGCTATCTCACACTCTACGCCTTTTCGATGGAGAACTGGCTTCGACCCGAAGCGGAGGTCCGTGCGCTCCTTCAACTCCTCCAAGAATATCTCGACGGCGAGGTTCAGGAGATGATGGACAATGATATCCGTCTTGTGGCCATTGGGAGCCTGGATTCCCTGGGAGACCCTATCCTTGCGACCATCAGGGAAGCGATGGAGAGGACAGCCGGCAATCAGGGAATGGTTCTCAATCTAGCCCTGAGTTACGGCGGCCGCGATGAGATCGTCATGGCCGCAAGAAGCATGGTCGGCGACGGCCTGGCCGGAATCATCAGGCCGGAAGAGGTGACCAAAGAGCTCTTTGCCCGTTATCTCTACACCACGGGGCTTCCCGATCCGGACCTGCTGATCAGAACGGGGGGCGAATGCCGTGTGAGCAATTTTCTCCTGTGGCAGT
>MICJ01000028.1:23531-32692 GCA_001830835.1 Syntrophobacterales bacterium GWC2_56_13 | reverse complement strand
ACACGGAGTTCTACTTTACCGACGTCCTCTGGCCCGATTTTCGAGAACGGCATCTCCTGGAGGCGATTGTCGACTATCAGAAGCGGGAGCGGAGGTTCGGAATGACGAGCGATCAGCTCTGCCGGACATAGAAGCCCGTACGCCGGCCCAGGGTTAAGTTCGAACATTTGGGGAGGCAAAGCGAGAAGTGGACAGATGTCTCCTGCCCCGCGACCCAAAAGAAGGTGAAGAACGATGATTCCCCACGTGAAACGATGGATCACCGGGGTGATCGCCGTACCGATCCTTTTCGGGATCATTGTGTACGGTTCGGAGGTCGCATTTGCCGTTCTGATTATTGCGGTCACCCTCGCGGGGATGCAGGAATACAACCAGATGGCTTTCGGAGCGGGGATGTCCGGGGAAAAGGCGCAAACGATGGTCATCGCAATGCTTATCCTCCTGACTGCCGTCTCCGGGGACTTTCGGCTTCTATCTGCCGTGATGAGCTTTGCCGTCATGGCGGTCCTCATCCTCCATCTCCTACGGATCAGGGACCGGGAACCGGACATGAGTCCCGTCGGCAAGACGATCCTGGGACTGATGTATATTCCCGTGCTGATGTCCTATTTTATCCTGATTCGCAAGACGCCGGAGGGGGTTCTGTGGATATTTTTTATCCTGGTTCTGGCCTTTTCCGGAGACGTCGCCGCCTACTATGTAGGAAAGGGAATGGGAAAGAGGAAACTTCTTCCGCGTGTAAGTCCCGGAAAGACCGTGGAGGGGACGATCGGCCTGGTCGCAGGGAGCATAGCCGGATGCCTTCTCTTTCGGCAATTGTTTTTCCCGCTCCTTCCGGTTGCGCATGCCGTCATTCTGGGACTCGTGGGAAGCGTGACGGGACAACTCGGAGATCTCTGTGAGTCGGCCTTTAAAAGGGCCGCTGGGGTAAAAGATTCCGGTGCGCTCCTGCCTGGTCACGGCGGCATTCTGGACAGGCTTGATTGTCTCATGTTTATTGCGCCGTTTGTCTACTATTATCAGGCACTGATCATTCGATGAAAAGGCTTTCCATACTCGGCTCTACGGGTTCAATAGGTTTAAGTACGCTGGATGTCGTCGCGTCTCATCCGGAAGAATTTGTCGTGACGGCCCTTGCTGCCGGAAGAAATATCGCCCTCCTGAAGAATCAGATCGACCGTTTCCGGCCGCGCGTCGCGGCGGTGATCGACGAAGAACATGCCTCCGGGCTCCGTCGTCTCCTGGGTCCGGCAACTGCAACGGCAGTTCTCTACGGACAGGAGGGTTATCGGGAAGTGGCGGCCGCTGCCGGAGCCGATATGGTCGTTTCAGCCATGGTCGGTGCAGCCGGGCTTATCCCCACGCTGGAAGCGATCGAGGCGGGAAGTGCAATCGCCCTGGCCAACAAGGAGACGCTGGTTATGGCAGGCCATATCGTCGTGCGCAAAGCGGCCCAGAAGGGTGTGAATATTATCCCCGTCGACAGCGAACACAGCGCGATTTTCCAGTGCCTTCAGGGGCACAGCCGGGAAGATGTCCGCCGGATCATCCTGACCGCCTCCGGGGGGCCGTTCCTCCATGCCTCTGCAGATGAACTGGCGGCGGTAACGCCCGCGGAGGCCCTGCGGCATCCCAACTGGGCGATGGGCAGGAAGATTACGATCGATTCGGCCACCATGATCAATAAGGGATTAGAGGTGATTGAAGCGGGATGGCTCTTCGGCCTTCCTGCAACGGCGATCGATGTCCTCATCCACCCCCGGAGCGTCGTTCATTCGCTGGTGGAATACCGGGACGGTAGTGTCATCGCCCAGCTCGGCGTGCCTGACATGAGGGTCCCCATTGCCTACGCCCTTTCTTTCCCGCACCGTCTCCACCGGACGGATCATGCCCTGGATCTGACTATGGCCGGTCCTCTGGAGTTTCTCAAGCCCGACCTGGAGAGATTTCCCGGCCTGAGGCTGGCGTATGAGGCCGCAGGAAAGGGAGGGACGATGCCGGCAGTCCTCAACGGGGCGAATGAAATCGCCGTAGAGGCATTTCTTCGTGAAAAAATCGGTTTCAGCGATATCGTCTTTGTTGTGGAGCAGGTCCTTTCCCGCCACTCGGTGCAGGAAGAGCCGAGCATCGACGAGATCCTCGCTGCCGACCGGTGGGCCAGGGAAGAGGCCGGACAAACAATAAAAGGAATGAGAAATTGATAGGAATCAGCATCATATCGGTCGTTGTTTTACTGGGGGTTCTCATCTTTGCCCATGAACTCGGTCATTTTCTGATGGCCAAACGGGCAGGTGTGGGCGTGATGAAATTTTCCCTCGGCTTCGGCCCGCGGATCGTCGGCAGAAAAATCGGGGAAACGGAATATCTCCTCTCCCTGATCCCTCTCGGGGGGTATGTGAAACTCCTCGGGGAGGCCCCCGGAGAGGAATTATCACCGGAGGATGAAAAGAGGGCCTTTCTGAAACAGCCGGTCCTCAAAAGGATCGGCATTGTGGCTGCGGGACCTGTTTTCAATCTCCTGCTGGCCGTGGCTATCTTCACCGTGGTCAACATGGTCGGACTTCCCGTTCTGACGTCGGAGATCGGAGCCCTACAGCCCGCTTCCGCCGCCATGGAATCCGGAATGAAAGAGGGAGACATGATCATCTCCCTGGATGGTAAATCCGTGTCAAAATGGGACGAAATCTCTGAAATCATCGGCCGAAGCGAGGGAAAACCGCTGCGGGTCACCGTCAGCAGAGATGGCCGGCCCATGGAAATCCCCGTGATACCGAGGCTCATGAAGACGAAAAATATTTTCGGAGAGGAAGTGGAGACCTACAAAATCGGTATCAGTCCCTCTCCCCGAACCGTCATCGAAAGGCATAATCCCCTGTCGGCTTTGGGAAAGGGTCTCCGGCAGACGTGGATGATCGGCAAACTGACTCTCATCAGCATCGGCAAGATGTTTCAGGGGGTCGTTTCACCGAAGAGCATGGGAGGTCCGATCCTGATCGCCCAGATCGCCGGCGCGCAGATAAAAGAGGGAATCATCCCGTTCATTGTGTTCATGGCCCTCCTGAGCGTCAATCTGGCCATTCTCAACCTCCTGCCCGTTCCGGTTCTGGACGGCGGCCATCTGCTTTTCTTTATGATCGAATGGGTGACGGGCCGCGAGGTCAATGTCCGCTGGCGCGAGATGGCCCAGCAGATCGGTTTCGCCCTTTTGATTCTCCTGATGGTCTTCGTCTTCATACTGGATATTGACAGGATGAACATCAAGGTCATTAGCGATTTTATTCGGAAAATTACAGGCTGAAGATGCTGACGCTGGCGATAGAAACCGCGACGAAGACCGTGGGATTGGCCATTCTAAGAGAAGAGGAGATTCTCGCCGAACTCTATCTCAGCCTGGGAAGACACCATGCGGAGATTCTGCTTCCAGCCCTGGAGAAGCTCTGCCTTCTCACAGGCCTGCCCGCCGCGCGGGTGGATCTGCTTGCCTGTACGATTGGCCCGGGTTCGTTTACGGGGGTGAGGATAGGGGTAAGCACCGTCAAAGGTCTGGCCCTGGCCACTGGGAAGCCGGTTGTGGGGGTGTCGACACTGGAGGCCCTTGCCATGAATGCCGTCCCCTATCCAAACCTGATCTGTCCAATGCTGGATGCCAGGGAAAATCAGGTTTATGCCGGACTGTACCGTATGGGCAAAGGCGGCCTTCCCGAAGTCGTTAGGGCGGAACGGCTTGTCGATGTCAACGCGTTACTGGCGGATCTGGACGATGAAGAGGTAGTTTTCCTGGGTGACGGGGCCGCACGCTATGAGAAGCTGATTGGCGAGAGGTTGCCGGGCCGGTGTATGCATGATGACAGCCGGCCGCACAATCTACGGGCGTCTGCTGTCGGTCTGATCGGTCTGAGACGGTATCGAAACGGCGATCGCCTCGATCCGTTGACCTTTACGCCGAGATACCTCCGGCTTTCCGAGGCGGAAATAAAACAGCGGGTTGCAGGCGCAGCGCCGCTCCGGCCTTAAGAGGCTGTTGAAAAAGTCGCTGATCCAGGCTGTTCAAAAATGTCCGGATGCAAGGCCCCCGAAATCCTGAGCCGTGAGGCGTACTTGTTTGTACGTTGAACGGCGAAGGATGAGGGAAACGCAGCAGACGGGCGTTTTTCAACAGTCTGTTAAGGCGACGGTTGACTTTCTGATCATATTGAGATAAGTTCAATTCACAGACGGGTATGATCATTATGGAAAAAAGGGAAGAAGCCCTGATTGCACGTCATATTCATGAGGATGGGGAACTCCGTAGATATGTAGAGGAACACCGGCAGTATGAAGAGACGCTGGCGGAATTCAACACGCGGATCCACCTGACCTCGGAGGAAGAGGTCAGAAAAAAGATCCTGCAGAAGAAAAAACTGCTCGGTAAGGAGATGATTTATGCCATTCTCGAGAAGTATCGCCAGGCTTAGCGTCTCCGGTTGGTTTAATCACGGCCAATACGGCATTGTTGAGGAGGAGGGCATTTGCCTCACGGGACAAATCATAGCAGCATGATCGTCAGGGAGGGATTTCCGTTCATCATCCCCCTGGGGGCGGTTGCCCTCGGCGCTTTCTTTGCCGGATTCACGCGGCTCTTTGCCTTGCTGCTGCTGCTTACCCTGTTCGTCATCTGGTTCTTCCGCAATCCCGAGAGAAAGGCCCCCGAGGGTCGGCGTCTGGTCATTTCTCCCGCGGACGGCAAGGTGATCCGGGTCGAAGAGACGGTGAGCGACGAGTTGCCCGGCCTTTCCTTTGAGAAGATCAGTGTCTTCATGAATGTATTCAATGTTCACGTCAACAGGACTCCCTGCTCCGGAGAGGTCTTTTCCATCCGGTATCGGGCGGGGAAGTTCCTATCGGCAAATCTGGACAAGGCCTCGGAACTCAATGAGAGGAACGCCGTTCTGATGCGGACGGCGGACGGGCGGGAGATCATAACGGTCCAGATCGCCGGGTTGATCGCGCGAAGAATCGTCTGCTGGCTGAAGGAGGGCATGCAGGTTCAAAAAGGGGAACGGTTCGGTCTGATCCGTTTCGGTTCACGGGTCGAAGTATTTCTGCCGCTCGGCTCGACTATCCTCGTCAGGGTGGGGGATAAGGTCAGGGCGGGCGAGACGCCCATAGGAGAGTTGACATGAAAAAGGTAACCCCGTTAAGGCGCGACCGCATGAAAGTGGGGATCTATGTCCTGCCGAATCTTTTTACAACAGCCAATCTGTTCTGTGGATTCTACTCCATCATCGCCGCCATGAAGGGTTTGTATGAAATTGCGGCAGTCTCGATTCTCATTGCCGTCGTTCTGGACGGCCTGGACGGACGAATTGCCCGGATGACCCATACGACAAGCAAATTCGGCGGTGAATATGACTCGCTTTGCGATCTGGTCACGTTCGGCGTGGCTCCGGCTCTGCTCGTCTACAGCTGGTCGCTGATTTCCTACGGAAAATGGGGGTGGCTGGCGGCATTCCTCTTCGTGGCCTGCGGGGCGCTCCGCCTCGCCAGGTTCAATGTCCAGGTCGGGATCATCGACAGCCGTGTATTCAACGGCCTTCCCATACCGGGAGGCGCTGCGGCGGTGGCCACCGGCGTTCTGCTGTATTACTACCTCGGAGGCGACGGACGCTTTTCGGATCTGTCGATCATGTTCCTCGTGATCGCCCTGTCGCTCTTCATGGTCAGCAGCATCAAGTATTACAGCTTCAAGGACCTTAATTTTTTCTCACGCAAACCTTTTATGTCCTTTGTCCTGATTATCGTGATCCTTGTGATCGTCGTGGCGGAACCTCAGATCATGTTGTTCACATTCGCATTCGGCTATGGTTTTTCCGGTCCGGCGGGGGCGCTTTTCAAGTTGGGCCGTAAGTTCTTGACGGATATCAGGACAAAGAAGTCTCAGTATCAGGATCATCTGCTGTAAGCAGCGCCGCGGGTGAGAGATACGCACTGCTTTGGAAAATCGAAATAATGGATATCGGAGAGTGTAGCATGAAAAACTACCATGTGGCCGTTGTGGGAGCCACGGGCGCCGTTGGCAATGAGATGATCAGGATTCTCGAAGAGCGCCGGTTTCCGGTGGGGAAGCTGACGCTTCTCGCGTCGGAAAGATCTCTTGGGAAAGAATTGTCATTCCGGGGGAAGCCCCTGCCGGTGGAAGTACTCACCGAAAATTCCTTCCCGGGGATCGAAATCGGCCTTTTCTCGGCGGGCGGGAGCATCAGCGAGAAGTTCGCACCCATTGCCGCCAGGGCCGGGTGCGTGGTCATCGACAACACGAGCGTTTTCCGGATGGCGCCGGAAATACCGCTGGTCGTGCCGGAGGTGAATCCGGAGGCGATTGCGCTTTACAAGAACCGGGGAATTATCGCCAATCCGAACTGTTCCACCATTCAGATGGTTGTCGCCCTGAAACCGATCCACGATGCGGCGCGGATAAAACGGATTGTGGTCTCCACGTACCAAGCCGTTTCCGGAACGGGGAAAAAGGCGATCGAAGAGCTTTCCCGGCAGACCCGGGCCCTCCTTAACGCCCAAGAACCGGAAATCAAGGTCTATCCGCACCGCATCGCCTTCAACTGCCTTCCCCACATCGACGTTTTCTTGGAAAACGGCTATACGAAGGAAGAAATGAAGATGGTCAATGAGACCAGGAAGATCATGAACGATCCCGGCATGGCGGTTACTGCGACGACGGTGCGGGTGCCCGTTTTCTACGCTCATTCCGAGTCCGTCAACATTGAAACGGAGAAGAAAATCACCGCGGCGGAGGTCCGGAGGCTTTTAGAGGAGGCGCCGGGGGTCAGGGTGGTCGATAACCCCCGGGAAAATCAGTATCCGCTGGCGATAGACGCCGCCGGAACCGATGAGACCCTGGTTGGAAGGATCAGGGAAGACGAATCCATCAATAACGGCATCAACATGTGGGTGGTCGCCGATAATATCCGAAAGGGCGCTGCCTTGAACGCCGTCCAGATTGCCGAAATCCTGATCAGCAGATATCTATGAGGATCAGCGGGGGGGAAGCAAGAGGAAGGACGATCCGCCTTCTCAAGGGATGCCGCATCCGGCCCACCGCCGAGAGGATCAAAGAGTCGCTGTTTGGCATTCTCTCGCCTGTCACGGGAGGAGCATTCCTTGATCTTTTTGCGGGCAGCGGCAATGTCGGGCTGGAGGCCCTGAGCAGGGGGGCGCGTTTTGCAGTATTTGTGGAAAAGGATATCCGCCTGGCCGATGCGATCCGGACGAACGTCTCTCTGCTTGGGTTTGCCGGGAAGGGGGAAGTCATCGCCGCAGATGCGGCAATGGGACTGGGGCGTCTTGCAAAAAGGGGTGATCGGTTCGAAATCATCTTTGCCGATCCACCCTATGAGACCGCTTATCTTAAGGAAACTCTGGGGTGGCTGGAGGGGGGGGATGTTTTGGCCGAGAACGGCATCGTCGTGATCCAGCATTCGGTGAGAGAAGCATTGGAAGAATCGTTCGTACGAGCAATGGCGGTAACTGATCAGAGACGGTACGGTGACACGATGTTGTCTTTCCTCAAAAAACGCGGAGAGGAATAAAACTCATGAAAAAAATAGCGGTATATCCCGGTTCTTTCGATCCGATCACCAATGGTCATGTGGACATCATCAAACGGGCTCTCCGGATGTTTGATGAACTGATCGTTCTCATCGCCTTCAATCCGAACAAGAAATCGGTCTTTTCCGTAGCAGAAAGACTGGAGATGATCCAGGGAGTGATCAGGGGCTGTAAGAATGTCCGCGTCGACACTTACCACGGACTCCTGGTGGAATATGCTAAAAGGGAGGGGGCGAACGTGATTGTCCGGGGTCTCCGCGCCCTTTCCGATTTCGAGTACGAATTTCAGCTTGCCCTGATCAATCGGAAATTGAATAGGGAGATCGAGACCGTCTTTCTTATGACCGGCTACAGATGGTTTTATACCAGTTCGACAATCATCAATGAGGCGGCCAGTCTTGGCGGTTCCGTCAAGGGACTTGTGCCGGAGATCGTTAATCAGAAACTGCTGGAAAAATTTCATCCATAAAGGAAATACCATGAAACTCGCAGCCAGGATTTCGCTTATCAAACCGTCGCCTACCCTGACCATTCAGGCCAAGGCCAACGCCCTGAAGGCGGCGGGCAGGGACATCATCGGCTTCGGCGCCGGCGAACCGGATTTTGATACGCCCCGGAACATCAAGGATGCCGCCATCCGTGCCATCGAGGCAGGGTTTACGAAATACACCCCCGTGGGCGGTACGGATGAGCTCAAGGATGCGGTGATCGCCAAACTTCAGCGGGACAACCAGCTTGCCTATCGGCGTTCGGAGGTGGTCATCTCCTGCGGGGCGAAGCACTCGCTCTTCAATATCGCCCACGTCTTGTTCGAAGAGGGAGATGAGGTCCTGATTCCTTCACCCTACTGGGTATCATACACCGACATCGTTTACTTGACCGGGGCGAAACCGGTGGTCATCAAGACGAACATCGAAGACGGTTTCAAGCTCCAGCCGTCGCAGCTGGAGGCGGCCATCACGCCCAGAACCAGGGCGATCATCATCAGCTATCCCTCCAACCCCGCCGGCGTCTCATACAGCCGGGAGGAACTGGAAGCCTTGGCAGAGATTATCATTCGCAGGGGAATCATGGTGATCTCGGACGACATCTATGAGAAGATCATTTACGACGATGCCAGTCCGTTCTATACGATGGCCTCGCTCGGCGAAGAGCTGAAGCGGATCTCAATCGTCATAAACGGCGTCTCAAAGACCTATGCAATGACAGGCTGGAGAATCGGTTATGCGGCAGGAGATGAGCAGATCATCGCTGCCATGACGAAGTATCAGAGCCAGAACACCTCCAACCCTACCTCTATCGCCCAGAAAGCGGCCGTCGAGGCTCTCAACGGTTCTCAGGAGAGTTTGCCGATGATGGTGCGCGAATTTCAGAAGCGGCGCGATGTGATCGTGGCGAAACTGAATGCCATCCCCGGTGTCACCTGCCTGAAACCGGTGGGGGCCTTCTACGTCTTTCCCAACGTTTCTTCATTCTACGGCCGTTCGTTCGAGGGGAGAATCATCACCAATTCGGCCGAGATGGCGGCTTATCTGCTGGACGAATCCAATGTGGCCCTT
>MICJ01000028.1:8562-23299 GCA_001830835.1 Syntrophobacterales bacterium GWC2_56_13 | reverse complement strand
GACAGTCGCTATTCCGTGGGCTTTTGCCATGCGGGTGATGCCAACCAAACCCGCAGCGGGGGTATTTTTTTGAGTTCGCTTATCCATAGAAGAAAAACAAGGCCGGTTTTTGTCGGCGGCGTGCAGATCGGCGGCGAGGCGCCGGTAGTGGTCCAGTCCATGACCTCCTCCGACACGCGGGACGTCCGGGCCACGGTCGAGCAGATCCGGGAGCTGGAGGAGGCCGGCTGTGAAATCGTCCGGGTGGCCGTTCCCGATGAAGCGGCCGCCGCCGCTATCCGGGAGATCAGATCCCTCATCCGTATCCCCCTGATTGCCGATATCCATTTCCGTCATCGACTGGCCCTGCTGGCGATGAATCACGGGGCGGACGGCATCCGGATCAATCCCGGCAATATCTCCCCGGATGGAATCCGGGAAATCGTGAGGATGGCCAGGGCGAACGGCAAGGTCATCCGGATAGGAATCAATGCCGGATCCCTCGAGAAGGAGATCTTCATCCGCCATGGGGGAGCGACAGCCGAGGCCCTTGTGGAGAGCGCCCTGAAGAATATCCGTCTCCTGGAAGAGATGGACTTTGACGCCATCAAACTCTCCCTGAAATCCTCTGCTGTGGCGACCACGATCGAAGCCTACCGGCTCGCTGCCGGGAAGACGGACTATCCTCTCCATCTTGGCGTCACGGAGGCCGGAACGCTCGTCCAGGCGGCCATTAAATCGGCCATCGGCATCGGGACGCTCCTGTATGACGGGATAGGCGACACCATCCGCGTTTCCGTCACGGGCGATCCCGTTCAGGAGATCGGGGTGGCCTACGGTATCCTCCGGGCCCTCAATATCAGGAATGTCGGGCCGGATATTATCGCCTGTCCGACCTGCGGGCGTTGCGAGATCGATCTTGCCAAACTGGCCCAGAGGGTGGAAGGGGAATTGAAGGGGATGAAGAGCCCCCTGAAGATCGCCCTCATGGGGTGCGTCGTCAACGGTCCGGGAGAGGCTGCCGAAGCGGATATCGGTATTGCCGGGGGAAGGAGGTCGGGAATCCTCTTTAAGAAGGGCAAGGTCGTCCGGAAGATCCGCGAGGAGGAGTTTGTCCCGGCGCTGATGGAAGAGATTCGGACAATGAAGGCGGAAGCCGGTCGGAAAAAATGTGAGGAGTGAGGTGTAAAAGGAGGCGGCATGCGTTATTCGGAGCTGTTTCTGCCCACGGGAAGGGAGGTCCCTTCCGATGCGGAACTTGTCAGTCATCAGCTGATGATCCGGGCAGGAATGATGAGAAAACTGACCAGCGGAATCTATTCCTATCTTCCCCTGGGTTACCGGGTGATCCGCAAGGTCGAGCAGATTGTCCGGGAAGAGATGAACCGGGCAGGGGCCCAGGAGGTATTCCTGCCTATGGTTCAGCCCGCCGAGCTCTGGCAGGAATCGGGCCGGTGGATCCATTACGGCAAGGAGCTGCTCCGCCTCCGCGATCGCCATGACCGTGAATACTGTCTCGGGCCGACGCATGAGGAGGTGATCACCGATCTGGTCCGCAACGAGATCAAAACGTACCGGCAGCTCCCGAGAAATCTCTACCAGATCCAGACGAAGTTTCGCGATGAGATCCGGCCCCGGTTTGGAGTGATGCGCTGCCGGGAATTCGGGATGAAGGACGCCTACAGTTTCGATCCGGATGAGGCGGGCGCCGAGGTCAGTTACCGGAAGATGTTCGACGCCTACAACCGGATTTTTACGCGCTGCGGTCTGAACTTTCGGCCGGTGGAGGCGGATTCGGGGAGCATCGGCGGGAGTTATTCCCACGAATTCATGGTGATGGCCGATTCAGGAGAGGACGCGATTTGCTTCTGCAACGCCTGTCAGTACGCGGCCAATATGGAGAAGGCCGAACTCGCGAAACCCGAGGCGGAATTGCCGGCGGGATCGGCTCTTCTCCTTGAGGAGGTGCACACCCCCGGGGTGCGGACGATTGAAGAGGTCTGCGGTTACCTCCATGTCCGACCGGAAGAGGTTGTCAAGACCCTAATCTTCGCTGCGGACGGAGAGCCCGTGGCCGTACTGATCCGCGGGGATCGCGAGGTAAACGAGGTTAAGGTCCGGAACTATCTGGGTTGTGATGCCCTGGAATTCGCCTCGGATGACATGATTTTCAAGGTGACCCGTTCCCCCCGAGGTTTTGCAGGCGCAATCGGCATCAAGGCCAGGATCATCGCCGATTATTCGCTCATGGGAGCGAGCGCCGTCGTCATGGGAGCTAATCGGGAAGATTATCATCTTACCCATGTAAATCCGGGAAGGGATTTTAAGGTTGAAAATTATGCCGATCTATGCGTGATCCGCCGGAGCGATCCCTGTCCCCGCTGTGGGGGGAAGATCAGCTTAGCCCGCGGGATCGAGGTCGGGCATGTATTCAAGCTGGGAACAAAATACAGCAAAGCCATGAAGGCTCTCTACCTTGATCGGAACGGCCGGGAGCAGACCATGGTGATGGGTTGTTACGGCATCGGCATCGGCCGAACAGTCGCCGCCGCCATCGAACAGAACCATGACGCAGACGGGATCGTCTGGCCTCTGCCGCTCGCCCCCTATCCGGTCATCATCACCCCGGTGAATGTGAATGAGAAACCGCTGTTGGAGACGGCGGAAAAAATCTACCTCTTCTTAGTGGAAAAAGGGATGGAGGTCCTTCTTGATGACCGCGACGAACGGGCGGGCGTCAAATTCAAGGATGCCGACCTCATCGGCATCCCCTTCCGGGTGACGATCGGTCCCCAGAAACTGTCCGAAGGGAAGGTGGAAATCAGAGACCGGCGATCCGGAGAGGTCAAGACCCTTACGGTTTCCGAAGTCGAGGCGTTTCTTATGGAGCGCATCAGCGAAAAATGTGAGGTGTGAAGAGTGAGGTGTAAAGCGTGAAACCCTCCTTGCTCTTTACTCCTTGCACCATGAAGGACTGTAGCCCCCATGCTCCGCATCAACGACATCCTGGATAAGGTCCAGTCATATCTCTCACCCTCCGAAGTGGAGATGATCGAAAAAGCATACATCTTTTCCGCCTCCGTTCATCAGGAGCAAATCCGTCTCTCCGGCGAACCCTATCTGACCCATCCCATGGAGGTCTGCGGAATCCTGGCCCAAATGAAACTCGATGCGGCGACGCTCGTGACCGGCCTCCTCCACGACACGGTGGAGGATACCCTGGCCACGACGGAGCAGATCGAGGATGCCTTCGGAAAGGATGTGGCGTTTCTCGTCGACGGGCTGACAAAGATCAGCAAGATCACCCTCGGCAATCAGGAGGAAAGACAGGCGGAAAATTTCCGGAAGATGATCTTAGCCATGTCCTCCGACATCCGCATCCTCCTCGTGCGTCTGGCGGATCGCATCCACAACATGAGGACCCTCGAGTTCCAGTCGCCGGAGAGGCAGATCTACATCTCCAAGGAGTCCCTGGAACTGTACGCCCCCCTGGCCAATCGTCTGGGAATCAACTGGATGAAGATGGAATTAGAGGACCTCTCCTTCCGCTATCTCGATTTCGAGGCCTATAACGATCTCGCCAGGCGGGTGGTGAAGAAGAAAGAAAAACGGGAGGAATATACGCAAGAGGTCAACGGGATCATTAGCCGGGAGCTGGATCGTTTCGGGATCAAGGGAGAGGTCGAGGGAAGAGCGAAGCATTTTTACAGCATCTATCAAAAGATGAAAGAGCAGCACATAGATTTCGACGAAGTCTATGATCTGACGGCCTTCCGGATCATTCTGGACTCGGACAAGGAGAAGGACTGCTATGAAGCGCTGAGCATCGTCCACGCCCTCTGGAAGCCGGTCCCCGGGAGGTTCAAGGATTACATCGCGATGCCGAAGGCCAACCGTTACAAGTCCCTCCATACGACGGTGATCGGACCGTACGGAGAACGTGTCGAGATCCAGATCCGGACACGGGCGATGCATGAGTGGGCGGAAGAGGGAATCGCCGCCCACTGGCGCTATAAGGAAGGCAGGGCTTTGTCCAGCGATGATGGGGATCAGATCAAGAAGCTTCGAGATCTGTTGGACGTCCAGCAGGAGATCGAGAATCCGCGCGAGTTCATGTCCAACCTCAAAGTGGCCCTCTTCCCGGAGGAAGTTTATGTGTTTACGCCAAACGGGGATGTGAGAGCCTTTCCGAAAGGGGCAACACCCATCGATTTTGCCTACAGCATCCACTCGGATATCGGCAATCAATGTATCGGCGCCAAGGTAAACCGGAGCATCGTCCCTCTGAAGTATCAACTGAAGAATGGGGATACGGTAGAGATAATCACCCAGGCGGGACACCATCCCAGCAAGGACTGGCTGAAATTCGTGGTCACCTCTCGTGCGATTGCGAAAATCAGGAACTGGGTCAAGACCGAAGAGCGGAAGAGAAGCCTTGTCCTTGGCCGGGATCTCCTGGAAAAGGAGTTCAAAAAACATCACCTGAAATTTGGACAGATCGCCAAATCTTCGAAAATGGCCGAGATCTACACTGAATATCATATCGATTCTCTGGACGATCTGATGGCTGGCGTCGGTTACGGGAAGGTGTCTCCGAAGCATGTCGTCCATCATTTCCTGCCGGAGGAAGAAACCAAGAAGGAAACAACGGTCGCCGGGACCAGGAAAAAGGGTGCGGAAACGGCGCCCGTCGGCGTGTCGCTGACGGGGATCGAGGATATCATGGTCCGGTTCGGGAAGTGCTGCGATCCCCTGCCCGGGGACGAGATCACCGGGTATATCTCGCGCGGCAGGGGGATTACCGTTCATACGGCCAATTGCGCACATATCCGGGAGATGGACCCGGACCGGCTGGTCGATGTTCAATGGGACATCCGCGAAAAAAGGGAATATCCGGTGCAGATGCGGGTCGTAGGCAACGACAAGAAGGGGCTCCTGGCTGATATCAGCTCCGCCATCACTTCTGTTGATGTCAACATAACCCATGCGGAGATCAATATCTCACAGGATGGCGAGGCTGTCTGCGATTTCGCTGTCAATGTGAATGATCTCCATCAGTTCAACAAGGTCATTGTGGCGGTCAAGAAAGTACGGGAAGTCGTCTCTGTGGAGAGACTCTGGCGGCCATGAGATGGAAGCGGCAGGCGAGGTTTTACGATGATAAGAATTGACAGGCAAAGACCGTTTGCTGTAAGAACCACCTGCCGTGAAGTGATCTGATTGGAAAGGAATCAATTGAATTCATGAATGGATGTCGTTGGAAATTTCGGATTCTCCCTGTGACCGTCATCCTGTGTTGCCTCTTTGCCATGACGGCGGCGGCCGCTCAGCCGAATCGGCATATTGTCCTGATCGATCCCGCCCATGGAGGCGAGGATACAGGGGTGGTGTCGGATAAGCTCCGGGAGAAGGATTTGACCATGAACCTTGCCCTATTGATCCGCCAGGAGGCGCGAAAAACGGCGGACCTGCAGGTCCAACTGACCCGTAACGCCGACAGGAAGATGACTACTGCAGAGAGGATCAACGCAGTCGGTACGGTCAAATCGGATTGCCTGATCAGCCTGCATGTCAATGCCGGATTCGGGAGAAAGGCCACCGGCTATGAGGTCTATTTCCCTGGTTTCAGGCAAACCGTTGCCGGTGGCAGCGACTCCAAAGCTATCCTTGGGGATATGGCAAAAAACAAGCATCTCAACGATTCGGTGAGACTCGCGCAGCAGATCCAATCCAGTCTCGAGAAGGTGTTTCCCCGCAAGGGGCGCGGGCTGCGCGATGCACCCAGCCCGCTTCTGGACGGGCTTAATGTTCCCGGGCTGGTCGTGGAGATCGGCTTTGCGACCAATCCGGAAGACCGGAAAAGCCTGAACGAAGAAGAGACGCAACGGGCCGTCGCCCAGGCGCTGGTAAGGGGGCTGCAGGCCTATTTTCAGAAAGGGCCGTGAAGGGTGCTCACTCCTCACATTTTTTGCGGCGGGCTGACAAAAATACAGCGGAACATCCTCGGGAGTCTGGACTGAAAAAGATCGTATTTGCCTCACGGAACAGGGGAAAGATAAAAGAGATCCGGGCCATGCTCGCGGACCTCGGGATCAGACTCCTTTCTTTGAACGATTTTCCTGATATTCCTGAGATCGTCGAAGACGGAGAGAGCTTTCTGGAAAATGCGCTAAAAAAGGCGCGGACTGTCGCGGAACTGACGGGAGAGAACGTCCTTGCCGACGATTCCGGTCTGGAGGTGAAGGCCCTGCAAGGGGCGCCCGGAATCCATTCCTCGCGGTATGCCGGCAGCGGGGCGGATGATGAGAAGAACATCAGGAAGCTGCTGAAAGACATGAAGGGAGTCCCCCCCGAAGAAAGGGAGGCTGCTTTTCGGTGCGCTCTCGTTCTCTACCGGCCCGATGGTCATTATGAAACCTTTGAGGGACGTTGGGAAGGAAGGATTGCGGAAGCGCCGATTGGCCGGGAAGGGTTCGGATACGATCCTGTTTTTTTCCTGTTAGAGTTGGGATTGACGGTGGCTGAACTTTCTCCCGAGGTCAAGAACCGGATCAGCCATCGGGCCCAGGCCCTTGAAAAGTTGAAGGAAAGGCTCAGAGAAGAGATAGGGAAAACGGGGCGTAGCGCAGCCCGGTAGCGCGCCTGCTTTGGGAGCAGGATGTCGCAGGTTCAAATCCTGCCGCCCCGACCAGAAATATCACCGTACCTCCGGCTTTGCTTGAGATAAGGTGACATTTCCCTGAGTGCTGGAATCACTTAAATGACTTCAGGATTTCCTTGAGGGTCCCTTCAACTTTTCCCCTTATCGCGGCGAGGCGAACTTCCGTGGCCGCTTCGAAACGAAGCACCAGGACAGGCTGGGTGTTTGAGGCCCTGAGAAGACCCCAGCCGTCGCCAAAAGGGACCCGTACGCCGTCGATCGCGATGATGTCATGGGTTTTTCGGAAGTGATCCTGGACGGCCTCGACGACGCGGAACTTGATCCGATCGGGGCAATCCACCCGGATCTCGGGGGTCGCAAAAGTCTTGGGGACGTCGGCCAGGAGATCGCTCAGCCGCTTGCCTGATTCGGAGAGGATCTCCAGCAGGCGGACCGTGGCATAGATCGCATCATCATAGCCGAAATACCGATCGGCAAAGAAGATGTGGCCGCTCATCTCTCCCGCGAGGAGGGCCTTCTCCTCCTTCATCTTCCCCTTGATCAGGGAATGGCCCGCCTTCCACATGATCGCCTTTCCACCGTTTTTCGCGATATCGTCGTAGAGTTTCTGCGAGCATTTCACCTCGCCGATGATGACGGCGCCGGGATTGCTCTTCAGGATAAAGCGGGAGAAAAGCAGGAGAAGCTCATCGCCCCAGAGGATCACTCCCCGGTCGGTGATCACCCCGATCCGGTCCGCGTCTCCATCATAGGCGATTCCGACATCGGCTTTCTCATCTTGGACGATACGGATCAGCTCCCGGAGATTTTCCGGGATCGTCGGATCGGGGAAATGGTGGGGGAACCTTCCGTCAGGAGTGCAATAGATGTCCGCAACCCGGCAACCGAAACGCTTCAGAATGGGCAGCGCGAAGAACCCTCCCACGCCGTTCCCCCCGTCGACGGCGACCCTCATGCCCTCGCGGATGACCACGTTCCGGAAAAGATAATCCTCATACGCACGCGCGATATTCACCGGATCAAGACGGCCGGCGCCGGCACTGATGTAGGCCGCACCTTCGATGATCCTGCGCAGTTGCTGGATTTCCTCCCCATATATCGTGTCGGGACCGATGCAAATCTTGAAGCCGTTAAAGTCCGGAGGATTATGGCTTCCCGTGATCATCACGCCACCGTCCGCTTGGAGATGGCGGATCGAGAAGTAGAGCATGGGGGTGGCGCAAAGGCCTATGTCGATCATATCGATCCCCGCGGTCATGATGCCCCTTCCGACGGCCTCATGATAGGTCTCCGAACTGAGGCGGCAATCCCTGCCCAGCGTCATCTTTCGGACCCCTTGACGAAAGGCATAGGTCCCGATGGCGCGGCCCAGGCGATAAACAAAATCCGGGGTCAGATCTTTATCCACGATGCCCCGTACGTCATATTCGCGAAAAACCTCAGGATTCATTTCTGTCATCATAAATGTGAGGCATGAGGTGTGAAATGGGATCAGTTTCAAATCCTTTGTGATTCCGATTGGGTCATTGGTGACACTCACCGGAAGGCCATCTTCAGATCGTAAACCCCGGCCTCACTCTTTTTCTTGAGGTCGAAGCCGCCCTTCTCGAAGACGTGCAGCATCGGCGTGTTATCGATCCTGACCTCGACGGAAAAACCCAGAAGCCCTTCTCGTCTGGCAAGGAAGTGCCTGTTTATGCGCCCGCATACTAATCGCTATGGCCATTTTCTGTCAAGAAAAGAACCGGCATAAGATGAGGGGCGTCCGGTCAGATAGTCGGAGTGCAGTGTTCTCCGGATGATGCGCCCCTCCTTCCATTCCGGCAGGCGGTAATCGATAACTATCTCGAGAAAGCGGATAATGATGTTGAAGGTCGCCCCCCAGAGGATCTCCTCCCCGCCGGCGGCGTCGCGGTGGATGAGACACGGGAATTGAAGGGATCTCGGTTCGCCTGGTTCGGCCTGGTCGGCAGCTTCGATGGCGTAGCAGCCGATAAGTTCATCCCGGTAAAAGGAGGTCAAGGGTATTTCCAGGATCTTTTCGACCTCGCCATTCGGGCGGAGCAAGCCGGGGCTTTCAATAAAGCCCGCAAGAGGAAAGATCGTCCGCCGGAGAAGGGTCAGGCTGTAGGTCGGGAGAGGACCGAGGAACGAGACGTGACAGGGGGAAAGCCGGATCTCTTCCCAGGATTCGCGCAGGGCGTTCGCCAGAAAAAGGGTTATGATCCGGAAGGCTTTCCGGTCTCGAGTGGCTGCATATCTGCGTGCCGCGCCGCGAAGGATGGGGAAGGGGCCGTAGGTGAGCAGAAGCCTCAGAAGACCGTCCACACGGGGGCGGAGCATGCCCCCGGGGAAACTCAGATCGCCCGGTTGCGAGACATGCGGGGAGCGTTTTATCAGCTGAAAATAAAACTCTCCCTCGTCAGAGAGCCTTTCCGGCGATGATTCGCGAAAGACGAGCGGGAGCAGAACCCCCGCCGCGCGGCGGAATAAAGCTGTTTTTTGAGCGGTGGCGATCTGCTGTATGGTTTCCTGAAAATCGGAAGGATGCGTTCCGAGTCTTTCGATAACCCGTGCCAGAAATTCTTCCCGGCGTGTCAGGAGTCCGGGAGCGGCGGTCAGAATGCTCATCTTTCCTCCCGGTTATCCAATGTTTTGCCGATTCGCCTTTCATACCAGCACCCCCGGGGGAAGGGGTCCAGAAATCCGCAGTGCCCGCCTTGTTTCTGGAGGGATATTTGAAGAAATCCGTTTGCGGAAAGATGACGGTAATCTTCCGCAGGAACGACGGGATCATCGGTGGAGGCGAAGATCACAACCGGCATGGCGAGGGGGGCGAGAAAATTTCCCGTCAGGGTGTAGAGCCGGAAATAATCGCGGTAATGACCGAACTCCGTGTAATAGGGCATGATGGCCTCGGTCAGCCCCATGCAGGTTTTGTGATGAAGGATCTCGTCAAAGTGATAGCGGTCGGGAAAACAGAGCTGCTTTGCCCGGAGAGAGCGTTTCCACTTGGCCATAAAATAATGGCGATAGACAGGGAATCCGGCATCGATAGCAAGGGTCGATTTATAGGGATCGAGAGCGGGACTGATACAGAATACCTGCCGAAGATTGGGAATAGGGGAATAGGATTGACGGAGGGCGATCCGGAGGGCAAAATTTCCTCCCAGTGAAAACCCGATGAGATAACAGGGTCGCTTCGGGAGCAGACGGGCAATTTGGCTCACCGCCCGGGCGGTTTCCTCCGTCAGGGCGCCGTGGAAAAGTTCCCGGTTGAGGTGATGGCTATTCCCGTGGTCCCTCAGGTTCAGACGGAAGATGTCGTATCCCCGGCGGTAAAAGAAGCGCCCCGTCGAGAGGATATAGGTGGAGTCGGCGCTGCCCTCCCATCCGTGCAGGAGGATGATGATGCCCTTTGCCGGCCGCAACGCCTGCCGGGAGTGGCAGCCCAGGAGCCGAGCGCCGTTGCCGCCATCAACGATCATCTCCTGCGCCGCGTCGGACATCTCGTTTTTCCCCCGGACCCGCAGACTCAGGCTGCCGAAGATGGTCTGGAGGTGGGGGTTTCTTGCCCACCAGGCTGGCTTGAACAGATCCTCCATGTTGCCTCATCGTGAATACGCAAAAGCCCGGCCAGGGACCGGGCTTTTGTTATGTATGGTGGCGGTGCAGGGAATTGAACCCCGGACACTACGGATATGAGCCGTATGCTCTAACCGGCTGAGCTACACCGCCAGGGCGTTCGCTGGCGCCGCAAAATAGGGTCATTGGCCGCATGACCCTGCGGGGCGCCCTTTGGGCTTCGAGAAAGCGCGCACCCATTATAACAGTTTTTCCCGATTGTCAATCCCTATTGCCCCTTCAAGTCGTAGGCGACGATCACGCTCCTGTCCCGAATGGTTCCGCCCACGGTGAGGACGAGGGCGAGAACCACCTTAATCTTACCATCGTTGTCGATGTCCTTGAACTGATAATCTGCGACATAGCCATTGATCTTTTTTGTCCGCCAGTTTTCGACCATCCCCGTCCCGTCCCACTCCAGATTATAGACCTCGCCTGAGCTGAAGAGCTTGATGTTCTGAGACAGGCGCGCGAAAGAGGAGAAGTTCTTCACGATGATGATCTCCCGCTTGCCGTCCTGATTCGTATCGTAGGTGAGTATCCTCAGATTGATGTAGTTGCTTTCATTGGCATTCTGCGCCATTTGGCCTGCACCCTTGTTCATGGGTTCGATATAGGTGTTGCTGCCGCCGAAGACCTCTTCGCTCTTCCAGACGAGTTCATCGCTGCCGCCCATCACGGCGACTTTGGAAAGGGGCTTGTCCGTCTGCTCGAAAACGCGGAGGTAGTCCCATTCGTCAAGCGCGATGACCCTTTCCGTTCCGCCCGCCCCGAGTTTGTCCAGAGTCAGGCCGTAGACGGAGAGACCCTGGGGGATCCTCATTTTCCGACCCTCGCGGTAAGCCCCGTTCTGCCAGACGTTTTCGTAAATCGGGGTGTCGAAGGTTTTTTCCATGCCCCGTCTCTGGCCAAGGAGAAGGGGTGTCCCGGAGGCATTGTTGATGACCCTCAGAAACCAGGGAAGACTGGAGGCGATCGTGATGAATTTTCCCTCTTTGAATTCAATTACGAAAGATTTGACCTGCTGGCCGGTATAGCTCGAAACGATGATCTCCTTGACGCCGTTCCCATTAATATCGGCGACGTCAACGCCGATGTAGTTTTCGTAGGACTTTCCGGGGATCTGCTGGATCAGATTGAAGTCACCTCCTTTTTTCTGGTAGATATACACGTTATGGGGATCGATGATGACGGTTTCGTTCAGACCGTCCCCGTTGACATCTCCTATGTCCATACCTCTGATTTCATACGGAAACTGTTTGCTTTTCCAGAATGTTTCTCGATTGAGAGGCTGTTCGGCATTGATGAAATCGGGGTTGATCGTCGAGGTGAAAGTGCCCTTTTGGCTGCCCTTCATTCCGGAGATGATCTCCGCTTCGCGCGTGCTTTGGGGCGTCGCCGGCCGGCGGGAAACGATAATCTCCTTGGACGTTGGCGAGGGGAGAGCGGTCTGGGGGACTTCCCCCGTGATATGGATTGCGATCCGCTGGGCAAAGTCGCTGATCTTTGGGATAACCTCGTCCATGTTCTGGGTCTGCGCAACGAACCCCACGGCCGATTTGTTGGAGGCGATATCGACCAGCTTGCCGTCGATGCTCAGGCTGTTGCCGATCTTCGTGATGCTTCCCCAGACCACAAAGTCCGCTTTCAGTTTCTGTCCCAGGGCATAAACATCGGAAAGGGAAAGTTCCCCGCCACCGACTTCCTTCAGCGCGGCAAGGACGCTGTCCCTCCCGATAACTTCAATTTTCTCGTTGACGGAGATGCGCGAGGCAAGCATGTCCCCGATCCCCTGCTGCAGGTAATCCATGTTTTCCGCACCGTGGACGGCAAAAGGCAATACGGCGACCACGTCCTTATCCTTAGCCCCGACAGGCTGAACTGCTCCGATGAGACATATCAGCAATACCACCCCTTTGAAGAGATTTTTCATTATCCATCCCCCTTTGTGAAATCGATCCAAACTACTCTACTTTGGTTTCTAACACGGCGGAAAGCAGAATTCAACATGGATTTGGTCGACCTCTCGGGACTCAAGAGGGAGGGGGAAGGGGAGAGGCTGTCTGCCATAGCGTAAAATCCTTGACTCCGATCTCCACTCATAATACATTACATCACGTTGATGGGTTTTTCAGGATATTCAGCACAGATCCGGTGGAAAACTGGGGTTTTATCGGGCGGAAATTTCGACGGTTCTGACAGGAGGATGGTTTGATACCGAGATATTCGAGAGAAAAGATGACCGTCATCTGGAGCCCGGAAAACCGGTACCGGAAGTGGCTGGATATCGAGATCCTGGCCTGCGAGGCGCTGGCCCTGCGCGGGGAAATCCCCGAGGCTTCGCTGAAAAACATCCGGGAAAAGGCCGGTTTCGACGTTGACAGGATCGATGAGATCGAAAAGACGACGAAGCACGACGTGATCGCCTTCCTTACGTCCGTAGCGGAAAAGGTCGGAGAAGACGGTCGTTTCATTCACATGGGGCTGACTTCTTCCGACATCCTCGACACCTCTCTGGCCGTTCTGCTTTGCGAGGCAGCGGATATCATCATCGAGGATCTCGATGCCCTGCTTGCCGCACTCAAAAGAAAGGCCCTGGCCCATAAGAATACCCCCATGATCGGAAGGTCGCACGGGATCCATGCGGAACCGATCACCTTCGGCCTGAAGATGGCGCTCTGGCATGCGGAGATGGAGAGGAACCGGGAGCGGATGGTCCGGGCCAGAGAGACGATCGGTACCGGAAAGCTCTCCGGGGCGGTGGGAACGTTTTCCTTTATCGATCCGGCAATCGAGGCCTATGTCTGCGGAAAACTCGGGTTGAAACCGGCTCCCGTCTCATCTCAGATCGTCCAGCGGGACCGCCATGCCGAATACTTCACCACCTTGGCCATTATCGCCTCATCCATCGACAAGTTTGCCCAGGAGATACGGCTTCTCCAGCGGACGGAGGTCGGTGAGGCGGAAGAGTTCTTTTCGCCCGGCCAGAAGGGGTCTTCCGCCATGCCCCACAAACGGAACCCCGTTCTCTCGGAAAACCTCTCCGGGCTTTCCCGGCTGATGCGGTCCTACGCCCTGGCCGCCCTGGAGGATGTGGCTCTCTGGCATGAGCGGGACATCAGCCATTCCTCCGTGGAGCGGGTCATCGGACCGGATGCCACGATCCTCCTCGATTTCATCCTGGGCCGGTTCACCGGGCTGATCGGGCGACTCGTCGTCTATCCCGAGAGGATGCTCGCCAATCTCCAGATGACAAAAGGGGCCATCTTTTCCCAGATGGTCCTGCTGAAGCTCATCGAAAAGGGGATCTCCCGGGAAGAGGCCTACGCCATTGTCCAGCGAAACGCCATGAGATCCTGGCGGGAGGGGATTGAATTCAGGGAGCTGCTTATGAAAGACGCCGAGGTGATCTCCAGGCTTAACCCGGATGATTTGACTGCGGCGTTCCAGATCCAAAATTTTCTCAAACATGTTGATTTTATCTTCAATCGAGTCTTCGGAGAAAAATCATGAAACGATGGTTCCGTCTTATGATCGGCGCGGCATGTCTTCTCGGGGTCGCCGGGTGCAGTCATCTGGAGGGCTACCTTGATATCGCCCGGGAAAAGGGGATGTCTGCGGAGTATCTGACGGTCCTCAAACAGTGGACCCGGCAGCAGATTGTCTATTCGCAGTTTGAAACCAGGGCGCATATCGGCGCGACATACCGCAGTCCGGAATTCAAGAAGGCCTATCTCCAGGAATACGCACGCCTCTACAGCCTGGGCGACGGGGAGAAGAAGGCGCGGCAGGAGATCCAGGCGGCCCTGGCATCCGACTTTGACGAGTTTATATTTTATGCCTATATTCCGGAGAAGACCTCCAACGACTTCGACAGGAGGGGTTCCATCTGGTCGATCTTTCTCATCGACAGTAAGGGGGAGAGAATCGATCCGGTGGATGTGAGGAGAATCGACCCGGTCACGCCCATTGTGACGGAATTCTTCCCCTATGTCAATCCCTATTACGGGATTCCCTATCAGCTCCGTTTCCCGCCGCTTGCGAAAAGCGGGTCCACCGCAGGCCCGGTGAAACTGGTTTTCGCCAGCGTGATCGGAAAAGTGGAGCTGGAATTCGGCGGGCGCTGACGAACCTCTGGCCACAACTAAGAGGTTGTTGAAAAGGGGGCCTGCTAATCGCGGGAAACAACCGTATCCTTGAGCCAGGAGTGATCATCCCTTTCAGGGTAGTCGAGATTGTAGTGGAGACCCCGGCTCTCCTTCCGCATGCGGGCGCAGATCACGATGAGCTTGGCGGCCACGGCGATATTCCGTAATTCCAGCAGGTCCCGGGTGATGATGAAATTCCGGTAATACTCGTCTATTTCCCGGCTGATGAGGTTGATCCGGCGCTGCGCTCTCTCCAGCCGCTTGTCGGAACGCACGATGCCCACGTAGTTCCACATGCACCGGCGGATCTCGTCCCAGTTGTGGG
>MICJ01000028.1:0-8526 GCA_001830835.1 Syntrophobacterales bacterium GWC2_56_13 | reverse complement strand
TAGGATCCCATGGAGGGATAGGGACCGGATCCTCATGGGTGCTATGAAAAAGCCCGGCAATCCGGGTGAAAGCCCGATGTGCAAAAACCACGGCTTCGAGAAGCGAGTTACTCGCGAGGCGGTTGGCGCCGTGCAGACCGGTGCAGGAGACCTCCCCGCAGGCGAAGAGTCGATCGATGCTCGTCTCGCCTGAGGAATTTACCATTACCCCGCCGCAGAGGTAATGCTCCGCGGGGACGACCGGAATGGGCTCCCGAGTCATATCGATTCCGAATTCCATACACTTCTCGTAGATATTCGGAAAACGTGAAACCAGAAAGTCACTCTGCCTGTGGGTGATGTCCAACAGCACGAAATCATCACCGGACTTCTTCAGCTCGGTATCGATGGCCTTGGCGACGATATCGCGCGGCGCAAGACTCTTCATCGGATGGTATTTCTCCATGAATGTTGCGCCGTTTTTCAGCTTCAGAATGCCTCCTTCGCCGCGCACCGCTTCGCTGATCAGAAATGATTTAGCGTCGGGATGGAAAAGACAGGTCGGGTGAAACTGGATAAACTCCATGTTGGCGATCTTCGCACCGGCCCGGAAGGCCATGGCGATCCCATCGGCGGTGGCGATATCGGGATTTGTGGTGATCAGGTAGACCTTGCCCGCGCCCCCGGTCGCTAACATGATGAATTTTGACCGGAAGGTATGGACCTCGTTGCGGTCGATATCCAGGACGTAGGCGCCCAGACAGAGGTCGGCCCGCTCCATTTTCTGACCGAGGGCTGAAGATTTCTTGATCAGATCGATGGCGATGTGGTTTTCGAAGATCCGGATGTTTTTCTGCTGAGCAACCTTTTCGTGAAGTGCCCGTTCGATCTCACGGCCGGTCAGATCCTTGGCATGGAGAACCCGTCTCATCGAATGGCCTCCCTCCCGGCCGAGATCGAACTGGCCGGGATCGGATGCAGAGCGGGTGAATTCAACACCCCATTGGACCAGCTCCCGGATCCGCTCCGGACCTTCCGTAATCACGAAACGGACGACTTCTTCGTTACAGAGTCCGGCCCCGCAGGTCAGCGTGTCGTTGATGTGGTATTCAAAACGGTCTGCCTGATCCTGAACTGAGGCTATTCCTCCCTGAGCCATATTGGTATTCGAGTCCGTCTTGTTCTTCTTGGTGACCATGGCGACGGTTCCCATCTCGGCGGCCTTGATGGCGAAGCTGAGTCCCGCGATGCCGGTGCCGAGAACGAGAAAATCTGTGTTGATTTCCATAACTGTCTCTTTTCTGAAAAGTTTATTTACAAAAAACTGACAGTTCTATATATATTTCTGTGGCCTTTGTAAAAAGAAATTTAGCCGGTGTGAGCGATGGTCGTTTTGGGCATAGAATCTTCGTGTGATGAAACCGCTGCCGCCGTCGTTCGCGACGGGCAGGTGATGCTGTCCAACGTCATCGCTTCCCAGGTTGATGTTCATGCACAATACGGCGGCGTCGTCCCGGAGGTTGCCTCCCGCAAACATATCGAGGCCATCGCCCCGGTTATAGTACAGGCGCTGGGGGATGCCCGGCTCACCCTGGCCGAGATCGAGGGTATCGCCGTAACGAGGGGCCCGGGATTGATCGGGTCGCTCCTCGTCGGGCTGTCTGCAGCCAAGGCCATTGCCTTTGCCCGACGCATTCCCCTGGTCGGGGTAAATCACCTGGAAGGCCATGTGGCGGCCATATTTCTAACCGACACCCAGCCGCCCTTTCCGTTTGTCGCCCTCGTGGTTTCCGGCGGGCATACCACGATCTATCTGGTGGAGGGGTTTCAGCGCTTCGTTGTACTGGGCCGGACAAGGGATGATGCGGCGGGAGAGGCCTTCGACAAGGCGGCCAAGCTGCTGGAACTCGGTTACCCCGGAGGGGTGGTGATCGATCGGCTGGCAAAACAGGGGAATCGCGATGCCTTCCCGTTTCCGCGGGGCATGAGGGACAGTGTCGATTTCAGCTTCAGCGGCCTGAAGACCTCCCTGCTGATGCGCCTGAGGAAAAGAGGTTCGCCCTTTACCGCCGAAGAATTGCCGGATGTGGTCGCTTCGTATCAGGAGGCGATCGTGGATGTACTGGTGGAGAAGACTCTCCGCTCAGCGGCGAGGAATTCCATATCCCGGGTCGTCATCTGTGGCGGAGTTGCCGCGAACAGCCGCTTGCGGGAAAGGTTCCGCAATGATGCGTCCCGTTCAGGAATAGACATCTTCATCCCGCCGCCTTCTCTCTGCACCGATAACGCAGCGATGATCGCCGTGATGGGCGGGCATCTTCTACAAGGGGGTCAGAGCGACGGTTTCGATCTGAACGCCGTCTCCCGGTGGCCCCTGGTCTGTTAGCCCATGATCCTGAAGAAGAGAATCCGGGCGTTTTACGAGAAATTCATCAACCTGAAGGGCGAACCGGCGACGATTGCGGCGGGATTCGCGATCGGTGTTTTCGTCGGCGCGACCCCGACCATCCCCTTCCATACTGCAATCATCATCCTGCTGGGGCTCCTCTTCCGGAAGAACATCACCGCCGCCTGCCTCGGATCGTGGCTCATCTCCAATCCGGTGACGATCCCCCTGCTTTACCTCTCCCAGTATGAGCTGGGCCGCATTCTCCTGGGGATGCCGCCCTTCCGCTTTGAGATCGCGGATTACTCCCTCGGCGGCATCGCCGCTTTGGGATGGCAGATCCTCCTTCCCCTCCAGACGGGCGGCATCATCATGGCCCCGTTTTTTGCCGTTCCCGCCTACTTTATCGCGCACAGGATGATCGCTGCCGTGCGGGCAAAGAAGCAGCCATGAACTCCGTAAGAAAGATGTTGGCGCAGTATGAAATTCTTCCCCGGAAGAGACTGGGACAGTCTTTTCTCTCGGATATGAACCTCACCCGCAAGATCGTCGCGCTGGTCGAACCCGCAGGAGATGAGACAATCGTAGAGATCGGCGCCGGACTGGGTTTCATGACGGAAGAACTGGCCCGGAAGGCCGGAAAGGTGATCGCGCTCGAAATCGATCCCCGCCTGATCGCCGTCTTGCGGGATCGCTTCGCCGGAAGCGCCCGCGTGGAGATCGTCGTTGGAGATGTGATGAAGTACGATTTTTCGACTTCCTGTCCGGCCGGGAAGATCAAGATCGTCGGGAATATCCCCTATCCTATCTCCACACCGATCCTCTTTCGGCTTCTCGAATTCAGAAGGTCGATCTCTTCGATGGTCCTGATGTTCCAGAAGGAACTGGCGGATCGGATTACGGCGCCTCCCGGGACAAAGGAGTACGGCATCCCGTCGGTCATTATCGCCAGGCATGCCTCCGTTACCCGCGAGCTGGCTGTTCCGTCGACCTGCTTCTATCCCGAACCCAGCGTGGCCTCGGCGGTCCTTAAAGTTATCATACACGATGAACCTGAAACGCCGGAAGAGGAGAGTCTCTTCGTTTTGACCGTCCGGGCGGCGTTCGCCCGGAGAAGAAAAACCCTCTGGAACAACCTCCGCGCGGCCGGTTTTGATGAGGAGGTGCTTGCCCGGGTGCTCCGGAAGATCGGGATCGAAGGCAAAAGAAGGGCGGAAACCCTGTCGGTCGGTGAATTCAGCCGGCTGAGCGCCGCATTGGCAGAGACCGGCAGCGCAGAAAACATTTGTGCCGGGAAATCCCTGTGCCGAGAAATTCCTTGACAGGGGAGAAAGTGTCTGATAAGGGCAAACCACGCTTGGATCCGGCTGCGGACTGAGACGGAGGGAGATAGGATTGGATAATAGTCGCAAAGCCTCTCGTCTCTGGCGAAGGGGCTTTTTTTTGTGCGGGAGACAGCGCCGGGATGAAGATCATCCGATCCGTCAGAGAGATGCAGATTTTTGCCGAATCAGAGAGGGGCCGGGGGCGGAGAATCGCCTTTGTCCCGACGATGGGGTATTTCCACGAGGGGCATCTGCATCTGATGAGGGAAGGACGGAGGCGCGGCGACTGCCTGGCCGTCAGCATCTATGTCAATCCCGCCCAGTTCGCTCCTACGGAGGACTTCGAAGCCTATCCGCGGGATTTCGAAAGGGACAGGAGGCTTGCGGAAGAGGTCGGGGTGGAGGTGATCTTCTCTCCCGACAATCGGGAGATGTACCCGGAAGATTATCAGACCTATGTCGAGGTGGAGGGGGTCACGAACAACCTCTGCGGCATTTCCCGCCCCCGATTTTTCCGGGGGGTGACGACGGTATGCACGAAGCTGTTTCACATCGTCAAGCCGCATGTGGCGGTCTTCGGGAGGAAGGATTTCCAGCAGTTTGTGACGATCAAGAGAATGGTTCAAGATCTGAATATGGACATCGAGGTCATAGGCATCTCCACCACGCGCGAACCCGATGGCCTGGCGATGAGCTCGCGGAATGTCTATCTGAACCCCGGGGAGAGGGAATCCGCCCTGAGCCTGAGCCGCTCCCTCAACATCGCGAACGAACTCTATAAAAAGGGAGAAAGGGAAACGGCCCTCATCCTGCGGGAGGTGCGGAAATTCATCGCCGGCCATCCCTATGTGCAGATCGATTACGCCCAGATCTGCGACACGGCGACCATGAAAGACGTCCCGAGGATTGAGGGAGAGACGGTGCTTGCTTTGGCGGTCTGGATCGGAAAAACAAGATTGATCGACAACCATGTGTTCGGCGAACCGCTGGACATTTGACAGGAGGGTCATCCACTTTGGAGGAGGGTGCAGGCGATGCAAAGGTTTATGCTCAAATCGAAGCTCCATAGAGCTACGGTAACCGATGCGGATCTTCATTACGAGGGCAGCATTTCCATAGACAAGCATCTTATGGAGGCGGCAAATCTTTTCCCCTATGAGAAGGTGGCAATTTACGATGTATCGAACGGAGAGAGATTCTCCACTTATGTCATACCGGGCGGCAGGGATTCAGGGACCATCTGTCTCAACGGCGCCGCTGCCAGAAAGGTTTCCCGGGGAGATTTGATCATCATTGCCAGTTATGTCCTGGTCGATGATGCCGAAGCGGCAGTCTGGTCTCCGACGTGCATCCTTCTCGATGAAAAGAACAAAATAAAACACCGGTCGGGGTAGATGACTGCCTCAGCGACAGCGGATTTCTCCCCCTCGTATAAAATGGGGCAGGATGGGCAATCGTCCTGCCCTTATTCTTTAAATAGGGATTGAAAGTTGCTTTGCTTTCTGATATTTAACCCCTCACCTGAAGAAAACGCAATGAGAGGAAGTCCGTGTTGAAGAAAAAAATGAAAAGGATTTTCTTGACCGGTCTGGCAGTGGTCATACCGGCGGGACTCACCATCTATATCCTCTCTCTTATCATCGGCATGATGGACCGGCTGCTTGAAATCGTTCCGGAGATGTACCAGCCGGACACGCTGTTGAAATTTCACATCCCCGGCCTGGGCGTCATCGTTACGGTTGCCCTTATCTTCATCTGCGGTCTGCTGACGACGAGTTATCTCGGAAAGCGGCTTGTCGGCTTCGGCGAGTATCTCGTCGGGAAAATTCCTTTCGTCCGGAGCATCTATCAGGCGATCAAGCGGATTGCCGAAAGCCTCCTTATGGACAAGGCGCAGAGTTTCAAGAATGTGGTCCTCGTCGAATATCCTCGCCGCGGCGTTCACAGCATCGGGTTCGTTACCGGCATGCCCAACGGCGAAGTCCAGCAAAAGCTGGGGGTGGAAAAACCCCGGGTCGGGGTTTTCATCCCGCTGGCCCTGACCCCTTACTCGGGCTTTTTCATCATGGTTCCTCGGGAGGAACTGATTGAACTCAAAATGTCGGTGGAAGAGGCCTTTACGCTGATCATTTCCGCCGGGATCGTGACGCCCCGGGAACGTAGCGATACTTTCAGTCTGAAGCCGGATGCCAAGGAAACCCGCCCGTAGGCAAAAAGCGGGCTTGCGAATCTCCCCGCTTACAGGGCGGGGGCTTCCGGGAAGCGTTCCCGGTTATGACCGCGGACCTTGAATACCGAAATACTTTAAGGAGAATGAACGATGAAATTTCTGAAGACCGATAGGAGTTTGAGATGCCGGATTGCCGATCCCTCTCTGGCGGCCTGGGGACGGGAAGAGATGCGCCTTTCCGAAAATGAAATGCCCGGCCTGATGGCCGTGCGGGAAAAGTACGGGCCGAAAAAACCCCTGAAGGGCTTCAAGATTACCGGCAGCCTCCACATGACGATTCAAACGGCGATGCTGATCGAGACGCTCCGGGAACTCGGGGCCGATCTCCGCTGGGCATCCTGCAACATCTTCTCCACTCAGGACCACGCCGCCGCGGCGATCGCCCAGGCAAACACGGCGGCCGTTTTTGCCTGGAAAGAGGAGTCTCTTGAGGAGTACTGGTGGTGCACCGAGCAGGCCCTGACCTGGCCGGACGGCACAGGACCGGATCTGATCGTCGATGACGGGGGGGATGCGACCCTCTTCATTCATGAAGGCGTTCGGGTTGAAAAGAATCCTTCGGTGCTGGATCAACCCTGCGATAACAAGGAATTGAAGATCATCCGCGAGCGCCTAACTTATGGCCTGAAAAAGGCGCCGCATCACTGGCACGAGGTTGCATCCCGCATCCGCGGAGTTTCCGAGGAGACGACGACCGGGGTGCACCGGCTCTACCAGATGGCGAAGGCAGGCGAACTCCTCTTCCCGGCGATCAATGTGAACGATTCGGTCACCAAGTCGAAATTCGACAATCTTTACGGTTGCCGGGAATCCCTGGCCGACGGCATCAAACGGGCCACGGACACCATGGTCGCCGGGAAGGCGGTGGTGATCTGCGGTTACGGAGACGTCGGGAAGGGTTGCGCCCAGTCCATGCGGGGCTTCGGCGCCCGCGTTTTCATCACCGAGATCGACCCCATCTGCGCCCTGCAAGCGGCTATGGAGGGATACGAGGTGACGACGCTCGACGACGTCGTGGCGAAGGGGGATATCTTTATCACGGCAACCGGCTGCTGCGGCGTCATTACCAGCCGGCACATGGAGAAGATGAAGAGCGAAGCCATCGTCTGCAATATCGGCCACTTTGACAGTGAAATCGACATGCATTATCTGGAAAACACGCCCGGCTGCCGACGGCAGACCATCAAGCCGCAGGTCGATAAATGGACGCTCAAATCGCGAAAAACCATCATCGTCCTGGCCGAAGGTCGCCTGGTCAATCTCGGCTGCGCGACGGGTCACGCCAGTTTTATCATGAGCAACAGCTTTACGAATCAGTGCCTTGCTCAGCTGGAACTTGCCGGGAAGTCCTTCGAAACCGGCGTCTATACCCTGCCCAAGAAACTGGACGAGGAGGTCGCCCGCCTTCACCTCAAAAGACTGGGGGCGAAGCTCTCCATGCTTACGAAGCCGCAGGCCGCATATCTCGGCGTGCCCGTGGGAGGTCCCTTCAAGCCGGATTATTATCGCTACTGATTCCGAACTTCTGTGCCTGCATAGAAACGGCGAGGGTCAACGGAGCCGTTCAGCTTCAGGTTCTGATGCGCAGGAGCATCCATACGGAAGCGGCGCCGAAGAGGATGTTTCCGAACCAGGCGGCGATGAGAGGAGGGAGGGCGCCCGATCTTCCCAGGGAAATGCCGAAGGCGTGCACCAGCCAGTAGGAGAACCCGATGACCAGCCCGGCCCCGATGCCGTGGGCGATCCCTCCGCTCCGTTCGGACCGGAGGGAAAAGCAGATGCCGATCACGGCCAGGATGATGCTGACCAGGGGAAAGGCGATCTTACCCTGAAGATCGACGATGTACCGGGTCGCATCGTAGCCTTCCGACTGGAGCTTGCGGATATATCTCTTGAGTTCAAAGTAGCCCATGACGTCGGCGCTTTTCTGCACTACCTTGAAATCGGAAGGCTTTTCCGGGAGATCCACCACCTGTTGTCCGATGATGGACAGGGTCGGAAATTCACCCGTCCGAAATCTGGTGATCAGCAGGTTATGGAAGAGCCAGTGGTCCTCCTGCCACTCACCCCATTGCGCATCGAGCCGCATGATGAGGTTCATCTCGCGGTCCATATAATGGACGGTGATCCCCTGAAGCCTGTTCCTCTGCGCATCGAACAGTCTGAAGTTGTAAATTCCCTTCTCTCCCCGATACCAGATCTGATCCTGCTTGAAACTCCCCGGGGACTGCCGCTTCTGGACGTCGATCCGGAGGATATGTTCGGCCCTTTCATTGGCAGGGGGGGTGACCGATTCGCTCAGGAGAAAAACCGACAGGCAAACTGAGGCGGCAATGATCAGAATGGGTGCGGAGATCCTGTACAGGCTGATCCCGTTTGCCTTCATCGCCGCGATCTCGCTGTGGCGGGAGAGATTGCCGCAGGTGATCAGCGAGGAAAGAAGGACGGCGGCCGGCAGGATCTGGGCGACGATCATGGGAATGCGGAACAGAAAGTAGGAGGCCATCTGCCCGAAGGCGGCACGGTTGCTCAGAAACATCCTGATTTTTTCGAAAAAATCGATGATGAGAAAAAGCGAGATGAAACAGGCCGCGATAAACAGCAGG
>MICJ01000027.1:6975-8165 GCA_001830835.1 Syntrophobacterales bacterium GWC2_56_13 | reverse complement strand
ATGCAAAACCCCATGCAGCCGATGGAGTTGGTGAATACGACAGGCTGTCTTTTCAGGTACTCGACGCCGGCATCCAGATCGGCCATCGCTTCGGCATCCGACAGCTTGCCGAGGGCGTTCATTGCTTCATCCGAACCGCCGGGATAATTGGCTCCGAGGCTGCGGGAGACAAGATTGACAGAAAGGACGACATATCCCTCTTTGGCAAGATTTCTGGTGACGTCTTGAATATAATCGGTGATGCCTCTGTTTTCGTGGATCACGATTACCCCCGGGTAGGGTCCTTTCCCGGCAGGCCAGGAAAGATAACCGCCCAGGGTGACCCCTTTACCCTCAAACCGAACCTTCTCGGAAATAATGTCCGTCTTTTCCTGGGCACAGGCAATTCCCGGTATTTTTAAAATACCGCCCGCTATGGCCAGCCATCCCACAACCTCCAGAAACATTCTCCTGGAAAGACTCCTGTTTTCATAATGAATCTGGTTTTTCATGCCCATAGAGTCTTCCCCTTTCTTAAATACGGTTCTTTATTTTAGTGAATATGCCTTCTCCTGCTTTTCAGACGGGCCGGTTCAGGAAGCAGACCTGGGGCGGAGATGGCGGTTATGAGATCATTGTTCTTTGCTCAGTCTTATTTCAAACAGCTTCGGCCATAGCTTTCCCGTAACGAATAAGCGATCGCCCCGGGCGTCGTAGGCGATGCCGTTGAGGACGTCCACACCAGGCGAATCACTCTTAGCGAGCAATCCTCTCAGATCGATCCAGGCCTTGACCCGGCCCGTCCCGGGATCGATGACGGCAATTTTATCCGTCGGCCAGACGTTCGCAAAAATGGCTCCCTGAACGTATTCCAGTTCATTGAGCCCGGTGACAGGTCCCCGCTCATCATAGACGCGGATGATTGCGGTTTCATGAAAATCCTTCGGATCCAGGACATGCAAAACGGATGTCCCATCGCTCATGATGATGCGCTTGCCGTCATGGGTGATGCCCCAGCCTTCATGGGGATAGGCGAATCTTTTCCGGAGGCGGAAAGACTTTTTATCATAAACGAAACCAACCTGGGACCGCCATGTCAGCTGCACAATCCGGTCGCCAAAGACCGTGATGCCCTCCCCAAAATAGGACGGCGCCAGCCTAATCTCCTTCAAGACGCGGCCCGATGCCGGGTCCACTTTGCGTAACGAGGA
>MICJ01000027.1:6641-6879 GCA_001830835.1 Syntrophobacterales bacterium GWC2_56_13 | reverse complement strand
CCGCTTGGAGCCCATAAGACGACGGGGAACATGGCCAGACAAAGGAGCGCCATCCAGCTTGTATTCTTAAAAACGGATGTTTTCCGGAACATTCCCGCCACGGATCACTCTATGCCGTATTGCCGTCATTGACATCCTCCCCTTCCTAAAGGAAGGGGATTCCTACTGTGTTCAGCTAAAAGCGAGCTGACTCACTTCAGTGGGTTCCTGCTTCACAGAGCGGCCTGACTGCGCCAAC
>MICJ01000027.1:0-6503 GCA_001830835.1 Syntrophobacterales bacterium GWC2_56_13 | reverse complement strand
GGGAACCGCCAGTACTTCACCGCCCAGCCAAGCCTGTTTGTATTCCAGTTGCCGCCTGAACTCGAACCATCCTTGATCGAGGATGGACTTGTTCAGGCCAGACTTGGCGCGGACGTTGCGCCCTGGTGAATCGCTGCTGCCCGCTGCTGATTTGCTCATGTTGCGTACCTGCAAGTCTTCGACGCACACTATCGCGTGGTTTTGGCTGATCGTGGTCGTGGCCTTGTGCAGGAAATCGCGGCGAACATTGGTGATGCGGGTGTGAATCTTCTGGACTTCAGCTTTCACCTTTTTCCAGTTGTTGCTGAACTTCTGTTTGCGAGACATCACCCGCTGGACGCGAGCGAGCCTTTGCTGGTGCTTCCTGAAGGTGTTGAGCGGTTCGATAAAGCTGCCATCGGACAAAGTGGCAAAACGAGCGATGCCTACGTCGATACCGACGCTGCTGCTGGAAGGATGCACAGGGTCAGCCATTTCCCTTTGCGTCTGAATCGACACGAACCACTTGCCGCCAGACTGGCTTACCGTGACGTTGCGCAACTCGCCCAGCACGTCCCGGCTGTTGCGATAACGCAGCCAGCCGAGCTTGGGCAGGAAGAGGCGGCTGTTGACCTGATCGAGTTTGATCTGTTTCGGATCGGGATAGCGGAAGCTGTCACCGCTGCCTTTGCGTTTAAAGCGTGGGAAGTCGGTACGTTTAGCGAAGAAGTTTTTGTACGCCTTCTCCAGGTCTTTCAAGGCATGTTGCAGTGGGTGGCAGGGGGCATCTTTGAGCCAAGGCGTATCGACTCCGTTGCGCCAGCCAGTGAGCAGCTTTGCCATTGCCACATAAGCAATGAACTTGTTTCCCGCTTCGTGATTTTCTTTTTGCAACGCCAGCGCCTTGTTGAATACGAACCGGCAGCTACCGGCAAAACGGCGCATATTGCACCGCTGCTCACCATTTGGCATCAGTTCGTACTGGTAGGCTTGCAAGCGTTTCATGATTACATTATAGTTGGTCTATGGGAAAAAACAACGATATTCGTCATGGGCGGCATTGTGTTTTCAAGATGCACGTTCATTTTGTCTTTGTGACGAAATACCGCCGCGAAGTGTTCACCAAGGAAGTGATCGACGACCTGCGGGGTATCTTTGCCAAGGTCTGTGCCGATTTCGAGGCAGAACTGGTGGAGTTCGATGGGGAGGATGACCATGTGCATCTCCTGGTGAACTATTCGCCCAAGGTGTCGATCTCGAACAACAGCAGACGCCACACTAAAAGTCAAAGACAAGGATGGCATCGCCGTCCGCGCTATCCTTCCCCGCCCTGAAGGGCGAGGTTTGCCGCGCACCGGATCAAAACCGTGTGCTTAAATTGAAGTGAAATGCGACATCCGGCGAGGTCGTCGTTGCGATGTCTTCAGAGACAGCGATATCCAAGGTGGTTCGCTCCAAAAGGCCCAGCGTGCCTCCAATCAGCAATTGTGCGGCATTTGCGGACAGCGATTTCAAACTGCTGTCCCCGTAGAAAGGGGTATGGGCATCCATCTGAACCTTCAAAGCAAGCCATGATAGAGGGTTCCACCCTGCCCCCAAGCTTCCAAAGACGACATGGTTGCGCTGCTGTTCAGGCAGGATATCCCCCTTTGTCATCGCCATCAACCCTGCTGCCGCAAAAACCGTTCCGTGGCCGAGCGGAAGCTTATAGTCGTCGCTGGCGGCGATCAGGAAAGAAAAATCGGTACTTCCGCTGCCGTGAAGAGAGGCGCTGTCGCCCGTAGGGAGCTTGACGCTTGCCCTTAAAGCCACCGCCCGCGGGTATTCCTGCGCATCATGGTAAATCTGAAGACCGGCCGTCAGGCCGATGTCGCCCAGGCCGTTGCCGGAGCTGTCGATCTTCAACTTCTCTACACCGTCGAGACGGTAACGGTAGAGCAGGCGGTTACGGGGAGCCTGATCGCGCCCTCCCTGGGGAAAACCGAAGGCATCATGATAATTGATGATGAAGCCGTCGAGAAATCCGCCGCTGTGGACAATGTAGGGGATTTCGACACCCAATTCCACGCTCTTTGACAGCCCGTATCGGCCGCCCAGGGTCATTCGGGTTGTCTCTCCATCGAGCAAGATCTGTTCCCTGGCGTTTGAATCTTCCACATAATTGCTTGAATGATCGAGAGTCACATTAAACTCTTTATGGCCGGGAGGAAGCAGTATTGCATTTCCTGCCGATGGGAGACCGTAGATCTGTACGACCGGACTTAGGTTTTTCGTGTTAAAAGGAGTCACATCGAAGGCAGGGAGTGTCTCGGAGAAAAGAGAGGCCGTTATAAGGACGGAGAGCCCAAAGAAAAGCCTGTACCGCTGACTGTTGCCCTTTGCTGAGGTTTTCAAGAACCCGCCGGCCATTGCTCCCTCCTTCAGATCTTCCCACGCTCCTGTGCGATGCGCATATAGGTTTCCCTGCCGGTTTCCGGGGGGAGATACTGCCGGTTCTCTGGTTTCTTCACCAGACGGACGGCGTCCGCCGGACAGGTGGAAACGCACAGACCGCACCCGATACAGCGTTCGAGATTGACCGCCGCCTTTTCCTCCACGATATCGATGGCCTCCATCTGGCAGCGGTCCAGGCAGGTTTCACATCCCGTACACTCGTCTCCGTCTATTTGCGCATAATAATTGCTCTTTACCGCCGCCGCCGGATTGGCCTGTTTTTTAAGGGACCTGAGCATCCCGCAACAATCGCCGCAGCAACTGCACATGCCGCCGACATACTGGGAATTGAACGGCTGCATCACAAGTCCGGCGGCTTCATTCTTGCGGGCGATTTCTTTGGCCTCTTCGCTGGTGATATACCGCCCCAGGCCGTTGTCGACATAGAAGCTCGCATGGGAGCCGAAGAGGAAACAGGCCTCCATCGGCTTATCGCAGCCCTGACCCGCTTTTTTCGCCACCGTGCGGCAGATGCAGGGGGCCACAGCAATTTTTTTCTGATTATCGAAAATCTTCATGACATCCTCGTAGGGAGCGATGGGCCACTCAGCCACAAGCTCCTGGTTGATCGGGATGGTTCTCATGACAGGGGTGCTCCAGGCCTGGAAGCTCTTCACCAGGGCTTCCTCGTAATACGCTTCGATATTTTTGGCGAGCGTCTCATCAAGGGAATTAAGCTGAAACTCGAAGATTCCGATTACCCAGGGAATGGCTGCGTATCGGGCGACATCATTTTTCTTCTGGCGAAACAAAAGACCCCGTCGAGCCATATCTTCGATGTGTCTCGCAGTATCTTCCAGCGGGAGATTCAGCCGCTCCGCGATACTGTCCGGCGCCTCCGGCATCGGGGACAACAGCAGAAACATTTCCGCATCCACTTGGGTGAATATCTGCTTGAGTATCTTGATTTCAATTCCGTTCTGCGTTGCGGGAAAGCCGGTTGCCATATCATCGAGTCTTTGTCTGAGTCGCTCATACACATCGTTCATATCTGCGGCCTCCTTTTATTTATCCTTAACCCCGTTTGATGCTTATTAAGCGAAGGAACCCGGTCACGTTTATTACACGCAAAATTTGGAGAGCACAAGAGAAAAAGGTGCGCCATCCTCTCGAAAGGACGACCGCCGGATACACCCCCAGCGTGTTCATCTGTTCCCCATAGCATCATTATTTCATTGACACACAAGCCCGCCCATCGTATATTACGAGCCCGCTGAAGCGAGTTCTAATAAAGTGAAGGGAGGATGAAAGATATGAAAATCAGGTTTATGAAACAGATTTCGTGGTATCTTGTCTTTGCAATGTTTGTTCTTGGCATTGCCCCAAGGGTTGAGGCTGGCTTTGCTCCTTCTGATGTATTTGCGCTTTCACGGCTTGAAAGGGCTGCCGACATTGACAAGATACAGAAGGCACTGGAAACAAAAATGGTCACAGAAAGGCTTGAAAAACTGGGATACACGCACGAAGAGATGAACAGCAGGCTTGCCCAGCTTAGCGACCAGCAGATACACAATCTGGCACTCCAGATCGACGAGATGAAGGTTGGAGGCGATGGCGGTCTCGGCATAGTGATAGCTCTTCTTATCATAGCCATACTTTGTGTGCTGCTCATCCAGCTTTCAGGCCACCGGGTAGTGGTAACGAAATAAAATGAGGCTAAGATTTCAGTCCGTGAATAAGCAGGCATGTTCAACGAACATGCCTGCTGATTTATTTCTTGTTCTTCTCGCATTTTTCTTGCTTTCATGTGCTGTTGTCAGCAGTGTCAATAGGCCCGAATCAAGGGATAACAGGATGATCCGTGATGTTCCTTTCTATGCTCAGGAAACTTATCAGTGCGGACCTGCGTCTCTTGCAGGCGTTATGAATTACTGGAAAATAGATGTGACTCCTGATGATATTGCAGAAGAGATATACAGCAGATCTGCGAAAGGCACCTTGAATATGGATATGGTCATTTATCCTCAAAAAAAAGGATTGCTTGCAGAACAATATTCAGGAAATATGAAAGACCTGAAAAAAAACATAGATTCAGGTTATCCGCTTATTGTGCTTGTCGATTATGGTTTCTGGGTATATCAGGCTAATCATTTCATGGTTGTTATAGGAGTTGATCAGGACGGCGTTATTGCAAATTCGGGAAAAGATAAGGGTAAGTTCATACCCGAAGAGGATTTTATCAAGACGTGGGAAAAGACAAAGTTCTGGACGCTGCTGATAAAGAACCACTGAACAGTGATACAATGGTCAAAAGTAAAACTTGTTCAAACCCTTGTCTTTTTATTATTTTACTTGCTGCTTGCAGCCTACTGCTTGCCGGCGGCTGCGTCATGCCGAAGATCATTATCCTTGATGACCCGTTGAGCCCTGAGGAGCACATCACCCTCGGCGTTGTCTATGAGAAAAAAGGAGAGATTGATCATGCGTTGAAAGAATACAAGCTTGCATCAAAAAAACTCCCTCTGGCGTATCTTTACATGGGTAATGTCTATTTTCAAAAAAACGAATTTGATGAGGCGGAGTCGGCATATAAGACAGCAATAAAGAAAAACCCCGATCATTCAGACGCGTACAACAATCTTGCCTGGCTTTATTACACAAAAAAGGAAAATCTCAACGAGGCAGAGGAACTCGCGCTTAAGGCAATAGAACTTAATCCTTCAAAAAAAGACGTTTATCAGGATACGCTTGGGAAGATCAGGGAATTGAAGGGTCAGAAGTGAGAAATCATCAACCGGCTGCCCGCTGACCTCATTCATATCTGCGGCCTCTTGGGCAAGCTCAAGGAAGATGGCCCCGCGATATGAAAAGACCAGATTACAAACGGCAAGTGCTTTTTGAAGGATACCCCTGGCAGATACATGTGCGATACAGAACATTATTTTGTAATAACCAAAAAAGTCATCCCCCGCTTCCGGCACCAGTTCCGGGCGGCTTCATGTTTGCGCAGCGTGTCGGGGTTGGTTAGATACTGTCCGCCTTTCACTTCATGCAGTTCAACGACACCGTCCACTCTTTCAATAAGAAAATCCGGATGATAGCCGCGCACATTGCCGGCCTCGGTTACATACTGGATGGCAATGCCGTGACTTTTTGTCCATTTAGCCACCGTTTTATCCCTTTCCAGGCGCTTCATGTATTGCAATTCCCAGGATGAGTCGTACCGCTCCACAGAATAGGCGCTCTTGGTCGGGTTTTCAAAGTCTCCCCGTTCACTGGTCGGCATGGCCTGCCTCCTGCTTATAGTTTACAATGCTGGCAACCAATCCGGGACGATTCTTGAGGTTGGCGGCCAACCGGTGGCGACAGTTAAGGGCATGTCTCAATTCCGCAACGCCCGCCGCGCCGACGGTTTTTCCGCCCAGCATTTTCTTGCGGACATGATCCATCAGCACGCCGTAAATATAACCGAGTTCATGGGAACCGATGCCCTCCTCCGCCAGAAGGTCGGCAGCGACATCTCTGACGCTGGTCTTCAAAAGCTCGGCAAGCTGGATGGGGTCGTCAATTTCACTCAGAGGTTTCCTTACGCCATAGAGCGCCGGGGCTTCACGAATTTCACGGAAACCCGAACCGTCCAGGGTCTGCCCCATCACGCCGCTGATCTCAACCCGTGATATTTCCGTTTCCACGCTATAATCAAACTCGTCCAATATTTTCTGCCACTTAGGATAATCGCTCGTTTCAATGCTGATATTGGCTAAATCATCATCGAAATCGGCCTTTTCTTCTTCCAGCGGTTCAGGAATAGGGATAAGCAGATCAGGATTGACGACGAATTGCGGCTTGCGTTTGGGTGGCAGGTCTTCGTCGCCGAACAGGGTTGCCTGTTCCACGTCTTTGCGTACTTTCGCGCCGACGATATCCCACAGCCAGTCGTGTTTGAGCTTTTCATGGTCCACAATGGCGCAGATTTCCTGAAGATCCGTATCACGCACGTTCAGCCGGAGACCGCGCCCCACGACCTGCTGGCCATAGACCCGGCTGGAAAATTTACGGAGTAAAAGTATGACCGAAACAGCCGGGACGTC
>MICJ01000026.1 GCA_001830835.1 Syntrophobacterales bacterium GWC2_56_13 | reverse complement strand
TGCAAGCGCCGTCATTTCTGTCCTTCGTGTCATCAGAAGCGCGTGGTGGAATTCGGGAAATGGCTCTGCATGGATGTCATCAAGAAGATACCAACGCCGGCGTATAAAGAGCTTTTCTAAGCCGTGCATGTCCTATTTTACATAATCTGGGTTTGCCTTTAACAGATGATCCTGAGAGCGTTTCCTTGCAGAGCGGCAGGGGCGATGAAGTGGTCGCCGCGGGAATTGCCGGTATACTTTTTCCAGCAATCCCTGTATCATGTTCGCACCGGCAGGGTGGGCGCTTTCGTCCGGAGGCGACGCCTGAGGCTGCCGGAAATACGAATCCCCGCAGACCGATCACTGCGGGGATCATCCGTGAACGGGAGGTGATGACGATGCCGGTCCTTTTCCGGTGGGGAGGCTGGCCGGTTCTGAAGAACATCGGCTGGAACCTGGCGCTGCTGGTTCTGGGAAGCCTCCTGTGCGGCGTGGGCGTCAACGGCATCCTGATTCCCCACGGCTTCGTCAGCGGCGGCGTGACGGGTCTGGCCCTCGTCTTTCATTACCTCGTCCCGTCTCTCTCCGTTGCCTTGATCTACGCCATTGCGAACGTGCCGCTGTTCATCGCCGGCTGGTTTTTCATCAGCCGCCGGTTTTTCCTCTACAGCATCGTCGGGACGCTGATCTTTTCCGCCGCCGTCCAATGGGCTCAATTCCCGGTTCCGGTCCAGGACAAGCTGCTGGCCGCCATTCTTGCCGGTCTCATCTTCGGAACGGGGTCGGGGGTTATCCTCAAATCGATGGGATCTGCCGGCGGGACCGATATCCTGTCGGTGATCTTCCTCCAGCGCTTTTCCATCCGTGTGGGAACGACGGTCCTGGTCTTCAACACCCTGGTGCTGGCAACCGCGGCCCTGCTCATCTCCCTGGAAGACGCCCTCTATACCCTGATCTACCTCTATGTTTCCACGAAGATCGTCGACCTGGTCGTGACGGGCTTAAGCCAGCGGAAGGCGGTCTTCATCATCTCGCCCCGGTGGGAAAAGATCTCTCCCCGGATTCTCACCGAAATCCACCGCGGCGTGACCATCCTGCGCGGTCAGGGGGCCTATTCGCAGCGGGAGCAGCAGATCCTCTACACGGTGGTGACCTTCCGGGAGGTGGCGACCCTCAAGCAGATCGTCCGCAGCGAGGATCCGGCCGCCTTCGTCGTGGTGTCCGACACCACCGAGGTCATGGGACACCGCATCGGCAACCAGCCCCACTGGTGACGGCTCCCTGTTTTGACGGCTTGCCTGCCGGTTTTGCGAGAGCCTTGACGGCAGAAGCCGGCCGGAGGCAGTTACTGTTTGAGCACCTCCCGAATCCGGCGGCCGGTTTCCGGCCCTTCGATCGCCTTTTCCATCGCGTCCGACAGGACGCCATTGATCTGGCTCTCCAACTTCTCCTCTGAAAAAACGACATGATCCAGGGAAGAACTGCTCTCCGAAGTGACCTTGTAGAAGATTCTCTTCTTCTGGACGTCGGCAAAGATCAGCGTCACCCGCGCCTTGGCCGTGTAGCGTATTCTCGGGATAGTGTCGAGGCAGGTCACATCGAGATCGTCAATGGCGCCGCCGACGAGGAGCGTGCCCCAGCCCGGCTGGATGGCGGCCTCCTCCAGGTTCCAGGCCGGCTTGTCCGGGACGACGCTGTATCCCGATTTGATGAGAAGTTCACGGAGCGCCGAGGCCACGGCGTCCGTCGCCTTGACGTATTTAGGCAGGATCGGGATGGAGGAGCCGTCGGATTTAAAGACCCGACCGATCAGGAGCGTGTCGTCCATCTTCCGGCGGTCGGTGAAAGAGGCCACGGTCAGGCTGTATTTCCGGCCGTCGTTCGGAGCCGGCGTGATCGTCTTTGTCGGTTGATACCGCATGTCAATGTTGTAGAGCTTGGGCGTGCAGCCGCTCACCAGAAGCAGCAGGCACAGGCAAACGACCGTTCTGACGAGTCCCCGGCCGGGGGCCTCTCTTTTTTTCCGGCATGCAGTGGTGGAAACCGCCGCACTATCCCTGACCATGACCATAACCTCCTTAAAAGATCTGTGTAACCCTATTGACGGCTTTCCAACCGGCCGGTTTTTTTACTTAGAAACGCTATTTTGCCTTTCCGCCCTTCTTTTCGATCGAGAGAAGGATCTCTCCCGTTTTTTTAAGCTCCTCGCCGAACCCACCCCAGTTCCCCTGCCGGAGGAATTCCTGCGCCTTCCGGAAATGGCCGAGGGCCTCGATCGCCGTCTGCCGGTCGCTCAGCTCCGCGCCCGCCGCCGGCTGCCTCACCCCCGTCTGTGGTTCCCGGTCCTTTATCTGCCCCCCGCCGAAGATCTTCTGCAGGGCAAGGTCGAGCGTCTCCTCCATGGCGATTGTATTTCCGTAGGCTACGATCACCCTTTTGAGCTCGGGGAGCTGGCCGTTCTCTGCGGCGAGGTAGAGGGATTCGACGTAGAGGATCGACTTTTCGATCGGGATTGCCAGCAGGCTCCCCCGGATCACGTTCGAGCCCCGCTGCTGCCAGAGCGTCAGCTGCTTGGAGATCTCGGTGTCCTGGTCGATCCGGGCCTCGATCTGGCGCGGGCCGTAGACCAGCTTCTGCTTGGGGAATTTGTAGACGATCACCTTCCCGTAATTTGGGGCGTCGCAGCGGGCGGCCATCCAGGCCGACATGTTGTCCTTCATGCTGGGCGTGAAGGGGGCCAGGAGAATGAACTCCTCCTTCTCGGTCCCGGGGAGCTTCATGATCGTGTAGTAGGGGTCCATGGCCTGCTTGCCGCCGGCGACCTGTTTCCCCGGGATCGACCAGAGGTCTTCCTTGTTGTAGAAGACCTGCGGGTCCTGCATGTGGTACGCCCGGTACATCCGCGCCTGGATCGCCAGCAACCCCGGCGGATAGCGGATGTGGTTCCGGAGCGCCTCCGGCATCTCGCCCAGGGACTTGAAGACGCCGGGGAAGATCCGGCTGTAGGTCTGCATGATGGGGTCGGTCGGATCGCTCACGTAGAGCTGGACCGTTCCGTCATAGGCGTCCACCACCGCCTTCAAGGTGTTGCGGATGTAGTTGCCCACGTCCAGGGTGGGCTCCGAGTAGGGGAAGCGGTCCGTGACCGTGTAGCCGTCGATGAACCAGAGCAGGCGCCCCTCCGGCGAGATGACAAGGTAGGGGTCCTGGTCGAGGTGTGCAAAGGGGGCGATCATGGAGACCCGCTCCCGGACATTGCGGTGGTACATCACCCGGCTGTCGGCGGTGATATCGTCGGAAAGAAGCAGGGAGATGGAACCGAAACGGACCGCAAAGATCAGTTTCCTCCAGAAGGAGAGGGGGACGCCCCCCCTTCCCTCGTAGCGAGAGTAGACGTTCTTGTCGCCCACGGGGTAGTCGAACTCCGGCATTTTGGACCGGACGAAGACATATTCGTTGGAGTTCTCCCCGAAGTAGATCTCCGGACGGGTGACCTTCAGGGGCGTCGTTGAGACGGGGGGGATGTCCTTGATGAAGAATTCCGGGAGCCCCTCCGGGGAGATGCGGTTCACCGGGCCCAGAACGACGCCGTAGCCATGGGTGTAGGCAAGATGTTCGTTCACCCAGGTCCGGGACGGCAGGGCCGGATAGGAGATCTCCCGCGGGGAGAGCATCACCTGCCGGTATTCGCCGTTGATCGTGTAGCGGTCGTTGTCGACGCCGGTGAACTTGTAGTAGGTCCGCATCTCCTGGAGCTGGCCGTAGGTCTGCAGGAGCGGTGCATGGTTCCACAGCCGGATGTTCTTTACCGTGAGGTTGTTCTTCTCCAGGTCCTTCGCCGTCAGATTCTCCTCCGTCGGGAATTCCTTCTCCTCGATCTGGGTCAGGCCATAGGCAAGGCGCGTATAGCGGATGTTCTTCTCCAGATAGGGGGTTTCGGCAACGATCTCGTTGGGAATCACTTGGAATTTCTGGACGAGGGAGGGGTAGATCCCCCGGCCCAGGACGGTCACGGCGATGAGAAGGAGAACCGCCGCCGCCGGAACCCGCCAGTCCGGACGGAAGGCATATAAAATCGCGGCGATCCCGGAGAGTGCATAGAGCCCCATCATGAGTTTCAGCACCCAGATCTGGGTGGTCACGTCGGTGTAGCCGGGACCGAAGACCACCCCTCGTTTCGCAAAGAGGAGGTCGTTGAGGTCAAGCCAGGTCCCGAAGACGCCCCAGAAAAAGAACAGGGCGACAAGGAGGGCGAGATGCGCACGGGCGGCGGGCGCAATCTTCCATACCCGGGGCGGTATAAACAGAAATGATCGCCTGATGAGATAGATGACTCCCGTCGTCGCCGCCGTCACCATGAGGACGAACTTCAGCCAGCCGTAGATATGGAGAAGGAAGGGAAGCTGGAAGACGTAGAAGCCGATATCCTTCCGGAACAGCGGGTCGGAGACGCCGAAGGGGGTCGCGTTGACGAAGCGGAGAAAGTTTTCCCACTGATCGGATCCGTTCGCCGCGGCGAAAAGGCCGAAGAGGAGCGATCCCGCGGAGACCAGGATCTTGAGGGCGCCCGGCTCCATCTGCCGGAGCGGAATGTCGAACGATCCCGCCTGATCGCCGAAAAGAGGTTCCCGCGAAAGGCGCAGCGCGATCAGGAGACTGCCGTAGAGGATGAGAAAGAAAACCGCGCCAAAGAGAAGGCCGGTCTTGATCTTCGCCAGGAGGGTCACAGTAAAGATCTGCTGATAACCCACTTCCTGAAACCAGAACCATTCGGTAATCAGGCCGATGATCCGAAGAAAAACAACCAACAGGACCAGTGCGGCGATGAAGAGGATCATCCCCTTCATCTGTCTGCTCTTGGGATGGGGGATGCGGACGGTGGTCATGGTTTTGTCTCCTTGTTTAGATGGGGACAGATTTAAATCTGTCCCCGGTGGCCGTTTATGGGGACAGATTTAAATCTGTCCCCAGTGCCTTCCGGTATTCGCTGATCAGGAGTGTTTTTTCAATGCCGTGATCGATAAAATCCCACGGCAGGATCTCCCCGGTCTCCTTCCGGCGGTAGACGTAGAAGTCGGGATTCACATTCACTTCCTTAAAGGCTTGCGCCCAGTTGCCCTCGTGACGGTGAACCGCCAGCAGCAGTTTTCCCACCGTTCGGTCGCCCAGCGAGAGCAGCGCCTGGATATAATTCCACTTCGGGATGTCGTGGATGACCCGGACCGCCTTTTCGTCCCGCAAGGCGCCGGTGATCCGCCGGATCCTTTTCCTGACGATGGCCGTATCCTCCAGGGGGTGCCACTGGAAGGGCGTCCCGGGTTTGGGGATGAACTGGTTGATGCTGAGCGTCAGACGCCGGAAGCCTTTCCTGCCCGCCGAATACCGGCGGGCGCGATGCTCCATCCCCTTGACCAGTTGGACGATGGCATCAATATCCTCATCCGTTTCCGTCGGGAGACCCACCATGAAGTAGAGCCGCAGGTTCACCATATCATATTCGATGAGTTTTTCAACCGCGGAAAAGATCTCCTTTGTAGTGAACCCCTTGCGGATCACATCCCGGAGACGCTGAGATCCGGCCTCAGGTGCGAGGGAGACGGTCTCCATTCCCGTTTCCTTCAGGAGCGCTACCAGGGGGACGCTCAGGCGATCAAGGCGGAGAGAGCCGACGGCCACAGATCCTCCGCCGCTGTCCAGGATAGAACGGCACAGGGGGATGAGATCGGGGTGGTCCGAGACGGCCGTGCCTAAAAGGCCGATCGTCTTCCTTTTTTCTAGCCCCCGCCGGAAGGAGCCCTCCAGAGACGCGGCGCTCCGGAAACGCGCCGGCCGGCAGACGAAACCGGCGGCGCAAAAACGGCAGCCCCGCCGGCACCCCCGGCTGACCTCCGTGAGAAACATGCCGCCGAACTCCGTGCCGGCGGTGGTGATGCCCTGTTCGGTCGGGAATGTGTCGAGGTCAGGGACCCACCGTTTGGGGATCCGCCGGGGGAAGGCGGCGTCGACGGGCTCCCGGGCGGCGATACGTCCGTCGCATTGGTACGTGACCCGGTAATAACGGGGGACATAGGCCCCGGAGATCTCTTTCTGCGCATGGGCGAGGAATGCCTCCCGCGTAAGCTGCCGGCGGAGGGCGACCGCGGCATCCAGAAATTCGGGGAGAACGGCCTCGCCTTCGCCTAAGAGGAAGAGGTCGAAGAAGTCGGCGAGGGGTTCGGGGTTGAGGGTGGCGGCGATGCCGCCGCCGATAACGAGGGGGTCCTTCTCTCTTCGGATCTCGGCTGCGAGAGGAATCCCCGCCAAATCGAGAATCCGGAGGATGTTGGGATAGTCGTTTTCGAAGGAGAGGGAGAAGGCGACCAGGTCGAAATCGCCGAGGGGCTTCTGCGATTCGAGGCTGAAGAGCGGGGTTGCGGAGGCGGCATGGCCCGCTTCGTCGCCGGGATCGGGGAGAAAGACCCGTTCGCACAGGCAGGCGGGATGGCGGTTTATGAGGGCGTAGACGGTCTGAAACCCGAGATTGGACATCCCCGTCCTGTAAACGTTCGGGTAGGCGAGACAGATCGTCAGGGCATCTCCCCAGATCTTGCGGGTGTACCCCTCTTCCCGGGCGAGGAGAGCGAGGCATTTCTTTTTCAGTTTCCAGGACATGCTCAGGCCTTCGACTCCCCGGGTGTTTTCAACACCCTGTTAATCCGCCTGCCTCCGGAGGAACGTGGGGATCTCCAGATCGGGCTTCCCCTCATCTTCGCCTCTGTCGGTCTTGACTGTGCCGCATACGTCGACCGGTTTGTCGTTCCTGATGTAGGTTGGCACGGCCAGATTGTTGTTTCGCCGGAGAATGCCGAGCGTCGTGACGTTGGCTTTGGGTATGCCGGGATTTTCAAAGCCGGTGGCGATCACGGTGATCCGGATCTCGTCTGTCATCGTTTCGTCGACGACGGTGCCGAAGATGATGTTCGCATCCTCGTGGGCCTCGGCCTGGATCAGCGAGGAGGCCTCGTGGATCTCGTAGAGGGTCATGTCCGGGCCGCCGGTGATGTTCAATAGAACGCCGCGGGCGCCCTGAATGGTGTTGTCTTCCAAAAGCGGCGAGGAGATCGCCTTCTGGGCCGCCTCCACCGCTCTGTTCTCGCCGCTGGCCACGCCGGTCCCCATCAGGGCGAAACCCATTTCCGACATGATGTTCTTCACATCGGCGAAGTCGAGGTTTATCAGCCCCGGAACCATGATCAGATCGGAGATCCCCTTGACGGCATGGTAGAGAATGTCGTCGGCCTTCTTGAAGGCTTCGAGGAGCGAGACATTGCGGCCGCCCAGGCTGAGGAGCCGCTGGTTGGGGACGATGATGAGGGTGTCCACGCTCTTTCGCAGTTCGGCGATTCCCTCGTCGGCCTGGCTGTTTCGTCTCTTCCCCTCGAACTGGAAGGGCTTCGTCACGATCGCCACAGTCAGGGCGCCCATCTCCTTGGCGATTTCCGCCGCTATCGGCGACCCTCCTGTGCCCGTGCCTCCTCCCAGGCCGGCGGTGATGAAAACCATGTCGGCTCCCTCAAGCTGTTCCCGCAGCAGCTCCCTGGTTTCGAGGGCGGCCTGCCGGCCGATATCGGGGTCCGAACCGGCGCCCAGCCCTTTGGTGACCTCGACGCCGAGCTGGATCTTGATCGGTGAAGTGGAGGCCCCCAGCGCCTGTGCATCGGTATTGGCCGCGATGAAATCAACCCCCCGCAGGTTGTATGAAATCATGGTATTCACCGCATTCCCACCCGCGCCGCCGATGCCGATCACCTTGATCTTGGCCGCGCTCACAAAACCCGTATCCGACAATTCGAACATAACTCCTCCCCTCCTTAATAGAATTCAAGAACCCACAATTTGAGCCTCTTGAACATACGGCTGATGAAATTTCCCTCCGCCCTGCTCAGCGCCTCTCGTGCTATGTTACGGCTTCCATAGAGAACAAGCCCGACACCGGTCGCATACAGGGGGCTGTTGATCACGTCCGTAAGCCCCCCGATGTCCGTCGGGCAGCCCCGCCGGACCGGCATGTTGAAGATCTGCTCCGCCAGTTCGGGGACACCCTCGAGGATCGAGGCCCCTCCCGTCAGGACTACCCCCGCGGCCAGGATGTCCTCGCAACCGGATTTGGTGATCTCCTTGTAGGCCATGCTGAGGATCTCGTCCATGCGGGGCTCGATGATCCGGCCCAGGATCTGCCGGGAGACCTCCCGCGGCGCTCGCCCCCCGACACTGGGAACTTCGATGGCCTCATCCTTGGGGATCAGCGGCATATAAGCGCAGCCGTATTTGATCTTGATCCTCTCCGCTTCGGCGATCGGAGTCCGCAGCCCCGTGGCGATGTCGCTCGTCACATAATTGCCTCCGACCGGCAGGACCGCCGTGTGTTTGATGCTTCCCTCCGAGAAGATCGCGATGTCGGTCGTGCCGCCGCCGATGTCGAGCAGGGCGACCCCGAGGTCCTTTTCGTCGAGGCTCAGGACAGCCTCGCTGGAGGCGATCTGTTCCAGGACGATTTCTTTGATATCCAGTCCTACCCGGTTGACCGATTTCACGATATTCTGAATGGAGGTGACGGCGCCGGTCACGATATGGACCTTCGACTCCAGGCGGACGCCCGACATTCCCACCGGATCGCGGATCCCGTCCTGTTCATCGACTACGAAGTACTGGGGCAGGGTATGGAGGATCTGTCGGTCCAGGGGGATGGCGATCGCCCTGGCCGCATCGATTGCCCGCTCTACATCATCCGCTTCCACCTCGCGTCCCTTGACGGCCACGATTCCTAAGCTGTTCTGGCCCCGGATGTGGCCGCCGGCGATGCCGACATAAACGGAACGGATTTCGCAGCCGGAGATGCGTTCCGCCTCTTCCACCGCCCGCTTGATGGATTCGACGGTGCTCTCGATGTTGACTACGACGCCCTTTCTCAACCCTTCCGAGGGGTGGGAACCGATGCCGATGATGTCGACCCCAGTTTCCTTGACCTCACCGACGATCGCACAGGTCTTCGTGGTCCCGATATCCAGACCGACAATGACGTTATCTTTTTTCCCCATCCAATCCTCCAGCCCCCTGTTGAACGTTACACTCTTCGCGGCAGCATCATCTATTCCCCGATCGCTGCCGAATGGTCAGGCATGTCTTGAAATCTCCTACATCCGGTATCCCTTCCCGCCGACTGCCGGTACTGTCGGCACCAGGAGATTTCGCCTCTGGACATTGATCTTGGCCGGATCGTTGAGGTCGATGAGCAGGAAAGCCGATTTCAGGTTCTTTTTATCCAGATCCTCCATGACAGGAATCAGGCGCTTCAACTTTGTTTCATAGCCTTCGAAACCGAGCTGCAGGCAGAGTCCCATGTCGGTGAAGAGGGAGAGCCCGAAGGTCTCGTCTCCGTGGATCTCCGAGGCGGCGCCGATCGGGGGGACATCCTTCGCCGCCGCGAGGGTGTTCAAGAGCGCCAGGGAGCTCTTGAGAAGCGGCTCATCGATCCTGCCCGCCCGGACGAAGCCCGTCAGAACGGGAAGGTCGTTTCCCTCCCCTGTCTCCACTTTCTTGAAAGGCGTCCCATCGCCATCTAACAGATAGAGTGTGTTTTCCCTTTCGAGGAGGGCTACCGGCTCCCTTTCCTGGACCACGATGACCAGACGGTTCGGAAATTCCCTGCCGATGGAGACATTCCGGATCCAGGGATTGACGCCGATCCGGCGGGCTATCGCATCCAGGTTGAGGCTCAGGATGTTCGGCGCTGACTGGACGGCGGCCAGGGCCATGATGTCCTTTTCCGTAAGTTCCTTGCAGCCCCGAACGACGGTCTCCCGGATGCTGAGATAGGGGGAGCGGACCACGTAGTCAAAAGCGGTGAGAAGCACAGCGGTCGCGGCGACGATGACGCCCATCAGGAGGAGCGCTCGGGCGGTTTCCCGCACGACCTCTCCCGCGCGGCGCTTCAGCCGGTTTTTTTTCGCTTCCAGTTGCAGACGATACGTAGTCTTCATTGATACACTTATTCCCCGATGATCCTCACCTCGGTTTCCAGGGCATGCCCCGTCGCCTCGAAAACCCGCTGCTGGACGAGGGCGATCAGAAAGAGGATCTCCCCTGCGGTGGCATGTCCCCGGTTGACGATAAAATTGCCGTGTTTTTCCGATATCTGGGCGTCGCCGGTCCGGATTCCTTTGAGCCCAGCCTCTTCGATGAGTCTTCCGGCCGGGATCCCCCGCGGATTCTTGAAGACGGAGCCGGCATTCCGGAATTCCAACGGGTGTTTTTCCCTTCTCCCCGCGAGGATTTCCAGGACCCGTCCGGCGATCCCCTCCGCGTCCCCCCACCGCATTCTGAACACTGCGCCGATGATAATCGTTTCAAAGGGCAAGTCAAGGTTTCTGTATGAAAAACTCAGGGTGTCCTTGTTGGCGGTGCGGAACCCTTCGGACGGATCGAAGAGACGCAGCACGGCGACGATATCTTTGATCTCACCCCCATAGGCCCCGGCATTCATCCGGATGGCGCCGCCGACGCTGCCGGGGATGCCCGCACAGAACTCCATTCCAGTGAGCGACTCACGCACCGACAGGTTCACCAGTTCGGACAGCAAAACGCCGGCCTCCACCTTCACAAGGATGCCGCCGTCTCCACTTTCCCCCATGCTCAGGCCGCGCATGCGTGCGAGCGAGATGAGGACGCCCCGGTAGCCTCCGTCCCGGACGATCAGGTTGGTCCAGTTGCCGACGGGGAGGAAAGAGACCTGGCGCGCCCGGAGGAAGGCGACCAGACGCGCAATCTCCTCTTCGCTTTCCGGAAAAGCAAGGGCATCGATCCTGCCTCCGACGCCGATCGAGGTGTGACGATCCGCCGGCTCGTCGAAAAGGATCTCCCCGGACATCAGCTTCCTAAGCTCTTCGCGAAAGACCTCATCTGCGCTCATTCGTCTTCTCTTCCTTGCTCCGCTTCAGAAATGCTTCTCCCGCCTTCCAGACGCTTCCCGCCCCCTGGGTCAGGATGACATCCGGCGGCCGCGCCACCTGCGCGAGATGATCCACGATGGCATCAAATCCGGAAATATAAACGGCATCGGGATGACCCGCGCGCCGGATTGCCTCGCAGAGCCCCTCCGCCGTCACCCCCGGGAGCGGATCTTCGCTCGCGGCATAGATGTCGGTGACGATCAGAGAATCGGCGTCGGTGAAGGCCGTCAGAAATTCCTGAAAGAGGGCCTGCGTCCGGGTATAGCGGTGGGGCTGGAAGACGACGATGATCCGTCCGGGCCAGACCTGCCTTGCCGCGGCGAGCGTGGCGCGGATCTCCGTGGGGTGGTGGCCGTAGTCGTCAACCACGGTGATCCCTCCGGTCTCTCCCCGAACCTCCAGGCGTCGCTGAACGCCGGTGAAATGTTGCAACCCTTCCCGGATGACGGGGAAGGTCAGGCCCATTTCTCGCGCCACCGCAACCGCCGCGAGGGAGTTATAGACGTTGAACAGACCGGGCACGTTCAGCTTGACGGTACCCAGGAGAGTCTCCCGGCAGTAGAGGGAGAAGCGGGAGGATGTCCCGGCGAAGGAGATCCCCTCCGCTCGGTAGTCGGCGGGCGCCGAAAGCCCATAGGTGATCGCCTTTCTCTTGATCCGGGGGAGGATCTCCCGCACGTGTTGGTCGTCCAGGCAGAGGATGGTCGAACCGTAGAAGGGGACGATGTTGGCGAACTGCAGAAATGCCTCCTTGATCTCCTCTACGTCCCGGTAGTAATCGAGGTGCTCCCGGTCGATGTTGGTGATCACGGCGAGGCAGGGGCTCAGTTTGAGAAAGGAGCCGTCGCTCTCGTCCGCCTCCGCCACGATCACCTCTCCGTCCCCCAGGCGGGCGTTTCCGCCGATGCTGGCAAGCTTGCCGCCGATCACCATCGTCGGGTCCAGGCCGCCGTGGGCGAGAAGCGTCGATACTATCGAGGTCGTCGTGGTTTTCCCGTGGCTGCCCGAGACGGCGATGGAGAACTTCATCTTGAGCAGTTCGGCCAGCATCTCGGCGCGCGGGATGACCGGGATGCCCCGCTCATGGGCCGCCAGCACCTCCGGGTTGTCCGGCCGGACGGCGGTGGAGATGACGACCACGTCGGCGTTGCCGATATGGGCGGCGTCGTGGCCTTGGTGGATAGCGGCGCCCAGGTCGTCCAGACGCTGGGTGATGTCGGAGACGGAGAGGTCCGAGCCGCTGATCTCATAGCCCAGATTGAGGAGGACCTCGGCGATCCCGCTCATGCCGATGCCGCCGATGCCGACGAAATGGATGCGCCGTACCTTTCGGTACATGTTGCTTTTCTGAAGGTTGTCTTTCATCTATTTACCTCAAGTGCGTCCCGCCTATTGTCGCTCTCCGATCAGATCCAGGCAGGCATCGACAATGTCCGCCGCAGCGCGCCGGTTGCCCAGGGCGGCGGCGGCGGCTTCCATTCTCCGGACGGCGCCGGGATCGCGGTAGATCCGCTCGATCGCTTCCGCCAGCCTCCGGCCGTTCAGCTCTCTCTCCGGGATCATCTCCGCCGCCCCGGCGCCGGCGAGGACCTCGGCGTTTCTCGTCTGGTGGTCGGCCGCGGCGAAGGGGAAGGGAATCAGGATGGCTGCCTTCCCGCCGGCGGCGATCTCCGCGATGGAGGTCGCTCCGGCCCGGCACACCAGCAGATCTGCCGACCGGTAGGCCGAGGCCATATCCACGATGAACGGGGAGACTTCCGCCTCAAACCCCCGTTCGCTGTAAGCAGCGGCGACGATTTCCCGATCCTTTTCCCCCGTCTGGTGGATGAAGCGGAGCTGTTCCTTCAGGGGCAGGAGATCGTCGAGAGCCTCGCTGACGATCCGGTTGATCGCGTGCGCCCCCTGGCTCCCGCCGAAGATGAGAAGGGTGAAGCGCCGATCCTTCTTCCTGTCTTCCGTCTTTTCCTCAAAGAAGGCCGCCCGGATGGGATTTCCGGTCACCCGGGACCGGCTTTTCGGGAACCACCTCTCGGATGCGGAAAAGGCCAGAAAGATCCTTTCGGCGAAGCGGCCGAGGATCCGGTTGGTCAATCCGGGAAAGGCGTTCTGCTCGGCGATCGCTGTTTTCACACCCATGAGACGGGCGGCGAGGACCGCCGGTCCCGAGGCGTAACCGCCCACGCCGATCACGATGTCCGGGCAGAAATCACGGATGATCCGAAAGGAGGCGACCAGGCTGCCGGGGATCTTCAGGAGGGCCGCCGCGGTTTGCAGCGCCCCGCGTCCTTTGAGGCCCTCGACCTTGAGGAACTGGAGGGGATACCCCATCCGGCCGAGGATCTTCTTTTCCAGCCCCCTTTCCGTTCCAATGAAGAGCACTCGGTTCAGCGAGTTCCGGCCGAGAACCTCATCGGCGATGGCGATCCCGGGGAAGAGATGGCCGCCCGTTCCCCCTCCGGCGATGATCATCCCAATCCCGCGGTTTTCTCCTGCCTTCCCGACCGCCGTCTGGGTTTCTGCTGGAGTTCGCTGGCCGGAATTGCACCTCATGGTCAATCTACCCTTCATAGGACGAAATGTTCAATAGAATCCCTACCGCAATCAGGGACATGATCAGCGATGTGCCACCGTAACTCAGAAAGGGGAGCGCGAGCCCCTTGAGGGGGATCAGCCCCATCACTCCGGCCATATTGATGAAGGCCTCCAGGGCGAGCATCATCGTGAGCCCGGCGGCCAGCAGGTTTCCGAAAAGATCGGGCGCCTTCAGGGAAATCCAGAAACCGCGCAGGATCAGGATGAAATAGAGAGACAGGATCAGGCCCACGCCGATGAGTCCCGCCTCCTCGGCGATCACGGCGAGGATGAAGTCGGTATGGGGCTCCGGGAGGTAGAAGAGCTTCTGCATCCCGTCCCCGATCCCCACGCCGAAGGGGCCGCCGGAACCGAAGGAGATCAGCGACTGGATGATCTGGAAACCGGAATGGCGGGGGTCCTTCCAGGGATCGAGAAAAGCCGCCAGGCGGGCCAGGCGGTAGCTCTTGTGGAGCAGGAGCCAGAGGGCCACGGGGATGAACAGCGCGACGAGGCCGGCGAGGTGCACGATCCGACCGCCGGCCAGATAGAGCATCATCAGGGCGATGACGGCGATGATGACGGTGGTGCCGAAATCCGGCTGCAGCAGGATCAGGCCAACCAGGACCCCCGTGACGGCCAGGGGGATGAACAGCCCCTGGCGGATCTCCCGGATGTGGTTGACCCTCTCGGTCAGGAAATGGGCCAGGAAGAGGATCAGGGCCACCTTGACCATCTCTGACACCTGAAAGGAGAAGACCCCGAGCTTGAGCCAGCGGACGGCCCCGCCGGCGCGGATTCCCAGGTGGGGGATCCAGATCGCGCAGAGAAAGAGGGCCGAGGCCGCGATTCCGGGCCAGGCCAGCTTCCGGAGCTGGTAGTAGGGGATTCTGATTATCAGGATCATGAGCAGCAGCCCGAGGCCGAGGAACAGGATCTGCTTTTTGAGAAAGAACTGACCGTCCTGGAACCGCTCCGTCGCCAGGATCGAGCTGGAGCTGTAGATCATGACCGTTCCGATGGTCACCAGCAGCAGCGTGGCCAAAAGGAGGATCAGATCCGGTTTTTTTTCCCTGGACGAACTTTTCATCTCTAAATCTGCCTCACCAGTTTCTGAAATACGTTCCCCCGCTCCTTGTAGTTGGCGAACTCGTCGAAGCTGGCGCACCCCGGGGAGAGAAGAACGACATCGCCGGGCGACGCATGGTTCCGGGCCGTCGTCACCGCCTCTTTCATGGTGGCCGCGAGGGTGGTCCTGACCATCCCGCCGACCAGACCATTGATCTTCTCCCTGGCCTCGCCGAAGAGGACCAGTTCCCGGACCCGGCTCCGGATCAGGGGCGCGAGGGCGGCAAAATCCCCCTCCTTGTCCCGTCCCCCGAGCAGAAGGATGACAGGGCAAGAGAAGCTCTCCAGCGCCCGTATGACCGCCCCGACATTGGTCCCTTTGGAATCGTCATAGAAAACGACGCCGTTTTTCTCGCCGGCGTATTCGATCCGGTGGGCGATGCCTCGGAAACTTTCGACGGCTTCGATGAGGGAAGGCGGCAGGCATCCGCACGCCCGGGCCGCAATGATGGCGGCCATCACATTTTCGACGTTGTGACGTCCCGGGATCCGGATTATCCCGAGGGGGAAATCCTCGCGCTCACCGGAGGGGGAAACGCGGACCATTTTCTCTCCTTCCAGGAATATTCCGCAGGCGACGGCGCCGGAGGAGCTGAAAAGCTCGGTCCGGGCAGACAGGCGCCCGCTCAGGATCGCCGTGGAGGCTTCGTCGGCGTTGAGGATGGCGAGGTCGTAAGGGGTCTGTCGCGCGAAGATCCTTTCCTTGATCCGCCGGTAGGCGTCGAAGCTGCCGTGATAGTCGATGTGATCGCTGGTGACGTTGAGAAGAAGGGCGACATGGGGATGGAACTCACGCGCCCACTGGAGCTGGAAACTGCTCACCTCGGCGACGATCCAGTCCGCATTCTGAGGGCCGTCCGCGTATTCGATCAGGGGGGCGCCGATATTGCCTCCGACGAAGACCTTTTTCCCCGCTGTGCAGAGCATGTCTCCGATGAGCGTCGTGACCGTCGTCTTCCCGTTGGTTCCGGTGACGGCGACCAGAGGGGTCTTCAGGAAGCGCCAGGCGATTTCGATTTCGCTCAAGACCGGGATCTCCCGCCGGAGAGCCTCCACGAGGATGGGGTTTGCCGGATAGACGCCCGGCGAGGGAATGACCAGATCGGCGCCTGTGAGCACCTCCGGTCCGTAGGGGGTTATGATCAGGTCCGCAGACAGCTCCTCCAGCTCGACAAGGGCTTCCCCCCATGCCGATACCGGCTTTTCGTCGGTCACCGCGATCCGGGCCCCCCGCCCCGCGAGAAAACGGGCTGTCGCGCGTCCCGTTTTCCCGATGCCGATGACCGCCACCTTTTGTTTTTCTAGTTTCATGGGTTTTCTCTCACCTCAACTTCAGCGTGCTGATTGCCACCAGTGCAAGAAGGATGGAGATGATCCAGAAGCGGACGATCACCTTGGGTTCGGCCCAGCCCTTGAGCTCGAAATGGTGGTGGAGGGGTGCCATCCGGAAGATCCGTTTCCCGTTCGATATCTTGAACCAGCCGACCTGGAAGATGACGGAGAAGGTCTCCAGGACGAAGATCCCCCCGACGATGGCCAGCAAAATCTCCTGCTTCGTCAGGATGGCAAGGGCGCCCAGGGCGCCGCCGAGGGAGAGGGATCCCACGTCGCCCATGAAGACCTGGGCGGGATAGGTGTTGTACCAGAGAAAACCGATGCCGGCGCCGACGATCGCTCCGCAGAAGATGGCCAGTTCGCCGGTTCCGGCCACATAGGGGATCTGGAGGTAGGCGGCGATCTTGATGTTGCCGGCGAAGTAGGCGAACAGGAGATAGGTCATGAAGCAGGTGATAGCCGGACCGATGGCCAGTCCGTCCAGGCCGTCGGTCAGGTTGACTGCGTTTGCGGCGCCCACGATGATGAACGTCGACAGGAGCACATATCCCCATCCCAGGTTCGGGAGCGCTGTCTTGAAGAAGGGGATGGTCACCTGGGCGTTGAACCCCGGTTTGATGTAGAGGACGATGCCGACGAATGCCGCGAGCGCGATTTCCGCGGCCAGCCTGATTTTCCCTGGGACGCCCCGGCTATTCTGCTGCGTGAGTTTCCGGTAGTCGTCGAGAAAGCCGATGAGGCCGAAACCGACCGTCACCATGATGACGAGCCAGATATAGCCGACCGTCAGGTTGGCCCAGAGCAGGGTGGAGATGGTGACGGCGAAGATGATCAGGATGCCGCCCATCGTCGGAGTGCCTTTCTTGGCGAGATGAGAGTCCGGTCCATCCTCCCGGATGGTCTGTCCGATCTGGAGTTCATGGAGCTTGCGGATCAGCCAGGGACCGACAACAAAGCAAATCACGAGCGCGGTGATCGCGGCATAGATCGTCCGGAAGGTGATATAACGAAAGACATTGAAGAATGAATATATTTCATGTAGCGGATATAAAAGATGAAAAAGCATTTTTCCTTCCTTTTCGTTGCGTCCGGCCTTTTCTTGCGCGGCGAAACTTACACCGTTTGCGGCTTCAGGTCAAATGCCTCGATGAGGGCCTCGGCTACCTCTTCCATTTTCATTTTTCGGGACCCCTTGATCAGAATCCAGTCGTCCTTCTTCAGGTGAAGCCGGAGGCGGTCGATGACCTGCCTGGGGTCGTCGAAAAAAACGATCCTCTCCGCCGGGAGCCCCCCCCGGATCGCCGCGGCTGCCATAGCCCGGGTCAGCGTCCCCTTGAGAAAAACCGCGTCTACGCCGTTCTTTGTCAGGAGCGTTCCGATTTCCTCATGCAATTCTTCCGCCCGCTCGCCCAGCTCCAGCATGTCGCCCAGGATCGCGGTGGCGGCGCCTCTTCGGCGGAGTTCCTGCATGGTCTGGAGTGCCTTCCGCATCGATGCCGGATTGGCGTTGTAGGTGTCCATGATCAGGAAGGCGCCGTTTCCGAGCGGCCTGATCTCGCCCCGCCCCGGGAGGGGGCGGAAGGCGGCGAGGCCCTCCGCGATGAGACGCCGGTCGAAGCTCAATGTCCACGCAGCGGCGGCCGCGGCCAGGGCGTTTGCGACATTGTGCACCCCGGGAGCCGCCAGGCGAATCGGGAGTCCGCTCCCGTCGATGACGAGTTGAAAACGGACCCCTGCGGGTCCCGCCTTTTCGATCCGCCGGGCGGCGACGTCGGCGCCCGGCGTCAGGCCGAAGGTGATCCGCTTTCCCTGCCAGCGCTCGGCAAGGATGCCGATGGCCCGATCGTCATGATTGATGACCGCCGTCCCCCTGCCGGCCATGACCCGAAAAAGATCGCCCTTCTCTTCCCGGATTGCTTCCAGGGAACCGAGCCCTTCCAGGTGAGCGGGACCGATGTTCGTGATCAGCCCTACATCCGGAGCGGCGATGGTCGCGAGCCTCGCGATCTCTCCGGGACTGTTTGTTCCCATCTCGACAATGGCGAGTTGCTGCCCCGGCCGCAGCCGGAGAAGGGTCAGGGGGAGGCCGATCTGATTGTTCAGATTTCCCTCGGTCTTGAGGACATTTCGCGAGCGAGAAGAGATCGACGCCAGCATCTCCTTAGTGGTCGTCTTCCCGGAGCTTCCCGTGATGGCCACTACCGGGAGGGAGAATCTCCCCCGCCAGTCATGGGCGATGTCCCCAAGCGCCCGCAGGGTATCTGGGACGCCGATCACCGGCAGATCTTTGGTCAGGGTGTTGAGCTTTTCCGAAGAGTCCCTCCGGATAACGAGACCGGCAGCCCCCCGTTCAGCGGCCGTCGCGAGGTAGTCGTGGCCGTCGAAGTTTTCTCCCGCGAGGGCAATGAAGAGATTTCCCTCCCGGAGGCTCCTTGTGTCAGTGGAGAGGCCGCGGCACGACCAGCCGGCGCCGCCCCGCAGCGGGGTTCCTCCCGTGGCCTTCAGGATCTCTGCTGCGGAAAGAGCCGGCTCGTTTTCTCTCATGATCCTGTCCTCCCGACCCGCCAACGCGTCAGCTCTTCCCGCGCGATCATCCGGTCGTCGAAAGGGAACTTCCTGCCGTCGATGATCTGGTAGTCCTCGTGTCCTTTCCCGGCGATTAAAACGATGTCCGTACTCCCGGCGAGACCGATGGCCGCGGTGATGGCCATTTTTCGGTCGGGGATGACAAGATAGCCTCGCTCACCCGGATGACGCTCGAGATCTTCGAGCTTCGCGAATTTGGGCGCCCGGATACCCGTTTCGATTTCCCGGATGATCTCCAGGGGATCTTCCGTCCGCGGATTGTCCGAGGTCACGATGGTCAGGTCGCTGTAAGCGATTGCCGCTTCGCCCATGAGCGGCCGCTTCCCGCGGTCCCGGTCTCCGCCGCATCCGAAGACGGTGATGATCCTCCCGGCCCGGAAGGCGGAAAGATTCTGGAGGACCCGCCGCAGGGCATCGTCCGTGTGGGCGTAATCTACAAAAACGGCGGGTTGCCCCGCCGCACTGACCTTTTCCAGACGTCCCGGGACGTGGGTGAGACTGGCGATCCCGTCCCGGATGAACTGCACGGGGATTGCGAGAGCCCTGGCCGCTGCCGCGGCGGCCAGGATATTGTAGAGGTTGAACCGGCCCAGGAGGGGAGATGAAATTTCGAGCTTCTCCACATCGATACGGAGCGTCGCCTCGATCCCGTCGAGGGACAGGCGAAAGGGGTCTGCGGCGACGTCGCAGGGGCGCTCCAGGCCGAAGGTGAAGCAGCCGCCCCGGACTTCCCGGATGATCCGTCGCCCCCAGATGTCGTCGCCGTTGATGATCATCCTCAGCGGCCGGTTCTTCTCTCCGGCGGGGAGGATTTCGGAAAAGAGGCGCTTCTTCGCCTGGAAGTAGTTCTCCATCGTTTCGTGGTAGTCGAGGTGGTCCTGGGTGAGGTTGGTAAATATTCCCACGTCGAATGCACAGTCGTCAACCCTTCTGAGGTCGGCGGCATGGGAGGAGACCTCGGCCACGACGTGGGTGACGCCGTGATCGACCATCTCCCGGAGGATCTTTTGCATTTCGAAGGACTCGGGGGTCGTGTTCGGCGCCGGAAAGGTTTTTCCACCGTACCGATAGTTCACCGTGCCCAGAACCCCGACAGGATAGCCGGCGGCCTTGAAGATGGATTCCAGGAGATAGGTTACGGTGGTCTTGCCGTTGGTTCCTGTCACGGCGAGGAGGCAGAGCCGGGAAGAGGGGTGGGCGAAGAAATTCCGTCCGAGGCGGCCGAGGACCGGGCGGCTGTCGCGGACGCGGATGGCAGTAACGCCGCCGGGGGGGCGGAACTCACCTTCATGGATGATAAAGGCAGCGCCTCTGGCCACCGCATCGCCGATAAAGCGATAACCATCCGTTTTAAGGCCGGGGATCGCCACAAAGAGGCCGCCCTTGCAGCACTGCCGTGAATCGTAGCAGACCGATGCAACTTCGCCGTCCGAATCCCCTGTGGTTCCCATTGTTTCGATTCCTCTCATCAGGAGCGACAGTTGCATCGGAACCTCTCATGAACCCATGCTGAAGGTGACGGTGCAGAGGCGGTTCTCCGGTGCGGGCAGGCCGGCGGCCGGTTGCTGAGCAGTCGCCCAGCCGCTTCCGATAACACGGACCTCTATTCCTTTTTCCTTTGCTTTCCTCAGGGCGTCACGGATCGTCATCCCGCGGAAATCCGGTACGGCTGCTTCGTCCCCTTCCAGGGCAGTCTGGTTCGCGAGGGGCGCCGGGGCGGAAATGAGCCTCAGCTTCATGTCATCAGCGGTTTTCTCCTCGTCCGGAGCGAAGTTTACCCGGATGTTCGTTTTGAAACGGTTCAGAATCTGCTCTCCGATATTCCTGAAGACGGGGGCAGCGGCGACGCCGCCCCATTTGTCCCGCTGCGGTTCATCGAGAATGACTAAAATCGCAATCTGCGGATTCTCCGCCGGGAAGAATCCCATGAAGGACGTTTTGACTCTCTCGGTGGAATAAGCCCGCCGGGAGAAATCGAATTTCTGGGAGGTTCCCGTCTTTCCGGCTACGGCGACATTCGCGATTCGGGCTTGCTTGCCGGTGCCGTCTTCCGCGCCGACCACGTCGGTCAGGATGGCGGTCATCCTCGTTGCCGTCTGGGCGGAGATGACCCGGCGGACCACGGTGGGGCGATAGGACTGGACGACATTTCCCTTTCGATCCATGAGCCCGCGGACGACGAACGGTTTCATCATGACGCCCTGGTTGGCGATCGTGGACAGAGCGGTGATGAGTTGGATAGCGGTCACGGAAACCCCCTGCCCGAAGGCGACGGTCGCCGCATCCACCCGTGTCCATTTCTCCACCGGCCGGAGGATTCCGCTCACCTCACCCGGGAGGTCGATCCCGGTCTTTTCGCCGAATCCGAATTTACGGATGTACTGATAGAACTTCTCCTTGCCGAGCCTTTCCCCGATCTTGACCGCGCCAATATTGCTCGAGTACTTGAGAATATCGTGGAAGCTCAGGGCGCCGTGCCGCTTGCGGTTCGCCTCATGGATCACCCGGTTGGCGATTGCATAATGGCCGTCTTCGCAGTTGAAGATGTCTGTTTCTTTGACGACTCCCTCCTCGAGAGCTGCCGCCGCTAGAAACGGCTTGAAGGTGGAACCGGGATCGAAGCTGTCGGTGATGACTTTGTTTTTTCCGGTGGCGGGGTTCACTGCCGAGAAAAGGTTGGGGTCGAATCCCATTTCGTTGGCCAAGGCCAGGATTTCACCCGTGCGGGGATCCATGACGATGGCGAATCCCCCCTTCGCCCCCTTGGCCTTCACTGCCGACTTCAGATGGGATTCGGCAAGGTGCTGGATGCGGTTGTCGATGGTCAGGACGAGGTTGTAGTTCTCACGAGGTGCGGCTTTGGGGATCTCCACCCGGGGATAGAGCCTTTTCCCCTTGGCGTCCCGCGTCCAGAGCAGTTTTTCCGGCGGACCCTTCAGGTAATGGTCATATTTGAGTTCCAGCCCCTCCAGACCGGTGGCGTCCAGGCCGACGAAGCCGATCAGGTGGCCGGCCAGCTCGCCGGAGGGATAGAAGCGTTTCGGCTCCTTCACGAGGAAGATTCCATCGATGCGCAGCTCCTGCACGAGACGGGCCTGTTCAGGGGCAATCCGCCGGGTGACCCAGGAGAAATTCTTCGTGCCGGACAGTTTCTTCTGGATAACCGTCCTGTCTACCTGGAGAATGGCGGCGAGTCTTTCGGCCGCTTCGGCGGGATTTTCGATCTTGGTGGGGTCGGCGAAGACGGAATCGACCATGATGGTGGCGGCCAGCTTCTCTCCGTTCCGGTCGAAGATGATCCCTCTGTCGGGCTGCAGGAGAAGGGTCTGGGTATGCTGCTTTTCGGCGAGGGCCTTCAGTTCCTTGTTGGAGAGGATCTGAAGCTGAAAGGCCCGCGAGGCAAGTGCGATCAACAGAACCAGGAAGAAGGCCAGCAGGGTGGCGATCCTGAATTTCAGCCATTTTCGGGCGTCGCCGTTCATTTGAGCAAAATCACCTGTTCCCTTCCTGGATAAGTCATCTGCAGCTTTTCCTGGGCGATGGTCTCGATCCTCTGAGGGGATTTCAGTGTGGCCAGTTCGATCTTCAGCTTTGCCTGTTCTTCGGTGAGCTGTTCCCGGCTGTTCATTTCCCGGGCGACCTGATACTCCAGCTCCGTCATGTGGATGTGGCTCCATACATAGATGAGCGCCACCGCCATGAGGACGGAGGCGATGAAGATCCAGGTGGAATATCCGACGCTGCCGGATATCCTTTCCTCCTGCCGAACCGTCTGTTTAAGGACCTCTACGGCCTGCATAGGTCAAATCCTTTCCGCCGTTCTGAGCTTTGCGCTTCTGGCCCGCGGATTTTCGCGGATCTCTTCCTCGCCGGGGACCACCGGCTTTCTAGTAAGGACCTTCAGGGTCGGCTTTCGGCCGCAGGCACAGACGGGAAGATCCGGCGGACAGAGGCAGCCCTTTTCTCCGGCGCGGAAGGCGTTCTTGACTATCCGGTCTTCCAGAGAGTGAAAAGAGATGACCGAAAAACGCCCTCCCTCTTTGAGCCGCGCCACCCCGAAAGCTGTAGCCCGGTACAGATTGGCAAGCTCGTCGTTGACTGCGATCCGGAGGGCCTGGAAGGTTCTCGTGGCCGGATGGATCCTTGCCGGTCCTCTTCGTCGGGGCAACGCCCTGACCACCGCGCCCGCAAGATCAGCCGTGGTCCGGAGAGGAAAAAGATTCCGATTCACTGCGATTGCCCCGGCAATCCTTCCCGCCATTCTTTCTTCGCCGTACTCCCGGATGATCCTCTCTAACTCGTCCGCGGACAGGGTATGGATGAGATCGCAGGCGCTGATTCCCCGGCTGCGGTCCATCCGCATGTCCAGGGGGGCGTCCAGCGTAAAACTGAACCCCCTGTCCGCCGTGTCCAACTGGTGGGAGGAAACCCCCAGATCGAGGAGAATCCCGTCCACCTTCCCGATGTTCATCCCCGCCAGAATGGTGTCCATGTCGGCAAAGTTCCCCTTCATTAAAATCTTCCTGTCGCCAAAAGGGGCCAGGCGTATCCCGGCCTCGCGGATGGCATCCCCGTCGGCATCGATGCCGATCAGAAGGCCGTCAGGCGCCGTATTCTCAAGGATCGCCGCGGCGTGTCCTCCGCCTCCCACCGTGCCGTCCACATAGACGGTTCCTGCCCGGCAGCGAAGCGATGCGACAACCTCTCCGACCATGACCGGCTTGTGGAAGGCGTCCATGTCACAGGCCTTTTATATTCCCAGATCCGCCATATAATCGCTGAAGACATCCGGGTTGTCTCCGCTCTTTTTCTGCTCCGCTTCGAACCTGTCCTTGCTCCAGATTTCGATGACCTTGATCATGCCGGCCAGGACGATGTCCTTCTCCAGCTTTGCGAACTCCCTGAGATTGGGGGGGATGAGGATGCGTCCCTGGCCGTCCAGGGTGCAATCGACGGCGCCCGACATGAAAAAACGCTGAAAGGCCCGGACTTCCTTGCGCAGAAGAGACTGGTGGGAGACCTTTTCCTCGATGACGCGCCACTCGTCGTAGGGGAAGACCATGAGATAGCCGTCCCAGTTCGTTATGACGAGACGGTTGTCGTATTTTTCGGCGAAGACATCGCGGAGGCGTGCAGGGAATATGACCCTCCCCTTGTCGTCGATGGCGTGGTGGTATTGACCTCTGAAGACGGACATATGGGATTATCCTCCACTCTCATCCACTTTGCCCCACTTTGGTGGAAAGATAGAGGAGGATGATTGCTTTGTCAAGAAATATTTTTACTTTTTTTATCTGTTCATCTGATATTTTAAGACGGCCCGGTTATGGGCTTCGAAGCTGGAGGAGAATTGATGAGCCCCATCGTTCGTCGCCACGAAGTAGAGGTAGCCGACGGGGGCGGGATACAGGGCGGCCCGCAGGGAATCGGTGCCGGGATTGGCGATGGGACCCGGAGGCAGGCCGTTGATGATGTAAGTGTTGTAGGGCGTGTCCTTTTTCAGGTGACTTCGCAGAACGGTTTTCACAGGGTTGCCCTCCCGTTCGAGGTGGTAGACGGCGGTCGGATCGCTCTGCAGTTTCATCCCCAGTTTCAGGCGGTTGTGAAAGACGGCGGAGATGAGAGGCTTTTCTTCCTTGTTTCCTGACTCCTTGCCGATGATCGAGGCGAGGGTCACCCATTCGTTGAGGGACAGACCGATCTCCTCCGCCCGTTTTCTCATCTCCGGTGTGATCTTCTTCCAGAATTGCCGGACGAGGATCCGGATGACCTCTCTGGTGGTCATGGAACGGTCAAATAGATAGGTGTTCGGGTAAAGGTACCCCTCGATGCTATCCCCCTCGATGTCCAGAGAGGCCAGGAACAGTTTATCGGTGGCGAGGGCCATGAACTCCTTCTCGTTGATGAGCTTGTCGGCGAGGAGTCTTATGGCCACGTCGTTCACCGTCAAGTCCTCGGGCAGCGTCACCTGATAGTCCTTGATCTCTCCCCGGACCAGCTTGTCGAGGATTTCCCCGGGCGACATAGAACCGACAAATTCGTATTCGCCCGCCCGGATGTGTCCGGTCGCCTGCTTTCCGAGGGCGAGCAACCAGAAGAAGGGGCGATTTTCTACCAGACCGGCCTCATTGAGGGTCTCCGTGATCCGGAAAAATCCCGATCCTTTCGGAATATCGACAATCCTTGCCGCGGAAAGATGGTTGACGGGGGACGTGGCATAGCGGTAGAAGGCGATGCCGGCGAGCAGCGCAATCAGAATGAGCAGAAAGGCCGTTTCCCACCTTTGCTTTACCGCTTTTCTTAATCGATTCAGCAACGGGTAACCTTTCCCGCGCACAACGGTGAGTCGAGATATCCCTGCAGGATGACGCCGGCGGCCAGACGATCGACCGCCTCTTTTCTCTTTTCTCGGCGCATGCCGGTCTCCCGGAGAATTTCCTCGGCCTCTTTCGTGGAGAGCGTTTCGTCCCAGCGGATGACGGGAAGCGAAAAGCGGATTTCCAGGCGTCTGGCAAACCGGTCGATCTTTTCGCACTGGATTCCCGCGCTGCCGTCAAGTCGCAGCGGATAACCGATAACAATACGCTCGATGTCATATTGTCTGACCAGCTCGGCGATCGCCCCGAGATCCGCCTCCCGGTTCTTTTTAATGATGGTGGTTAGACCTTGAGCCGTCATCCCCAACTCATCGCAGATGGCGACACCGATCCTCCGGCCGCCATAATCCAATCCCAGTATCCGCATCCGCGTATCCCTTTTATTGAAAAAGATTCCCGCCAATGCATCCGCGGCGGATGTATTGGCCCTATTTTCCATAAAACGCGGCTCGCTGTCAACCGATAGAACAGCTCACGAGAGCGAATCATCCGGGCAACTGCGCATTCTTGCAGGGCCGAAGGATAAAGTTCTTCAATCTGATGACCGCCTATTCCCCATATGTTATTCAACAGCAAGATCTCTTGTCAGGCGTTTAGGTGAGAAAGTTAATGTTCGTATTTCGCCCCATGACCTCCGGCGATACTCGGCGACCAATGCCAGCAGAAACGGCGTTCCCCTGGAAGTCGTATCGAAAGTTATCTTGAGGCATCAGGATTTGAAAACCAAGCAGGTCTATCTCGGGAAGATCAGCGACTCAGAGGCTATTCGATGCATGGACATCCTGCATGGGAAATGGAAAAGCCCGGCAAATGCTAAGGGAAAGAGGTCTTTGGGGTAAAAAAACTACTTGACATGAATATCAATATTGATACTATATAAGACATGGCCAAGATCGAAGACATCCTTATACAGATGAAAAACAATCCAAACGATTTTCGTTTTTCTGATTTGACCAAGGGCTGTATTCATTATTTCGGTCAGGCGCGAAAGAAGGATGGAAGTCACCATGTTTACAAGATACCATGGAAAGGAGATCCGCGGATCAACATACAGAATCATAAGGGTAAGGCCAAGGCGTACCAGGTAAAGCAGGTACTGTTGGCTATTGAGAAGTTGGAGGTTGAACATGCCACTGAAAGATGATCGTTATACATACCGTGTAACCTGGTCTGAAGAGGATCAGGAATATGTAGGCTTATGTGCCGAATTTCAGAGGTTGAGTTGGCTGGATCAAACACCGGAAGCTGCTCTGAAGGGGATCCGTAAAGTTGTCGAGGGCGTGATCGAGGATATGAAGCATTCTGGCGAAGAGATACCTCAACCGATTGCCAGTAAAAGATATAGCGGCAAGTTTATGGTGCGTGTCCCCCCCGAAGTCCACAGAAATCTTGCCATTCAAGCATCGGAATCAGGTGTCAGCCTAAACCGCATTGTTGGCGCAAAGTTAAGTCGATAGCAGAGGATTTTTTCTTTATATTGATATCTCTTCAAAATCACTACAAATACAACTGTTCACATTTGGTTTCTGGAGCATTTTATTGAATGCCAAATCAAACGAGCAAATGATTGACACGAAATGATTTCCAGTCCATGATAAATTTCATGGTCTTCAGATCTTTAGTGGGAATGTGGGTCATGCTGGAATTAGGAGCCCCCGGCTTCGACAGTTGTAGGCATTTTTCAGCCTTTAAAATGACGTAAGTTATTGAAATCTCGCGGTCGGACCTCCGGAAAACTGAAAAACAAATGACGTAAGTTATTGAAATCTCGCGGTCGGACCTCCGGAAAACTGAAAAAC